>JANYJV010000150.1 GCA_025361725.1 Acidimicrobiia bacterium | reverse complement strand
GGGCAGCTCCCGCGCGGCGCCGACGGTGTGGTCATGCACCCGGGGGTGCTCGGTGCCAACGTGACGGTGGACGACGGTGCGATCGCCGCCGACTGGTGTGCCCGCAATGCTCTCTCGGTACTCAGTGCCGAACTCGGCGGTCTCGATCGGATCACGCGCGTGCTGAGCGTGATCGGATTCGTCGTGAGCGCGCCCGGCTTCGTCGAGCAAGCGGCAGTGATCGATGGTGCCAGCCGCCGGTTGTTCAGCGTGTTCGGCGACGCCGGACGTCACAGCCGATCGGCGATCGGGGTCGCGGCACTGCCGCGCGGTGCGGCAGTGGAGATCGAAGTCGAAGTCGCGCTCGCCGTGACCTCGGGCTGAAGCCGCGCGGATGGGAGCGGTCGACCCTCCTGATTATCGCCGGCTGGCGCCGCTCAAGGTTGCCGAACTCCGTCGCCGGCTGCCGCGGTTGGCGCTGGGCCTGGTCTTCCTCGGAGGCGGGATTGCCCTCACCGTGCGAGCAAGACTCGGAGTGAGTCCGTGGGACGTCTTGCACCAGGGTCTCGCGACGCGTCTGGGTATCAGCTTCGGCCTCGTCGTCGTCCTGCTCGGATTGGTCATCCTCTTGTTGTGGATTCCGATGCGGCAACGGCTCGGGTTGGGCACGATCGTCAACACGCTCACCGTCGGCCTCATCACGGATGCGGTCCTCGCGCGCGTCTCGCCCCAGCATGCGATCGGTGCGCAATGGGCGATGTTGATCGGCGGGGTGGTGGCGATTGCGCTCGGCGTCGGCCTCTACATCGGCGCGGGACTCGGGCCTGGACCTCGTGACGGTTTGATGACCGGCATCGCCGCGCGCGGGATGCCGATCTGGTTGGTGCGCACGGGCCTCGAGCTCGGTGCGCTGGTGGTGGGCTGGTCGCTCGGCGGTGACGTCGGGATCGGCACGCTCGTCTTCGGCGTCGGTATCGGTCCGCTCGGCCACTGGTTTCTCAACCGCTTCCACCTCGGCATCGACGGCACCGATCCGGATCCGACGGCGACCTTCGCCGAGTGACTACTCGTGCAGGTTCTTAGCCGGCGGGCGCGGTCATGGCGGCGAAGAGACGGACCCAGCCGACCGGATCGACGCCACTGCCCGCGAGGAGTTCGCGCGCCTCGGCCGTCGCCGCATCCGTGCGGGCCGAAGCACCCCAGATCGACGCGGCGGCGAGCCGCACGATGGCTTGGTCGAGCACGGAGCCGGTGTCGTCGACGATGGCTTTCGCCCGGGTGAGCTCGCGCTCGACCGCGGCCGCTTCAGTGCGACGATTGAAGGCAAACGCCCGCACGAGCGCATGACGAAAGCGGTCGGCGTAGGTGACCAGTGCGGACTCGATCTCGTCGGTGAGCGCCAGCGCTTCGTCAGCCCGATCGGTGGCGACGAGCGCGATCGCGAGCGCGACATTGTTGGCGACGTCGCTGCCGGCCCCGAAGGCCAGGCTGCGGGCCCGGCTGAGCACGTCGTGACCGATCGTGAGCTTGCCCTCTTGGAGGGCAGCCAAGCCGAGGAGCATGCGCTGCTCGTCGTTGATGAATCGCTTGCCGTCGAGGTCGCCGAGTGACTCGGTGGCCAACTGGTACGCGCCGTCCGCGCCGGTCATCACCGCGATCGCAACCCGGATCAACGACGGCAGCTGGGTCATGGAGAAGTCGAGCACCTGGAAACCGATCGTCTCGATCTCGTCGATGAGCGCGAGCGCGCGGTCGTAGTGACCGGAGAGCGTTTGGGCGAGGATGAGCGGACTCATCGCCTGGAGCTCGCCCCACGGATCGCCGAGCGCGCGGAACACCTCGACGGCGGCGCGAGCCTGCTCCATTGCGGACTCGGGGTCGCCGGTCCAGACCCCGATGTTGGCGAGGAGGACGTTCATCATGGCGCCCGCCCACCGGTTGCCGAGTTCCTTCGCTTCTTGCTCCATGCGGACCGCGAGTTCGCGGGATTCTTCCATCCGGCCCTGCGTGAATCGGACCCACGCGAGCAGGCCGAGCGCCCAGGAGACACCGCCCCAGTCACTGAGGTCGGTGAACGTTGCGGCCGAGGTCTCGAGGCGCGCTTCGGCGACGTCGTACTCGCCTTGGATGAAGGAGAGCCACGCCAGGTTCTGCAACGCCCACGCTTCGCCACGCCGGTCCTCGCACACCCGGAACAGCGACAACGCTTCGTCGATGTCGACGCCGGCCTTGTCGGTGTTACCCCGGAACAACGCCGTCATCCCGGAGAACCGCAGCGCTTCGGCCAACCCCGCCTGATCGTCGATGGCGCGCCACTGCGCAATCGCCCGATCCAACGTGTCAGTGGCGGTGGGGAGGTCACCTTCCTTGTACTGCACGTCCCCGAGGATGGTGGTGGCGCCGGCCTGCGCACGGACGTCACCGAGTTCCCGGGCCAGCCGCTCCACATCGGCAAGGTCGTGGCGCGCCGCCGGGGTCTTGCGTTGCTCGGCACGGGCACGCGCGCGTGCGAGATGGAACTCGAGCAGCTGCTCGCGTTCGTCGGTCGCAACGAGCGGGATCGCGCTGTCCAGGTGGTGCTCGGCGGCTTTCCAGTCTTCGCGTTGCTCCGCCCGGCGCGCCGCGCGCCCGAGGAAGGACGCGGCGTTGCGTGCCATGTCGGCCGGCAGGCCCGAACCGCTGCCCAACTCGGTCATGAGCGACGCCGCCAGATTGAAGTGGTACCCGAGGCGGTCCATCACCTCTTCGATCCGGCCCGTCCGCTCACCTTCCTTCGCGAGCGTCTTGGCGAGGAGGTTGTGCCGACGGGCCCGTTCGGCCTTCGTGAGCGTGCCGTACGCGATCTCGCGGGTGAGTTCGTTGCGGAAGGAGAACTCGCCGTGCTCGAGTTCGAGGAGCCCGGCGTCGGCGAGCGCACTCAACGTGGACTCGGTGTCCGAACCGTGACTCGACGCGAGCACCTCGACCAGATTTACGGGACCGGTCGCGCCGATCACTGCGCAGTCTTCGAGCACGGACCGTTCCGCCGGCCGGAGACGGTCGAGCCGTGCGGCCACCAAGCCGTGGAGCGTGGCGGGGAGTTCGCCCGTGGGACCTCCGGTGTCCTCGCCCGCCATCGCGGCGAGCTCTTCGACGAAGAAGGGGTTCCCACCGGATCGATCACGCAACGCGGCGCGCACCTCCGGGTCTGCGTCGGGGAGGAGGGCCTCGAGGAGTTCGTCCGCGTCATCGGCGTCGAGTGGATCGAGGTGGACATTGACGACGTTGTGTCGTCCGGGTGGCGGCGTCCACTCGTCGGCGAACTCGCTCCGCGCGGTGGCGAGCAGGATCACCGGCATACCGGCGACACGTTGCAGGAAGCGGGGGAGGAAGTCGAGGAGTTCCGAATCCGCCCAGTGCAGGTCCGAAAGGATGAGCATCAGCGGTCGTTGGGAGGCGAGCGCGGCCATGAACGCGAGGACCGCGCGGAGCGAGTCTTCGTGCGCGCGTCCCGGGTCGACCGTCTCCAGGTTGCTCGGCTTGCCCATGATGTGCAGGAGACCGTCGGTGATCCGGCCCACCTCGGGGTCGTCGATAGGCAGCTCCAAGACGGCGGCGGTCTCAATGCGCGCCGCGGCGCGCTGGGTCTCGGTGTCGTCTTCCAGCCCGACGCAACACGCGCTCGCGATCATCGCGGCGATCGGGTACCAAGCGTCACTCTCGCCGTACGGAATGCAGTGGCCGGTCAGGACGCGAGCACCGTGTTCGTCTTCCGCGCTCTGCCCGAGTTCGTTGGCGAGCCGGGTTTTGCCGACGCCGGCCTCGCCGACCATGAGGATGAAGTGAGTCCGCCGGCGCGTCACGGTCGTGGTGAGGGACGCACAGAGCATCGTGAGTTCGTCGTCGCGTCCGACGAGCGGAGTCAGCGGACGGGCACGACGAGATCCTGGCGGAGCAACCGCGCCGGTCGCGTGCCACGCGTCGACGGCTTCCTCGCGTCCCTTCACCGAGAGCGCGCCCAACGGTTCGTACGCAATCGCCGCGGCGGTGGCCGCGTACGTCGCAGGCCCGACCACCACTTGTCCGGGTTGCGCGATCGACTGCAACCGACTCGCGGTGTTCACCACGTCACCCATCGCGGTGTAGTCCCCGCCGGCCCGCATTGCGCCCACCAGCACCTCGCCGGTGTTCACGCCGATGCGCATGCGGACTTTCGTGGCGGTCTCGGTGCCGAGTCGTTCGAGGTGTTCCTGCATTCGCAGTGCGGCGCGCACCGCGCGCTCGGCATCGTCTTCGTGGGCGACGGGAGCGCCGAAGATCGCGACGAGCGCGTCGCCGATCACCTTGTCCACCTGCCCGCCGTAGGAGACGACGTCGGCGGCGAGTCGTTCGAAACAACGATCGACCAAGTTCTTCACGTGTTCGGGATCCGCGCTTTCGGACAGCCGGGTGAACCCGACGAGATCGGCGAACAACACCGTCGCGACCCGGCGTTCGTCGTGGCGCGCCACGATCGGGTGTCCACACGCCGGACAGAACCGCGCGTCGACAGGAGTGTTCGAACCACAAGACCCGCACGTCATCGGGGTATCGTATGGCTGCGCGCACGAGGCGCGAGTCGAGGATTGCGGAAGCGGGGCGGGGTGGACACCTTCACTCCCGCAGCGATGGTTGCTGGAAGCGACCGCGGGTGAGTACGAACTGCTGATCTCCGAGCAATGTCTCTCGGTTGAGCGGCACTACGGCGACGACCAGCCTCGCTCGAGGGAGGTCTGCCGGTCGATGTCTGGGTAGTCCGTCGGATACGCGCCTCATCTCATCCGTTCGTAGTAGAGCGTCATCGCCTCGAAATGGCTGCTTGGCTCAACCGTCCAAACGAGGTGGGCGTCGGGTGGCATGAGTACGCGTTGCGCGTTGCGCGTCGCCGTCCGGACCGGCCAGGCAAAAACTTTGCCCGTTGTCGTACGCCCAGAGTTCATGCTGCACAGTGGCGATGGTATGGGCGGATGTCGAGGCACACATCGTGTGGCGGCACCGACTCGCCGAGCCGAGCCGGCGCGTCGACTGCAGGAGATGTCAGCGGTGTGCGCCGGGCGAGAGGGGTCGTCGATGTGTCCAGTAAAAGATCCTGAATTGCTTGTAGTTTTGCTTGATCTCGAACGTGTGTTCTGGTAGTCTGATTTGGTCGTGAAGGGCAGGGGAACGACCGGTTCGAGAGGGCGGGAACGATGACCAATCAGACACCCGCTCTCTCTTCCTTCGAAGCCTTACGCGCTGGTACTGATGCGGTGATGTCGCTCGAGCCTGGTGAGTTGTCGGATGGGGAGTTGGCGTCGACGATCCTTCGGTTCCGACGTGAACTCGACCGGCTCGATGCGGTGTTCGCAGACCTGGCCGTGGCGGGCCATCGTCGTGGTGTCGGTGCTGAGGACGGTTACGAGTCGACACCCTCGTGGTTACGCGCCCGGAGTGGGATGCGCACGGGTGATGTGCACGGGGCGATCGCTGCCGGGGAGCTCGGTGAGGTCCTGCCTGCGACGCGCGCGGCGTGGCGGGCGGGTCAGATTTCTTCGGGTGCGGTGCGCATCATGCGCAGCGCACGGGTTCCCGGGTATGACGAGGAACTTGCGGCTGTCGAACCAGAACTGTTGGCGGCGGCGGTGAAGAAAGATTTCTGGTCGCTTGGGCGGATGGCATCACATTTCAAGCGGTGTGCGCGTCGTGATGGTGGACTCCCACCGGAACGTGATGGTCTGCGGGCGTCGATCGTCGGCGACCGGTTGGCGCTCGATGGTGATATCGGCGGCTTGAACGCGGAGACGATCTCCACGGCCCTGGACGCGTTCACCGATCCACCCTCCGAAGGTGATGACCGCACTCCCGCGCAACGCAAAGCTGATGCTTTGGCCCGCTTGTGTCGCGTGGCGATGGGCGCCGACACGAGAAGTTCGGTGATGGCATCACCGAGTGCGACAGTCGTGATTGATTGGGCGACCTTCTTGGCCCACCTGAACCGGGAGGCGTTTGTCCGGTTCGGGCAGATGGACGGGTCGTTCATCGGAACATTGGACCCCTCCGAGGTGGAGACCTTGTTGTGTGATTGCACCCTGGGTCGCACGATCTTGGGTCCGGATTCGAAGCCTTTGAACGTCGGGACCGAAACGCGGACCTACCCACGGTGGCTACGTCGACAGATCGCGCGACGAGACCGGCATTGCCGGTGGCCGGGATGTGAGATCCCACCCGGATGGTGTGAAACCCACCACGTCAAATATTGGGAACACGGCGGTGAAACGAGCTACGCGAACGGTGTCCTCTTGTGTGCCCGGCATCACCATTTCTTCCATGCCCATCCCGACTGGCAGATCGTCTGGAACCAGATCACCTTCCGCGTCTTCCGACCCGACGGCACCGAAGTCTGCCCCACCCTCGAACACACCATCATCGACTTTGGCCCTGACCTCGAACCACGAGACCCCGAACCCCCTGACATGGACCTCGCCGGCCCGTAACGATCGACGTGTGCGGGAATCAGAAGAACATGTCGAACGTAGAGACCGCACCCGTCGCTTATGCCGTCGCTTGCTCGGCAAGATGTTTCAGCGACTGTTCGAGGTAGTCCACGCCGAACGGCGGAAACGTTTGGACTGCTCGCGCCTCGGGTGTCAGCCCTGACCAGTCGTAGGTCAGCATGACCTTGGTGTGTGCGGGTCCTACTGCTTCGAGGTCGTAGCGCCAGACCCAGCCGCCGAAACTGACTTCGCCGGTCTCGGACGATTCGGTGCCGGGCTTCCATGCGATGGCCCGAGGCTCGTCGAAGACTTCGACCAGGTTGGCGATCTGGTAGTGCTGGTCCGGATGCCCGTCGTGATACATCGCCATGCGGAAGAACTGGCCGGCCTCAGTGATCCGGGCCTGATCGATCGACTCCCGCACGTTCCCAGTCCGATCGATCGACGCGTGGGTGGTCGGATCGGCGAGAACGGCGAACAACGTCTCAGGGGTTGCGTTCACCGTGACTGTTGCTGCGATTGCTTCGCGTTCGATGGAAACAAACTACGACGGAACTGCGCACACGACCTCCGGCACGCCCCATCGTCGGGCACCGTCCGAAGGGAACAGCGGGTGGGGCCGGGTCTACTTCCTGGACCTTCTCGTCCCCCGCAGAGGACAACCGGCCCCACCCGTTACCGCCCAGGCCGGCCGTTCGGCGACGAGCCTCGCGCGGATGCTCGCGAGAACGTTGTGAATTCGGGCGTTCAGCCTCTGCAGCCGACGGCCAGGTGCCCGCAATCACTGAGCGGAAATCCGCTCGGCGGAAATTGGTCCGGGATCTACCGTTGACCCATGTCCTTGCTCCGCGACCGTCGCTTGCGGCTACTCATTCTCGGGCAGGCGGTGAACGCCATCGGGAGTTGGTGCGCGCTCGTGGCGATCTGGGGCTTCGCCAGTTTCCACTTCAACGCCGGGCCGGCGGAGCTCGCCATCCTCGGGTTGGCGTGGGCATTGCCGCCGGTGCTCCTCGGACCGTTGGCCGGTGTTCCCGTCGACCGGCTCGGGCCCAAGCGCGTCCTGATCCTCGCCGACGGTGCCGCGGCCGGCGTCGCACTGCTGTTCATCCTCGCCGGTTCGTTCGAAGCGCTCGTCGCGCTCGCGACGTTGGACAGTGTGACGAAGGCCTTCGCCGAACCGGCGTTTCAGTCGCTGCCTCCTCGCCTCGTGAACGACGACCAGCTCGCGGGTGCGAACGCGCTCCTTGCTACCGCAAGTCAATCCGCAATCGCGTTCGGTCCGCTCCTCGCCGCGGGTGCGATCGGCGCGTTCGGGTTCCAGGGCGCGTTCGTCGTGGACTCGTTGACCTACCTCGTCGGCATCGCGGTCCTGCTGCCGTTTCACATCGGTCCGGCCGTGGCACCGTCGACGGCCGATGGCAAGACCCGTCGCGTCAAGGACGACCTGCGCGAAGGCTTTCGGGTCGTCGCCCAACGCGCGCCGGTGCGTCGGTTGTTGGTGTTGGGGGTGAGCGTGTACCTGATCTGGGGCGCATTCATCGTGGTCGAACCGATCTACGTCCGCGAGGTACTGCACGGCACGCCATCCACGTTCGCACTCCTCCAGACGAGCTTCGGCGTGGGACTCCTCGCCGCCGGCGCCGTCATCACGCGCCTCGGCGACCGCGCGGTGCGGATGACGGTCGTGTGCGTGGCTGCGATCGGGTCCGGCGTCGCCGCGCTCGTCTACGTGAGCACGTCGAACGAGGTTGTCGCCTTCTGCGGAATCGTCGGTTGGGGAGTGGTCACCGCCGGTTTCATCGCGCCGTTCCGGACGCTGTTGCAACGCGCGGCGCCGGTGGAGACCCACGGTCGGATCTTCGCGATCGACGCAACCCTGCACAACCTCGGCGACCTCGTGTCGCTGCCGCTCGTCGGACTCGTTGCCGCGGGCGCCGGGGTCCAGGTGGCCGGCTCCACGATGGCGGCGGCGCCGATCATCGGTGGCGCAGCGATCTGGTGGTGGGCGAGGCGGCAAGGCTTGGAGACCGAGACCGAGACCGAGCCCGACGCTCGTCCTGCGCCGGCGGCCGCGTAGCCTTGGCGCATGCGCACGCGTCTCGAAGCCGGTGAGATTGCCGACCGGTGCGCGAGCGTTCCGGAGTGGGCCCTCGACGGTGATGCCATCGTGCGGACGTACGAGTGTCCGAGCTTCGCCGATGCGATCGCGTTCGTCGTCCGGATCGGCTATTTCGCCGAGGCGAAAGACCATCACCCGGATCTGGACATTCGCTGGCGCAAGGTGCGCGTGTTGTTCACGACCCACGATGTCGGTGGTCTTACCGACTGGGACTTCGAACTCGCCGCCGCAATCGACGGAGTGGCGCCGTGACGATGGTGATCGTGCTCACATTGGTGGTGTTGCTCGGATGCAGCGTGGTCTTCGGCGTGGCGCGCGACCCGGGCCCGGGGCCCACGGACGTGGCGATCGGATACAGCCGGGCCCTCGCGAACCGTGACTTCGATGCGCTGTACCGCATGACCGATGACGACGTGCTGCGCGGCCGGAACCGTCCCCGATGGATGGCCGAACAGGCCGCTCGCCCACAGCTCGCGATGGTCGCCGCCGCGGTGGACGCGCAGTCGGTGGTTGAACTCGGCGACGACGCCCGAGTCGTGTTGGCGGTGGACCCCGTCGGCACTACCGTGACCGTGGACCTCGTGCGGCGCCAGCGCGTGTGGCTGGTCCGCACAATCAGCTCCGGTACCGAGATTCCCCTCTCGCCGATCGATCCGTTACCGGTGGACCGGCCGGCCGTCGACCCATCGCAGTGAGCGGCGTCGCCGGTCTGGTGCTCACCGGCGGTTCGAGCCGGCGCCTCGGTGTGGACAAGGCCACGCTCATCCTCGACGGCGAGACGCTCGCGGCGCGCGCTGCGAGGCTGCTCACGCAACGGTGCTCGGAGGTCATCGAGGTGGGCCCGGGCGTTACCGAGTTGCGAGCGGTGCGCGAGACGCCGGCGGGAGCGGGTCCGCTCGCCGCGCTCGTCGCCGGAGCCAACGCGTTGCGGGAGACCGAGACCGATACGGTCGCACCGCTCGTGCTGTTGGCGTGCGACCTGCCGTGGGTGGCCCCTGCGCTCGACGCGCTGATCGCCGCGCCCGCGCACGCGGAGGTCGTCGTACCCGTGGATGAAGACGGACGCCGCCAGTACGTGTGCGCTCGGTACGGCCCGCGTGCTGTGACCGCCGCTCTCGCGTTGGTGGCCGGCGGCGAGCGGTCGTTGCACGCGTTGGTGGCATCGATCGACGACGTGCTCGAGGTCGGTGGGTTCGCGCCGGGAACCTTCGCCGACGTCGATGTGCCCGACGACGCCCGGCGCGCCGGCATCGAACTCACGACCACTTCACGCGTTGCGGCCGTCGCGCCCGACGCGCGTCGATAGCGCAGGGGCATGGCTCCCGAGGTGACTCGCAAGCCCATCACGCCGGTGCGCGTGCACGCATGGAACGGCGCGGATCTTCGTGATCGTCCGGACAAGATCGTCACCGAAGAGCCTATGGAGATTCGCATCCACGGACTCGGACAGGACGCCCGACCGCTGGCCGTGATCATGCGGACGCCTGGCCACGACTTCGAACTCGCGGTCGGGTTCTGCGTGACCGAAGGCATCATCGACGGTCCTGAAGATCTCGCTGAAGTCCGGTACTGCCTCGGGCCGAACGCGGAGCAGGAATACAACGTGGTGACCGTGGCGACGCGCCGGCCGGTCGACGTGGCCGAGCGCGTCCGAGACTTCGTGAGCAGCGCGAGTTGCGGGATCTGTGGCAAGACCAGCCTGGACCAACTCGAGGTGATGTGTGCGCCGCTCGCCGTGGGCCTGAAGCTCGAGCTGAGTGCGCTGGTCGAACTGCCGGATCGACTGCGCGCCGGGCAAGCGGTGTTCGACGCCACCGGTGGTCTGCATGCCGCGGGTCGGTTCGACGCGGCGGTCGGCGAGCTGCTGCTGGTCCGGGAAGACGTGGGCCGGCACAACGCAGTGGACAAACTCATCGGGAACGCCGCGCTCGCCGGCCTGTTGCCGCTCTCGGACTCGGTGCTCGTGGTGTCGGGCCGGGTCAGCTTCGAGATCGTGCAGAAGGCGGCGCGGGCGGGGATCACGGTGCTCATCGCAGTTTCGGCGCCGTCGAGTCTCGCGGTGGCGACCGCCGCGCGGTTGGGCATGACGTTGGTGGGTTTCGTCCGAGATGGTCGGGCGAATGTGTACGCCGGGAGTCAACGGGTCATCTCGAGCTGAGCGTGGTCAAGGACCGGGGTCAACCTCGGAGCGTCGACGCGGCCGATGGTCTGCCAGACTCGCCCCCGATGGAGCCCGGTGCGTTGATCGAGATGTTCGGTGACGTCTGCGAGGAGATCAACCGGGCGGTGAATCCGATCCGCGGTGCCGAACGGCGAGCCCGGACCAACCGACCCGGCCAGTACGCGATCGACCTCGTCGCGGACCACGCGGCACTCGAGGTGTTCTACGGCCGAGACCTCACGATCGTGAGCGAGGAGTCAGGCGTGTCGGGCATGCCGAACGCCCGTCTCACCGTGGTGATCGACCCGATCGACGGCTCAAGCAATGCATCGCGGGACATTCCGTACTGGGCCACGAGCCTGTGCGCGTTGGACCAAGATGGACCGCTCGTGGCGATGGTCGTGAATCACGCCACGTGTGTGGTCAACACTGCAGTGCGCGGCCAGGGCGCGTTTCGGGATGACGAGAAGCTCACGGCTACCGACGTCACGCGCGTCGAGAATGCGTTTGTTGCGCTCAGTTCGTTTCCCTCGCGGATGCTCCAGTGGAAGCAGTTCCGCGCGCTCGGATCGTGCGCGCTCGCGCTGTGCGATGTTGCCGCCGGCGTGTTCGACGGGTACCTGGACAGCGCGAGTGTGCACGCGCCGTGGGACTACCTCGGCGGATACCTCATTTGTGAAGAAGCCGGCGCGCACGTCATCGACGTGCAGGAGCGCCCACTCGGGATCAGCGATCCGAACGCGCGTCGCCATCTTGTCGCCGCCGGCACGCCGCAGTTGTTGAGCGCGCTGCGTTCGGCGGCCGGGTGAGTCCGATGGGTTCGCTCGACCTCGCCGAGTTGGCGCGCATCGCGGAGTCGGCCGCTCGCGTTGGTGGCGACATCGTGGTCGCGGGTTTCGGTGACCCGGACAACGTGCGCGAGAAGTCGCCCGGCGATTGGGTGAGCGACGTCGACACGTCGAGCGAACGCGCCATCCAATCGTTGCTCGCAGATGCCGTACCCGACATTCCGTTCTTCGGCGAAGAGAGCGGCGGCGTCCGCTCGGACCTCGAGTGGATCTGCGACCCGCTCGACGGCACCGCAAACTTCTTGCACGGCTTCCCGTCCGTGGGCGTGTCGATCGGACTCGTGCGCGACGGCGTGCCGATTGTGGGAGTGGTGCACGCGCCGCTGCTGCACGACACGTACGTCGCGACGCTCGGCGGGGGAGCGACGCGCAACGGCGTCCCACTCGCGATCTCATCGCGCGCGCCGGCGCGCGCGATGGTGGCGACCGGGTTCCCGTTCCGTCATCCCGATCTGAAGGACCGCTACCTCGACATGTTCAGTCGCGCGCTGCACGCGTTTGAAGACCTTCGCCGCGCGGGCGCGGCGAGTCTCGATCTCGCGTGGACCGCGGCCGGTGTGTTCGACGGTTACTTCGAACTGCGACTCGGTCCGTGGGACGTGGCGGCCGGCGCGTTGCTCGTGCGCGAGGCCGGTGGCGTGGTGACCGATTGGGTCGGCGATGATCGGGCCTGGCTCGACTCCGGCGACATCGTCGTCGGGCCGCGTGCGGTGCACGAGGCCATCCTCGAACTGGCTCGGACATCGGGTATCCAGGGCTCGGCCCCCGCCGCCGATAAAATCAGTTGACCTGACCCCACCGGGTCTGAAAGTCTCCAGACCGGTCACCCGACCGAGAACCGCACACCGACGACTCACAGGAACGTCCAGGATGCATCGCCTCGCCGCACACCAGCACCAGCACGACGCTGGGTTTGCGCGCGCGTATGCCCTCGGACTGTGCGTGATGCCGACCATCCCGACGGCCGTGTCGCGGACGATTGCCCCGATTTTCTGGGCAAATGTCACCGGTTCGAAGCGTCGGCCCCGGCCCCTGATCTTCTCGCCGTAGCGCAACCCGCTACTGCAAGCACTGACCAGGCCGCCGGGGCAACCCGGCGGCCTTTCTGTATTTCCGGCCCGGAATAGCGGGCTGTTTCGATCCCCCGAGCACACCGACCAGACACCGAACACCGAGACCAAGGGGCACCAAATGTTTGCACTGCAGTGGGAAATGACCGACACCGAGGAATGGCGTGACCTGGCCCTGTGCCGTGACGGTTCCGCTGCCCTCACCGAGCTGTTCTTCTCGGAGCAGCTCGACGACATCGCCCGGGCGAAGGCGTTCTGCCGCGAGTGCCCGGTCATGAACGACTGCCTCGAGGCCGCGCTGGTTCGGCGTGAGCCCTGGGGTGTCTGGGGCGGTGAGCTTCTCGCCAACGGGAAGATCCTCGCCCAGAAGCGGAACCGGGGTCGACCTCCCAAGGTCCGGCCTCCCGAGCTCCTCCCACCGGTGATCTCGGTGCAAGAGGTCCTCGCACAGCGTCGGTCCGCGTAAGCGGGCTCGCGCTGGTGGTACCGACGGTCTTCGGGTCGTCGGCGGAGCGCGTCTGGGTGTCGAGCACGAAGTCACTCGTCGGACACACGCTGGGCGCGGCCGGCGCCATCGAAGCGGTCGTGTGCTTGATTGCAGTGGAACACGGTTTCATCCCACCGACGGCGGGCTTGTCGCAGGTGGACCCGCAATGCGAGTTGCGTCACGTCGCATCGGAGAGCGTCGAGAGCCGTGTGGACGTGTGCCTGTCGAACTCGTTCGGATTCGGGGGCAACAATACGGTGG
>JANYJV010000121.1 GCA_025361725.1 Acidimicrobiia bacterium | reverse complement strand
TGGTGTGGTCCTCTCGGGCCAGGTGATCCTCGAGTTGGACGACAGTGTGAAGGTGACGCTGAACCCGGGCGACACCTACGTGCAGAACGGGACCCGTCACCGATGGTCAAACGCCGGGACCGTTCCCGCTGTCCTTGCCGTGGCCCTCGTCGGAGCGGTCAATACCAAGCGCGAGTGATCAAGGACCGGTAAAGGTCGGTCCTCCGGAACTGAGCGGCGCGCCGACACCAGCCGCCACCTCGGAGGCGCGATTCTTCGCCTCGGCCCGACCGACCACCTGGTGGTGCACCTCGTCGGGGCCGTCGGCCAACCGCAGCGTGCGCT
Source organism: Acidimicrobiia bacterium (assembly GCA_025361725.1). GTDB lineage: Bacteria > Actinomycetota > Acidimicrobiia > IMCC26256 > JAENVU01 > JAENVU01. Next base: position 16,162 of record JANYJV010000121.1, on the reverse strand, counting down.
GCCCGTGCCACATGTCGGCGAGCGGGAACCACTGAGAAATGCCGGCCGCACCGTGCATCTGAATCGCATCGTCGATGATGTCGCAGCACTTCTCCGGCACCATCGCCTTGACCGCGCTCACCCACACGCGCGCTTCGGCGTTACCGAGGGTGTCCATCGCCTTTGCGGCGCGCAACACCATCAATCGCATCGACTCGACGTCGATTCGGGCGCGTGAGATGACCTCCATGTTCTTCCCGAGGTTGATCAGCTTCTTGCCGAACGCTTCTCGACTCAGGCCACGGTCCACCATCATCTCGATCGCCCGCTCCGCGGCGCCGACCGAACGCATGCAGTGATGAATCCGTCCCGGGCCGAGGCGCAGCTGGGAGATCTCGAAGCCTCGTCCTTCGCCCAGGAGGATGTTCTCCTTCGGCACCCGAACGTCATTGAACCGCAGGTGCATGTGGCCATGCGGGGCGTCGTCGGCGCCGAAGACGAGCATCGGCGCGACGATCTCGACGCCCGGCGTGTCGATCGGCACGAGGATCTGTGACTGCTGCTTGTAGCTGTCTGCGTCAGGACTCGTCCGCACCATCGTGATGAGAACACGACAGCGCGGGTCTCCGGCACCAGAGATGTAGAACTTCTCTCCGTTGATCAGCCACTCTTCGCCATCGAGCACGGCGCTGGTCTGGATCTGGCGCGCGTCGGAACTCATGACGCCGGGTTCGGTCATCGCGAACGCAGAACGAATCTCACCGTTGAGCAACGGCTCCAGCCACTGTGCCTTCTGCTCGGGCGTACCAACCCGTTCGAGTACTTCCATGTTGCCGGTGTCGGGCGCCGAACAGTTGAGGCACTCCGAGGCAAGCCGGTTCTTGCCGAGCTCGTTGGCGATGTACGCGTAGTCCAGGTTCGACAGGCCTTGGCCGGTCTCCGCGTCCGGGAGGAAGAAGTTCCACAGACCGAGTTCACGCGCCTTCGCCTTTGCGTCGTCGAGCAGTTCGAGCTGCCCCTCGCCCCAACTCCACCGGTCGGCCCGACCCGCGCCGAGTCGGTAGAACTCCTCGGTGATCGGCTCGACCTCGTCCCGAATGAACGCGACGACCGCGTCGTAGAGCGGCCGGACGCCCTCGGACATACGAAGGTCGAGATCGTCGATGCTCGCCGTCTTGAGGGCGCCGCCAACCATGTGAGTGCTCCGTTCGTCGAAAGGACTGCGGCGAGGAGTCTGCCGCACCCACGAGACCGCCGCCGATCTGGTGGTCAGCGCGGCACAGAGGCGGCGCAGTCCAGGTTCGTGGCACGATCAACCCGATGGAGACCGCCGGCGCTGCGCTCGACCCGCGACACTGGGATCCACGCGACCCGGCCTTCCGGCACGACCCGATCCCGTGGTACCGAGTGTTGCGCGAGCAGGCGCCGGTCCATCACCACCCTGAGGTCGGATACGTCGTGTCCCGTCACGCCGACGTGGACCACGTGCTGCGCGACGAGCGGTTCGGCGTGGCCACTCCCCCGGCGTGGCGCGAGGCCTTTGCGTCGGTGGCACCGCCTTCGGTGCGGATGCTGTCCGAGAACCTCCTGCTGTTCGTCGATCCGCCGCAGCACACGCGTGTGCGCGCGTTGGTGTCGCAGGCGTTTACCCCTCGGCGCGTCGAAGGTCTGCGGCCGCGCCTCACCGAGATGGTGGACACCATGCTCGGTGATCTCGCGAGCGCACCCTCGTTCGACATCGTGCATGACATCGCCGAACCCTTTCCGATTATGGCGATCACCGAACTCCTTGCCGTCCCCGATTCAGATCGTGACCAGCTGCGGGACTGGACACTTGCGCTGACCGCGTTCGACGACATTCCGATCGATGTCGCGGCACTTCCGGCGGCCGGACGCGCCGCGGACGAGTTCCTCGGCTACGCGGCCGCGCTCGTCGAACACCGCCGCCGCGACCCTGGTGACGATCTCATCTCCGCGCTGATCGCCGCCGAAGCGGATGGCGAGACGCTCACCAACGACGAGCTCATGGCCATGATCATCCTGCTTCTGATCGCGGGTCACGAGACGACGATGAGCCTGATCTCCACCGCCGTCCTGCTGCTGCTCGACCGACCGGACGTTGCCGCCGAAGTTCGAGACGACCCGAACGTTGCGCCCGGCGTCGTCGAAGAAACCCTCCGCTTCATGGGGCCGCTGCAAGTGGCATCCGGCGGCGGCCGTTGGCCCCACGAGGTCGTCGAGCTCTGCGGCGTCGACGTTGCACCGGGCGCGATGGTCCGGCTGCTCCTCGGCTCCGCGAACCGAGACCCGTCGGTGTTTCCAGACCCCGATCGCTTCGACCTCCACCGGAACAACAGCCGCCACGTTGCGTTCGGCAAGGGGTTGCACTTCTGCGTCGGCGCAGCCCTCGGACGACTCGAGGGTCAGGTGGTCATCCCCGCGGTCATGCGGCGGTTCCCGAAACTCGCATTCGTGGACCCGACGCCAACGTGGCGTTCGAGTTTCGTGACGCGTCAGCTGATGGAACTTCCCGTCACCACGGGTTGACGATTCGATCACCGACTGCGCTGAGTGAATGCTCAACCAGGTCGGTAGCCTCCGCCGGTGAATGGAAGCGCAGATCGTCGGACTCGCGGCGACGGGATCGTGCTGCGGTCGGTGGTCCAGTTCGGTATTGCCGGTCTGATCGCGTTGATCGTGGTCGGGGTGGCGACGCAGTTCGCGAGCCGGCGAGCCGGCGAACGATCTGCCGTCGATCAAGCTCGGTCGACTGCGCTGCTCCGGGCCCAGGTGGTCTCGCGATACGTCACCCCGAAGCTGCTGGTCGGTGACCCGGGCGCGATTGACCGCATCGATCGAGTTGTGACTCGGTCCGTCCTCGACCGGTCGATCGTCCGGGTCAAGATTTGGACGAGCGACGGCACGATCCTCTACTCCGACGAGAAGCGTCTCATCGGCCGACGGTTCGCATTGGGGCGGGAAGAACGCGAGGTGGTGCGGTCCGATCGGCGCGTGGTGGCCGGGGTCAGCAACCTCTCGAGTCCTGAGAATCAATTCGAGCGGCGGGACCGAAAGCTGCTCGAGGTCTACACGCCGATGCGGCCGTTCCCGGGCGCACGGCTGCTGTTCGAGGCGTACTTTCGCTACGACGCGGTGTCGTCGGCGGGCGCGCAGCTGTACCAGAACTCCGCACCGTGGACGATCGGCGCCCTGATCGTCCTCCAGCTCGTACAGCTCCCACTCGCGTGGTCGTTAGCCCGCCGGCTGCAACGCCGCCAGCGTGAGAGCGAACGGGTACTCCGACAAGCCCTCGAGGCGAGCACCGTGGAGCGTCGACGCGTGGCCGCGGATCTGCACGACGGCGTCGTCCAGGGACTGGCCGGTGCTGCCTTCACCCTGGGAGGCATCGCTCGACGCCCGGACCTCGATACCAATGTGGCCGAGCTCCTTTCGCGCACGGAGCACGAGTTGCGCGATGGCGTCCAAGCGCTCCGTTCACTCTTGGTCGAGATCTATCCACCCAACCTGTTCGAGGAAGGACTCGCGGCGGCTTTGGACGACCTCGTCGCGCGGCTTCGTACCAGCGGGGTGAACGCGTCCCTCGATCTCGCCCAGTTCGACCGGGCGGTCCCCGAGACGGCGTCCGCGCTCACCTTCCGTGCCGCGCAAGAAGCCGTGCGCAACGTCACGGCGCACTCACACGCCACCCGCGCGCAGGTTGCGTTGGCAACCACGGCCACGGGCCTGGAGCTGCGCGTCTCCGACAACGGGATCGGGTGCGATCCGACGTCGGTGTTGACGGCGCCTGCCGATGGCCACTTCGGGCTGCGGGGTATTCGCGATCTCATCGCCGAGGCCGGCGGCTCGTTCACCTTTGACGCCAAGCCCGGAGTCGGCACGAGCATCCGGGTCGAGGTTCCGGTCTCATGACCGATTGTCTCCGAATCGTCGTGGTCGATGACCATGAGGTGGTCCGCCGCGGCCTCGAACAGGTGCTCGCCAACGTCGCCGACATGGAGTTGGTCGCGGCGGTGGCGAACGGCGAAGCGGCAGTTGAGCTCGTCGAGCGGCTTCAGCCCGACGTCATGCTGATGGACCTGTCGATGCCGGGTATCGGTGGCGTCGAAGCGACGCGTCAGGTGTGTGAACGCGCTCGCGAACTCGAGCGAGAGGTCCACGTCGTCGCCCTGACGTCATTCGCCGAACAGAAGACAGTGCTGGCGGCACTCCATGCCGGCGCGAGTGGGTATCTGCTGAAGCACGCCACGCCCGAGGACGTGATCGCGGCGATTCGGTCTGCCCATGCCGGCGAGGCGCCGCTCGATCCGCTCGCGGCGCGCGCGCTCTTGGACGCCGAGCGGTCCCATCCAAGGAAACCGAAGCTGACCGCTCGCGAAACCGAAGTCCTGGACCTCGTCGCGCTCGGCCTGGCCAACAAGCAGATCGCCTCTCGACTCGGCATTCGAGAGCGCACGGTCAAGGCGCACCTCACCTCGATCTTCACGGCGATCGGCGTACAAGATCGCACACAAGCCGCGCTCTGGGCGCGCGACCACCAGCAGTAGTCACCTCGCGCACTCCACCAGCATTGCGGCTCGATTGAGCACGGAGCGCGGGCAAATCCGAGGTCCCCGACCATTGGCGGATCTCGGGAAGGACGGCCTCATCTGTGGCGGGGACGGGAACGACAAGTGCACCAGCGGTGAGATCCGTATGAGCAGCTGCGCCGTTCTCTCCTGAGCGTCGGTGACCGAGTCTCAGATCGCGCCGAGGATCAGCCCGCTCGTCGGTACGCCCGTCCCCGCCGTCACCAGTACGTGTTCGACCTGATCGACCTGGTTATAGGACGTGCCGCGTATCTGGCGTACCGCCTCGGTGATCCCGTTCATCCCGTGGATGTAGGCCTCACCGAGGAGCCCGCCGCTGGTGTTGATGGGGAGCTCACCGCCGAGTGAGAGCCGCTCGACGGTGGCGAAGTCCTTCGCCTCACCACGTGCACAGAATCCCAACTCTTCGAGCTGCATGAGCACGAACGGCGTGAAGTGGTCATAGAGAAAGGCGGTGCTGATGTCATCCGGCGTCAGCCCCGACATCGCCCACAGCCGATCGGCGACCACACCCATCTCCGGCAAACCCGTGAGATCGTCGCGGTAGTAGCTGGTCATCATCTCGCCGTCGAACGTCGCGCCTTGCGCGGCCGCGGTGATGATCGCCGGCGGGTGGGGCAGGTCGCGCGCCCGCTCGGCTGAGGTGATGACGAGCGCGACACCACCGTCGGTCTCTTGACAACAGTCGAGGAGCCGGAGCACCGGTTCGATGATCCAACGCGAAGCTTGGTGATCTTCGATGGTGATCGGCCGCTCGTAGAACCACGCATCAGGATTGGTGGCCGCATGCATGCGATCGACCACGGCGATGCGACCGAAGTCTTCGTTCGTCACGCCGTACTCGTGCATGTACCTCTGCGCATGGAGCGCAACCCACGACGCCGGCGTCAGCAGGCCGTAGGGCGCGTACCAGGAGAGCCAGAGCGGCATCGCGGTGATCGCTCCGCCGATGTTGCCGAAGCGCATTCCGGACCGCTCGTTGAAGGCTCGGTAACACACCACCACATCGGCCACGCCGGTGGCCACCGCCATCGCGGCCTGCATGACCGTTCCGGCCGATGCGCCACCGCCGTAGGGGATGCGGGCGAACATCGACAAGCTGGGAATCCCGACGTTGCGCGCCACCTCCATTTCCTCGCTGGTGTCCAGCGTGAAGGTCACCAACCCGTCGACATTCGCCGGGGTCAGGCCGGCGTCGGTGATGGCGGCGAGCACCGATTCGCACGCGAGCTGGAGTTCGGTACGACCGGACTCCTTGGAGAACTCGGTCTGTCCGATCCCCACGATGGCGGCTTGGTCACGCAAGGTCCTCCTCACGTCGGACCGTCCAGCGGGAGCCCGAGGGTGGCGGTGCCGCTGACATGTTCGCCGAGGTCGTCGACCGCAGTGAACTCGATGTCGACGAAGCCCTCGTCCTCGGTCCTCCACACTGCGCTCACGCTTCCGGTGTAGGTGAGTGTGTGACCAGGGAACACGGGCACGCCGAGACGAATCGCGATCCGAGCCACCCGCGCGTCCGGACCCGCCCAGTCCGTGAGAAAGCGGCTGCAGTAGGCCGTGTCCGACAGGATGTTCATGAAGATGTCCGGCGCCCCCTGAACGTTGGCGTACTCACGGTCGTGATGCACGGGCATGAAGTCGCGCGTCGCGATCGCGCCGGCGGCGATGACAGTGGCGTTCACGTCGATCACGAGCGGGGTCACTTCATCCCCCACTCGGATCTCGCTCCAATCGAGCGAACGCATCACGTCGACTCCCCGTAAGCGCGCCGCGGCCTGAACATCGGGAGGACCAGTCCGCCGGCGAATTCGTCGAACCGAACTTCGACCGGCAGACCGATCGTCACGTCTGCAGGCGTGACGTCGACCAGATTTGTCACCAGCCGCACACCTTCTTCGAGCTCGACGAGCGCCACGATGTAGTTGGGCTCGAACCAGGGGTACTGGGGATGACGCGGCATCACGAAACTGAACACCGTGCCGCGTCCCGAAGCCTCGACGGCTTCCCAATCGAGTGCATTGCAGACCGGACACATCGGCCGAGGTGGGTGACGCAGCCGATTGCAGGCCGAGCACTGCTGGGTCAGAAGTCGGTGTTCTTTCGCTCCGTCCCAGAAGAACTGGGTGTCCGGCGTCATCGACGGCGCGAGTCGCTCCGGCAGCGCCGGAGCCTCACTCATGTCGCTCCACTCTGAGCCGCTCACGCTGGGACCTCAGGCTTGAATTTGAGAATGCGAAACGTCTGCACTCCAACGACCGCTCCGGCGTCGTCGACGTAGGTGGTGACCCAGGTGAGGAAGCGACCGGGTCCGAGACGAGTGCGCTTCTCCCGCGAGATGGCGTCGACCACCGTTGTCGCAGAAACGCGCTCGCCGAGACGCAGGTAGCGCAGGATCTCGAACTCCGAGTTCGTAGCCAACGTGCCCACGAACCCGGCGCCGTCGAGCAACCGCAAGACCTCGGCCCCGCCTCCCTCCACGGGGGAGCCACCGCGCTCGCGGATACCGGTGATCTTCGGAGTCGCCATCGTCCACGTCTGGAGCATCAGCGGCGGAGCCACGATCTCCCCGAACCGGGACGCGGCGCCGGCCACCGGATCGGTATAGATCGGGTTGGCATCCTCGAATGCCGCAGCCCAATGGCGGATCATCGGCTGGTTCACCGGGTCCGGTCCGATCGACGGCCCGCCGGCGCCGATCGGCTGCCCGACCAGTGCCTGGAGTTGTTCATCGAGGCCCGGCGCGGTCACTTCGTCATTCGCCACCGCCTGTCTCTACCACGAGCGGTGTGTTCCGTGCGCGTCGCTGCCCCAGCCGGTGCACTTCGCGACACGATGTTGCGGGTCAACACCACCGTTCGTACGCTCCCGGCCGTGCCCGATCCGTCACCTGATTTCTCGACGCCCCGCGATGCCGAATCGCCGTGGAAGGCGACTGCGACGGCGATCTTCGACCAACTGGACGTCATCACCGCAACGGCCCGGATCGCGATCGACCCCGGGGTGACCGGCCCATCATCCGGATGATCGACGTTCGATCGCGGACCGCGGACCATCGTGTGGTGCGTGGTAGCCGCCTTCAACGTTGGGTCGGCGGTCCTCGCCGGGCACCGAGGCGGTACGGGGGACACGCGGTGGACGATCGACCCCGTCCACTTCGTCGAGCGTCACTCCCTCTTCGTCATCATCTCGTTGGGTGAGGTCCTGGTTGCCATCGGCGTGGCCGCGTCCGAAACCCATTTGGACACCGGCATCGCGCTCGGCGTCGTCGCCGCCGTCTCGGTGGCGTGCGTGTTCTGGTGGACGTACTTCTCCTACGTTCCGGGCGTGATCGAAACCGTGCTCCGGGAGAGCGTCGACCGAGGGCGGGTGGCCTGCAACATGTTCTCCTTCGGCCACTTCCCGATCATCATCGGCATCGTGCTCTACGCCGTCGCCGCGAAACATGTGGTGGCGCATCCCGACCACGAACTCGGGACATCGGACCTGGTGGCGCTCGCCGCCTCGGTGGCCACGTTCCTCGGTGGCTTCCTCAGTCTCCACTGGCAGAACGCACGGCGGGTGGTACCCGAACGCGTCGCATCGATCGTGATCGTCACCGGGCTGTGTGCCGCGGCGGGTCCGCGTCTTCGATCCGCCGGGCGGCTCGACGAATCAGGCGGGGAGGATGATCGTCTGCAGTTCGGTGTAGGGGTCGATGCCTTCAGGGCCGAGTTCCCGGCCGATGCCGGACTGCTTGAACCCGCCGAACGGTGCGTTGAAGTCCAAGATCGTCGACGAGTTCACCGCGACCACACCGGTACGCACCCGCGCACCGACCTCAGCACCGTGCTCGGCGTCGGCAGTCCACACCGAGCCACACAGGCCGTAGTCGCTGTCATTCGCGATCTGTACGGCCTGGTCCTCGCCGTCGTACGGGATCACCGACAGCACCGGGCCGAAGATCTCTTCCCGAGCGATCTGCATCGTGTTGTCGACGTCAGCGAACACGGTCGGCGCCACGTACCAGCCGGTCGGATGGTCCGGCCGCGAACCTCCGGCGACCACGCGTGCACCGGCGGCCTTGCCGGCTTCGATGTAACCCTCGACCCTCGTGCGCTGACGCTCGGCGACGAGTGGCCCGATCTGCGTGCTCGCGTCGAGTGGGTCACCCACGGTCATCGCGCCGACCGCGGAGGCCAATGCGTCGACCACTTCGTCGTAGCGCGAACGCGGCGCCAAGATCCGTGACTGCGCGCCACACACCTGGCCGTTATTCATGAGCCCGGACATCACCAGCTCACCCATCATCGCGTCGTCGAGCACCACATCGTCGAGCACGATCGCGGCGGACTTGCCACCGAGTTCGAGGGTGACGCGCTTGAGCTGCTCACCACAAACCGACGCGATGTGCTTGCCGACCGCACTGCTGCCGGTGAAGCTGACCTTGTCGATGCCGGGGTGACGCAGGATGTAGTCCGCGTTCTCACGTCCGGCCGGAACGATGTTGATGACACCTTCGGGGATGCCGGCCTCGATGACGGCCTCCGCGAACAGGTACGAGTCGAGCGGAGTCTCGGGCGCGGGCTTGATCACCATCGGGACGCCGGCAGCCATCGCCGGGCCGAGCTTCAACGCCATGATGAAGAGCGGAACGTTCCACGGGATGATCCCGGCCGCTACTCCGACGGGCGCGCGTCGCACTTGGAGCCGCCCACCCAAAGCACCGGTCCGCTCCTGCACGAACGGGTAGGTCTTGGCGTACTCCGCGTAGCCACCGAGGACCATCGTGGCCGAGAACACCTGACCCATGATCGACCACTGCTTCGGTGAGCCGTTCTGACTCGAGATCAAGTCCGCGATCGGCTCGGCCCGGTTCTGCAACGCCGTCGCCAAGCGAGCAATGGCCTCGCCGCGCTCCTCGGGCGCCATTCGCGGCCACGGGCCGTTGTCAAACGCGTCACGCGCCGCGGCAACGGCTTTGTCGATGTCGGCGGGAGAAGCGTCCGGCACTTGACCGATGACTTGCTCCGTGTGGGGTGACACGACGTCGATGACGTCGGTGCTCTCCGGCTTCACGTACTCGTTGCCGATGAAGAGCGTGTCGAAGATCTGCACCGTGGGTCTCCCGATTCTTGCGGTCTGAGGCGGTGCGCAGGGTATCTGGTCCCGGACCCGGCTCGCGATACGTGCGACAGGCCGCTCACAGCGGCCCCAAACACCAATCGCTGAATCAGGGCAAGATGGCGCTGGACTCGGGCGGCAACCACGAACGAAGAGAGGCGCGTGCGGTGGCACACGATCTGGTGATCACGGGCGGAACGATCGTCGACGGTACGGGTGCCGATCGATATCCAGGCGACGTTGCGATCGACGACGGTGTCATCATCGCGGTCGGTGGTTCGCTCGAGGGTGATCGCACGATCGACGCCGACGGTGCGATCGTCACGCCCGGTTGGGTCGACGTCCACACTCACTACGACGGTCAGGCGACCTGGGACGACCAACTCGATCCGTCGTTCAGCAACGGCGTCACCACGCTCGTGATGGGCAACTGCGGTGTGGGCTTCGCGCCCTGTCCCGCCGGCGAGCAAGCCACGTTGATCGAACTCATGGAGGGCGTGGAGGACATCCCGGGCAGCGCACTGAACGAGGGTGTCCCCTGGGGAGCATGGGAGACCTTTCCCGAGTATCTGGACTTCCTCGGCGCTCGCCACTACGCCATGGACATCGCCGCGCAGGTCGCGCACGGGTCGCTGCGATTCCAGGTGATGCGTGAGCGAGGAGTGAAGAACCAGGACGCCTCGGCGGAGGACATCGCAGCGATGCGCGCGCTGCTGGCCGAGTCGATCGCCGCCGGTGCCGTCGGGTTCTCCACCTCTCGCACGATCTTCCACCGGTCCATCGGCGGTGATGCCGTTCCGGGCACGTACGCCACCGACGTCGAACTGCGGCAGTTGATCCACGGGATGGCCGACGGCGGCGGCGGTGTCTTCGAAGCGATCACGTCATCGTCCCTCGGACAGATGAACCAGCTGGGCGGCGAACGGTTCAGTCAGGATCACGAGCTCGCCATGCTCGCCGACATCTCACGCGCCACCGGTCAGAAGATCACGTTCACCACGGTCCAGCACGTTGACGATGCCAACGCTTGGCGCGCGGTGCTCGACTTCGCGGTCGCGCAGAACGCGGCCGGCGCGCAGCTGTATCCCCAGATTGCGTCTCGTCCCGTCGGCATCCTCGGTGGCCTTGCCGGTTACCACCCCTTCATGCACCGACCGTCCTACCGCGAACTCGCTGCGCTTCCCGTCGCGGCGCAGGCCCAACGCATGCGCGACCCCGAGGTGAAGGCCCGCATTCTCGGCGAGCACGACCTCGCCATGGACAACGCGGGTTCGATGGAGATGTTCGCGGGGGTGATGCAGAACGTCGCCGACTTCATGTTCGGCCTCGACGACATCGTTGACTACGAGCCGGACTTCAGCCGGACGTTCGGCGCCATCGGAGCGGCTCAGGGCCTTCCCGCGATCGAGGCGATGTACGACTTCCTCGCCGCCGGTGACGGCACCAACATCGTGAACCTCGCCGGCGCGGGCTACATGGAGGGCAACCTCGACGCGGTTCGGGAGATGATCACCCACCCGGTCACGATCGTGGGGCTCGCCGATGCCGGTGCGCACGTGAAGCTCATCTGCGACGGATCGAGCCCGAGCACGCAGCTCACCCACTGGGCGCGTGACCGCACCCGCGGCGAGAAGATCCCACTCGAGTTCATGGTGGAACAGCAGACCCGCCGGACCGCGCAGTTGTACGGCTTCGGCGATCGAGGCACGATCGAGGTGGGTCGCCGCGCCGACCTCAACGTGATCGACCTGGACCGTCTCCAGGTTCGCCGTCCGATCATGCACGCCGATCTCCCTGCGGGTGGCCAGCGTTACCTCCAGCCCGTCTCGGGGTACCTCGCAACCGTGGTCGCCGGTGTGCAGACTCGTGCGAACGACACGGACACCGGCGAGCGTCCCGGCCGCCTGGTCCGCAACTCCTCCTGACCCGCCTCCGTGAATTGCCTGAGCTGATCGAGCTCCGCCAGGATCGGGCCATCGACGACACGACCATTTCCGAACTGACCGTCACTCACCGGAGCACGGTGACCGAGGACCAGATCGACCACCTCGGTCACATGAACGTGCGCTTCTACGGCGTGAACGCGGCGGCGGGGACGGCGGCAATCGTGGGTTCGCTCGGGGCACCCGCGGCCATCACGATCCGGCCTGTGGACATCTACACGCGCCACCACCGCGAGCAGTTGCTCGGCGCCGAGCTCACGGTCCGAAGCGGCGTGATCGAGGTGCTCCACCACGGAATCCGGATCTACCACGAGCTTGCCAACGAAGCGACCGGCGCCCTCGCGGCAACGTTCGTTCACCGCGTGCGGGCCGAGAACGAGACCGGCGAACCCATCGCGTTCCCGACGCCAACCGCCGACGCCGCACGCGCCCAGATCGTCGACATCCCGGCTCACGGAGCGACTCGTTCCATCTCACTCGCGAGCGATCCCGTGGCCAGCGCGCCGACGCTCGAGACGGTGCGCGATCGCGACCTCGCGATGCGCAAGATCCGCGCGATATCCGCGGAGGAGTGCGACGCCGACGGCACCTACATCCCGGCGTACGCACCGATGCTCACCTGGGGCGGCGAACCCGCCAACCGCCGCATTCCCGAGATGGTGCACGAAGGTCCCGACGGACTGCGCATGGGATGGGCGTCGATGGAGACCCGCATGGTGATCGAGCGACTCCCCCGCCTCGGTGACCGCATTCAGAGCTTCAGCGCCGTGATCGCGCTCGCGGACAAGACGTCGCACCGGATCCAGTGGGCCTACGACGTCGATCGAGGCGATCTCCTGACCACGTTCGAGGTCGTGAACCTCGCTTTCGACATCACCGCACGCGCGCCGATGAGTATCCCGGCGCACCTCCGGGAGTCCGAGACGTTCGTGCTGAACACCGACCTCGCTCCGGGCACCGGCACCACCGGCGCCACCTGATTCAGCACGACCGGTCCGCAGTGAATCTGCGGGAAGGGCGCGGCTACGTTGGCGCGCATGACGACTCCGGACATGCCCTACCGCCGCCTCGGACGCTCTGGACTCAAGGTCAGCGTCCTCTCCTTCGGCAGCTGGGTGTCGTTCGGCACCCAGCTCGACACCGGCATGGCGCGCGACTGTCTCGCGGCCGCGCACGAGGCCGGCGTCAACTTCTTCGACAACGCCGAGGCCTACGCCGGCGGTGAATCCGAGCGCATCATGGGTGCCGCCATCGCCGAGCTGGGCTGGTCCCGTGAGAGCTACGTGGTGTCGTCCAAGTTCTTCTGGGGACTCACCGAGGGCGTGAACACGCGCAACACACTGAACCGCAAGTACCTGATGCACGCGATCGACGGCTCGCTCGAGCGGTTCGGGCTGGACTTCCTCGACGTCATCTACTGCCACCGAGCGGACCCGGACACCCCGATCGAAGAAACCGTCGAAGCGATGTCGGACATCATCGAATCCGGCCGAGCCCACTACTGGGGCACGAGCGAGTGGACCGCCGACGAGATTCGCTGCGCGTGGGACATCGCCGACCGTCGCAATCTCCGGAAGCCGATCACCGAACAGCCGCAGTACCACCTCTTCGAACGCCGCCGCGTCGAGCGTGAGTACGCACGACTGTACGAAGACATCGGTCTCGGCCTCACCACGTGGAGCCCGCTCGCATCCGGGCTCCTCACGGGCAAGTACGTCGACGGAATTCCGGAGGGCAGCCGCGCCGCGCTCCCCGGCTACGAGTGGTTGAAGGACTCGCTCACCGACGAACGCCGGAACGGCCAGGTCATGGAACTCATGACCGTCGCCGAACGACTCGATGTGACCATCTCCCAACTTGCGATCGCGTGGTGCGCCGCCAACCCGAACGTGTCCACCGTGATCACCGGCGCGTCCCGGCCCGAACAGGTCGTCGAGAACATGGGCGCGCTCAAGGCCCTCGAGCAGCTCACCCCCAAGATCAAGCACGAGATCGAGGCGATCGCCAAGCGGTAGTCCCACCGCTGCGTCCCGCCCGACGCGTCCGGCCCGAGTAGCCATGTCCAGGAGAAGCTGATGGCGGTTGCGGTTCCCTTCCCCACTGAAGACACCGTCGACCTCGCCCCGCCGACTGCGGCGGAAGTCGAACTCATCACGCGCGACCTGGCGACGGGCGCGGCCGGACCCGGCGGTCTGACCGACACGCAGCGCGCCGTCCTCAACGCGCTGACGACGTCGATGACCGGCTTCGTCGTCGACGTCGCCAATGTCGAGCCGCTCGGCCCGGACGGGCTGGCCGACGCCCTGCATTTTCGCAACCATGATTTCCGGACCCGAATCATCCAACTGATGCTTCTGGCCGAGCTGCTCCTCGTCCCACTCCCGCCCCAGGTCTCCGCGCAGGTGGAGAGCTACGCCCAACGCCTCGGCGTGGGTGACGACATCATGCGCGTCGCACGGATCGATGGGCCTCGCACTCATCGACTTCGAACGCAGTGGGTACTTCCAACACCTGCTCGATCGCCCGCCCGATCATCTGCATGTGTCAAGCGCGCTCGCAAGCGCATGGGACACCGCGTCCACCGACGACGAGCTCTACGAGCGTTGGCACGCGCTGGCGCAGTGTCCTGACGGATCGCTCGGTCAGGGCGTGCATCGGTTCTACCGGGCACGCGGCTTCACGTTTCCCGGTCATCCGGAATCCGCACCGCCGCTCTTGGCCCAGCACGACTTCATCCACGTGATCGCGGACTACGGCTCGACCGTCGAGTGCGAGATCGAGGTCTTCGGGCTCATCTCTCGCGCGAACGACGATCCGGCGGCGTTCGCGTTGCTCGCGATGGTGCTCGGACTCTTCGAAACCGGGTACATCGAAGCTGCTGCGCAGGGCTTCTTCGGTTTCGATCGCGGTCATCTCTCGGCCGACGCCGAGCACATGGCGGCGCGACTCGCCGACGCGATGTATCGCGGCGCCGTACTCGCCACCTACCTCGACGCCAACGATCGGTGTGCCGAGACCGACCTGTTGGGGAACGACTGGTTCGCGTACGCCGAGTGGCCTCTCGCCGACGTGCGCGCGCACTTCGGGCTGCCGCCACGATCGGAACTCGCGATTGCGAGTGGTTCGGTGACACCGTGGGAACCCGGCGGGATCTCACCGTTCCAGTTCGCCGCCGGACAGAAGGCCGCGGCCGCGCGCGGCGAAACCTATGAGAGCTACGGTGCGTCACCGCAATGAACCCACCAGCATTAAGCGGCGCCGTCCTTCGTTTTGGCGTCATGTGGTGCTGCGGGGCAGCACCACATGACGCCAAAAACGTGAAGGGGTCGACCGCATGGTCGTGATCTTGGTGTTACTTCCCGTGGTGGTCCTCGTTGCGGCGGCCGTGGCTGCGCTCGTGTCAGTGCGGCGCTCGACGGTCCGGATCACGGCTCAAGGCGTCGAGATCCGCAATTATCCGCAGGCAACGCGCATCGTCCCCATCGCAGAGGCGTTGCGATTCGAACCCACGATCGCATCGGGAAATCTTGCGAGCACCCGCCCCAAGACTGCGGTGCTCGTGCTCACTGACGGCACGCGGCTTCCGGTCCGGAGCCTGACCGAGCCCGATGCCGGCTACGGAGTCGAGGCACTGAACGCACGCCTCGGAAAGGTCCGAGGATGACCGACCTCGACGGGCACGGACGCCCCGACACACCGCCCGCCGCCGGTGAAGCCGAGACGCTGCTCGGGTTCCTGGATTTCCAACGCGCCACCCTCGCCTGGCGGTGCTCGGGTCTGGACCCGGACGGCTTGAACACCACGGTTGCCGCGTCGTCGATGACCCTCGGCGGGCTCCTCAAGCACATGGCGCTCGTCGAAGACGCGTGGTTCTCACGCTCGCTCTTCGGCAACGATCGCCAGCCGCCATGGGACGCCGTGGACTGGGATGCCGATCAAGATTGGGATTGGCATTCCGCCGCCGACGACACACCGGAGCAACTGCACGCGCTCTGGCAGACCGCGGTTGAACGATCGAGAACCTTGACCGCCACCGCGCTCGAGCGCGGGGGACTCGATCAGCCGGCGGTGAAGATCGACGCCTACTACGGCGTCGGTCCGAGCTTGCGGTGGATCGTGGTTCACATGATCGAGGAGTACGCGCGCCATAACGGTCACGCCGATCTCATCCGTGAAGCGGTCGACGGGGTCACGGGCGCAGGACTGGGAGGCGTTCCGGAATGCGATGGCGCCCGACATCACCTACATCGATCACCGTGAGCTTGGGTTCCCGACCTTGGACCGCGAGGGCGTCGTCACCATGTTCCGTGGCTACCGAGACCTTGCCCCAGAGATCGTGAACATCCAACGCCGCACGCACGTGAACGGTGCGGCGCGCCTGCTCACCCTCGACATTCGAGGGACCACCTCCGACGGCAGCGCGATCGAGTGGTGCGTCCATGTGGTGGAACTGCGCGACGCCGCGGGTCTCATCACTCGTCAGGAGACCTTCGACGAACGCGACTTCACGGCGGCGCTCACCCGCTTCGACGA
>JANYJV010000082.1 GCA_025361725.1 Acidimicrobiia bacterium | reverse complement strand
CGATGACCTGGACCTCGTTGCGGAAGTCTGCAGGGAAACTCGGACGCAACGGACGGTCGGTCAGGCGGCAGGTCAGGATTGCCGACTCACCGGGCCGGCCCTCACGCCGGAAGAACGAGCCGGGGATCTTGCCCGCGGCGTACATGCGCTCCTCGACGTCGACCGTCAGGGGGAAAAAGTCGATGCCGTCACGCGGCTTGGACGTGGCCACGGTGCTGAGCACCACGGTGTCGCCCACCTGAACGACGACGGCGCCGTCGGCCAAGGCGGCGAGCTTGCCGGTTTCGATGGACATGCTGAGGCCGGCCGCGTTAATCGGCCCTTCTACGCGAATCGCGTCACCCATGGGTGCGCTCCTCTCACTGCTGATCGCTCTGCGCGACCAGGTTTGGGTGAGGGGCGGTTCTCAGTGGTCAACGCTCGACGGGTCCGCGACCAGTGGCGGAGATTCGAGCGGTGGCGACTGACAACCCCCACCTCACAGGGTGGTTCACACGTCGACGTATGGACGCCGACGCGACGAGGGCCGGCAAGTGCCGGCCCCACGCATCCGTCCTACCGACGGAGTCCGAGCTTCGCAATGAGTGCCCGGTACCGCTCGACGTCGTTGCGCCGGAGGTAATCCAGCAGCCGACGACGACGACCCACGAGCATCAGCAGGCCACGACGGCTGTGATGGTCCTTCTTGTGGAGCTTCAAATGCTCCGTCAAGTGGTTGATGCGCCCCGTGAGGAGCGCAACCTGCACCTCCGGCGAACCGGTGTCGGTTCCGTGGAGGCGATGCTCAGTGATCGTTGCAGTGGTATCGGGCATGCGAAAACAAAGATCCTTCGAGTTGCGGAAGCCGGCACCGTACCACGCAGCCGGTCCAGCACGCTGGTTGGCGCTGTCAGATCGGGCGGCACCAACGCGAGGGACTGAGTTGTCGGGTCCCGTACGGTTTCGTGGGGTTGGGGGAGTGTCTCACCCTCGTGCGACAATACGACGGTATGTTCGACTCGACCGATTTCGCAGACCCCCGGAATGCCGCAGGTGTGCGCGAGGCGTCCGCGTTGATCGCGGCGGGCCTCGAACTGTTGGCGGATGAGGACCGGGTGGAGTGGTCCTCGGCGAGCCGCTCGGCGCGGGTGATCGAACTGGGACGGCTGACCGAGCGGGTGCAGGCGGAGTGGGTCCGGGCGGTCGGGGTCTGGGACGGTGCGGGCGACTACGCCGCAGACGGTGCCCTCAGCGCGACCGCATGGATCGCGCATCGGGTCCCGACCACGCGCGGTGATGCGGCCCGGGTTGTCGCCGCGGGGCGGATGGTCCGCCGATCCGATCGCACCGCGAAGGCCCTCGAAGCCGGAGACATCACGGTGAGTCACGTGGAGCAGATCGCCCGGACGGTCCGCCGCCGAGAAGACATCTTCACCACCCACGGTGACGTCCTGGTCGATGCCGGCATCACCGTCACGCCGGAAGCGTTCCGTGAGTGCGCGGCGTCGTGGCGGGCCAAGGCTGATGATGAGGTCGGTGCCCGTGACGACCCGTCTGACGACAGTCGTGACGAGTTGACGCTCTCCCCCACCCTCGGCGGGTTGAGCTTGCGGGGCTGGCTCCACCCTGACGCCGGCATCGAGATCCTCGCCCTCATCGACAACTACGACCATCCCGACCCTGCCGACGGTCAGCGAGTCCCCCGATCTCGAGCGCAACGGCGAGCCGCCGCGCTCGTCGCCCTGCTCCTCGGCGACCGACCTGCGGCCGAGCATCACATCGACGTCGTCATCGACGAACAGACCATGCGAGGAAACTGGCCCGACGACCTGCGCGACGCACGTACTCACGTCGACGGGTATGGGCCGGTCCCCTGCTCGCTGATCCGCCGGTGGCTCACCACCGCCGTCCTACGCCGAGTCGTGAAATCTGGTTCCGAGATCCTCGACGTCGGCCGCGGTATTCGCCTCGCAACCCCGGCCCAACACCGCGCGTTACGCCACCGCGACGGTGGCTGTGTGGTCCCCGGCTGTGCCCGCCCGCCCCGCTGGACCGACGCCCACCACGTCATCGCCTACCTCCACGGTGGCGCGACCGACCTCGACAACCTCGCCCTCGTCCGTCGAAGACATCACCACATGCTCGACCACGGCTGGACCCTCACCCGAGCGCCCGACCACACCTGGATCTTCAACCCACCTACCGACCGACCACTGCGACGGCCGAGGACCGCCGTGACACAACTCGCTCGCAGCGCGCGTAGCGTCGCACCACGATGAGTAACGGTTCCCACGTTCTGAACGAACAAGTCGCGTATTACCGCGCCATTGCGAACGAGTACGAAGACCATGCCATCGACCAGCCCGGACAACGAGAACTTCTGGCGGCCGTCGACGGGTTCCGACCGACGGGCGATGTGCTTGAACTCGCGTGCGGGCCGGGATTGTGGACCCGACACCTGGTGCAGTCCGCCAACACGGTCATGGCCGTGGACGCCGCACCGGAGATGTTGGCTCGGGCGCGAGTTCGTGTCGGGTCGGCGGCCGTGCGGTTCATGGAGGCCGACTTGTTCTCGTGGGAACCGGACCGGCGATACGACGCCATTTTCTTCGGTTTCTGGCTCTCTCACGTTCCCGAGGAGCGCTTCGACGCGTTCTGGTCGCGCGTCGGCGAGGGTCTGGAAACCGACGGGCGCGTGTTTTTCATCGACGACAACTACCGCACCGATGCCGAACTCATCGGAGGCTCCGGTTCGCCGATTATCGAACGACGCCTGAACGACGGAACCGCGTTTCGGGTGATCAAGATGGCGCATCAGCCGGCGGAACTTGAGCGGCGCCTGCAAACACTGGGCTGGGACATCGCGGTAACCCCTACCCCGGGCCCCTTCTACTGGGGCGCAGGCCGCCACTGACACCGGCGACGAGCATCGACGAGACATCCTCGATGCGCTCGGCACGCAGGCGATGGCCGTCGGGGACATCGTGGCCGCGTTGGGTATCACCCAACCGCAGGTCTCGAAGCATCTCAAGGTGCTCCGCGATGTCGGCCTGGTGCGTTGTGACCGGGCGGGCCGCCACCGTCACTACTGCGTCAACGGGGCGGCGCTCCGACCCATCCACGAGTGGGTCCGCACCTTCGAGGCGCAGTGGAACGAACGCTACGACCAACTCGACGACCTGCTCGTCGAGCTCCAACGGGAGGACGACCGTTGATCATCACCCGCCACGGCAGCGCGACCGTCACCACCCCGTCGGAGCGCGAGATCGTCATCACCCGATCGTTCGACGCTCCCCTCGATCTCGTCTGGCAAGCCATGACCACTCCCCGATTGGTCCTGCGGTGGTGGGGCCCGCAGTGGTGCCCGCTCGTGTCATGCGACATCGACCTGCGCGTCGGAGGTTCATGGCGGTACGTGTCACTGGCGGACGATGGGACTGAACTCGGCTGGCACGGCACCTACCGCGAGATCGAGCCACGTGCTCGCATCGTGTCGACCGAGGTGTTCGAGGGGTTCCCGGATTCGGAGTCAGTCACCACGATGACGCTGACGCACGCGGACGGAGCTACGACTGCGCAGACCGTCGTCCTCCACCGCAGCCGCGAGAACCGCGACGGTCACCTGCATTCTGGGATGGAAGGCGGGATCCAAGAGACCTTCAATCGGCTCGACGATCTCCTCGACATCACCGACACCACGGCGGAACGCTTCCGGCGCGTCGCCGGAAGATTTACCGACCGGGCCAACGACGTGACCCCCGACGTGACCCCCGACGCTTGGAACAACCCGGCGCCCTGCGAAGGGTGGGTCGCACGCGAGGTGGTGGGTCACATGGTGGAGTGGATGCCGGCGTTCATGACATCGGTCGGCGTCGAGCTCCCGCCCGGACCCTCGGTCGCGGATGACCCGGCCGCGGCCTGGACCCACCTCGCCGACTCGCTGCAAGCCCTCCTCGACGATCCGACCAACGCGCCGCGCGAAATCACCCACGAGCATCTCGGGACCGTGACCGTCGAGCACGCGATCGGCATGATCATGTTCGGAGACATCGTCATTCACCCCTGGGACCTGGCGCGGGCCGCGGGCCTGGACGAGACCTTGGACTCCGCGATCGTGATCGAGATGCTCATCGGCATGCAGCCGATCGAGGGACGGGTACGTTCGTCCCATGCGGCCGACGTTGGTGACCGATTGGTTGCTGACTCTTCGCGAGCGCGGGAATCCGGCCAGGTCTATGACCTCGAGAACGAAGCCGGTACACCGATCTATGTGCACGCCAAGGTCTGTGTCATCGACGACATTGGATGGAAGTCGGGTCGGACAACCTGAATCGGCGCTCGTGGACCCACGACTCGGAGTTGTCCTGCGCCATCCTCGATCGCGAGCTGGACGGCCGATCTCCCGTGGACCCCGTCGGCACGATCAAACCGGCCCGCCGACTGGCCCGTGACGCTCGCCTCCGACTCTGGCGCGAACACTTGGGTCGACGGATCGGCGCCGGTGACCACGATGATGTCGATCTCATCGACTTCGTGAGCGACTTCGCTGCGTTCCGGTCCACGGCTGAGGCGCTTGACCACTGGTGTGAGGGCGGCCGGGTCGGATCTCGTCCACCGACTCGTCGTCGACCCGGACTGCCGGCCGCGTGAAGAACGTCAGCGCAACGCCGTCTGATCGAGAGTGGCGTCGCTCAGTTCAGCAGAATGCCTCGGGCGCGTTCGCAGTCTCGGTGCATCTGCGCGATCAGCTCGTCGACGGAATCGAACCGCTGCTCGCCGCGCAGATGCTCGACGAACTGCACCGATGCGGGTTGGCCGTACAGGTCGCCGTCGAAGTCCAAGAGGTACGCCTCGAGGAGCGAGTACTCCTGGTGTTCGTAGAAGGTCGGCCGGCGTCCCAGTGAAATCGCGCACGGCCGCCACTGGCCGTCATCGCCGCGGAAACGGCCGGCGTAAATGCCGTCGGCCGGGAGACAGGCCTCGGTGTCGAGCGCGAGGTTGGCTGTCGGGAATCCGAGTTCGCGGCCGCGCTGATCCCCCTGGACGACGACGCCTCGCACTTCATGCGGTCGGCCGAGCAGCGCGGCGGCACCGGCGACATCCCCGGCGGCGAGTCGGTGGCGCACGCGCGTGGACGAATACGGCTCGTGCACCACGTCGGCTTCCGGCGCCACCAGCCCGAGTCCGATGACCTCGAACCCAAGGTCGGCGCCCATGCGTTGCAGCAGGGCGACGTTGCCACCTCGGTGATGCCCGAAGTGGAAGTCCGCGCCGACAACCACCAGCCGGACACCGAGCAGCCGCACCAACACCTCGTGCACGAAGTCCTCGGCGGTTTCCCTGCTCCGGCCTTCGTCGAACTCGAGGACGGCGACGACATCGAGAAGCTCGGCACCGACCAACAGTTCCAGCTTGTGCTCGAGGCTGGTCAGCAGCTTCGGCGCGGTCTCCGGACGGACGACGGTCGCGGGATGGCGGTCGAACGTGAGACACACCGCGTCGAGTCCCCGCGCGTTCGCGAGTTCGCGCACCAGCCGCAAGACCTTGCGATGGCCGAGATGCACGCCGTCATAGGCGCCGATAGTGACGACGCTGCCATCCGAAATCGGCCCCGTATCCTCGCCGACCCGCACCACCCGCGTGGTACTCACGACCGGTCCTCCGCGACACCCGATGACGCGACCGGTGCGGGATCTGGCGACGGATCCGGAAGCACAACACTCGGCTTCAAGCGCTCACCGCTGCGTTCGTACACCGCGACGAGATTTCCTGCGGTGTCGATCATGGCGAACGGACCGTCACCCTCGACGCGCACGCGTTCGAACTCGAAAACCTTTCCGTTCGCAATTTCGGCCCGCAGCGCGTCGTCGACGTTCACCATCGTGAGCGCGCGCATGGCGGCCGCGGGGGTGTGCACGTACGGAAGCGGATCGGTCACGAGGGTATCGAGGGGTGTTGCGTCATCGATCGTGAACTCCCCGACCCGAAGCCGCCGGAGGGACGCAAGGTGTGCACAGCCTTCGAGCGCGGTACCCACATCGGCGGCCAGGCTGCGGATGTAGGTGCCGCTCGAGCAGTCCACGATGACCGTGGCCTCGGGAAAGGCGCCGGCGGTGAAGGATTCGATGTCGAACCGATCGATGCGCACGGGCCGCGGCTTGCGGTCGACAACCTTGCCCTCGCGGGCCAACTCGTGGAGCCGCTTGCCGTCCACCTTGAGGGCAGAGACCATCGGCGGCACCTGCATGATGTCGCCCCGGAACGCCGCAAGCACAGCCTCGACGGCGGCCTGGTCGACGGGCATCGGCGTCCGTTCGAGGACGTCACCGGCGGCGTCGAGGGTGTTCGTGGCGACGCCGAAGGAGATGACACCGCGATAGGACTTGGTGGTCTCCTGCAGAAACCGCATGAGCCGCGTCACTCGGCCGAGACCGACCAACAGCACGCCCGTCGCGTCCGGGTCCAAGGTGCCGGCATGCCCGATCCGGCGTTGCCGAGTCGCGCCGCGCAACTTGGCCACGACGTCGTGACTCGTCCAGCCCGCCGGTTTGTCGACGACGAGCAACCCATCGATCATCGCGGGAGTGACGAGAGCGACTCGCGGATGCGCCGCACGGTCGTTTCGATGTCGTCTTTCGACGTGAACCCGGCTGCGAACCGGTGGCCGCCCCCGCCGTGCGCGGTGGCGAGCTGTTCCACGTCGGTGGCGCCGACGGAGCGCAGACTGACCTTGACCGTGCCGTCGACGTCTTCCTTCAGCACACACGCGACGTCAGCCTCCGAAGTCCGACGGATGATGTCGATCAAACCTTCGACTTCTTCCATCGTCACGCCGTGGCGCGCGAGAAGTGCCCGGTCGACCGACGTCCACACGAACGATTGCTCGGTCACCAGCGTTGCGTTCGCCAGCGCCTCGCCGAGCAGCTGCAGGTACGCGAACGAATGTTCTTCGAACAGTGTCCGACTCAGTTGACTGACGGGCAAATCGAAGGTGAGGAGCTCGGCAGCGAGGTCGAACACCCCACTCGTGGTGCTCTCGTACTGGAACCGCCCGGTGTCACAGACCAGCGCCGTGTAGAGGCACAACGCCACGTCCCGGTTGAGCGGCAAGCCCATCTGCTCGATGAGCCGCCGGACCACGACGCCGCTCGCGGCTGCATGGGCATCGATGACGTTCAGGCTTCCGTACCGTTCGTTCGACACGTGGTGGTCGATCACGATCAGCTCGTCGGCGGACAGCGCCAGCTCGCGAAGGTTGCCGAGACGGCCGAGCGAGCCACAGTCGAAGGTCACCACGACACCGACGTCCCGGGGTACGTCCGCCGGGCGGGTGATCAGATCGAGACCGGGCAGGTCACGGTAGTGGGGCGCCACCACGAACGGTTCTGGGAACGTGGCGACCGATTGCCGACCCGCAGCGCGCAACGCGTGATGCAGCCCGAGCATCGAGCCGAGCGCATCACCGTCCGGCGTGACGTGACACATCAACGTGAGTCGGTCCGCCGAGTCGATGGTCTTCGCGGCGCGATCGAGCGCGGTCTCGATGTCATCGTCGATGCTCACGGTGTGTCCTCGTCTCGATCGAGGAGCCCGCCCGTGTCATCGGCGCGAATCCCATCCGCTTGAAGGGTGCGCAAGATTTCCTCGATGCGCTCGCCACTGGCGATCGACTCGTCCTCGATGAACCGCAACTCGGGCGAGTACTTCATACGAATCTGGCGGCCGATGTGGGTCCGAAGGTGGGGACTGGCAGATGCGAGTCCGGCCGCAGACTCGTCCGGAGAATCACCGCGTCGGAAGACCGAATAGAAGACCTCGGCGGTCCGCAGGTCCGCGGCGATCTCCACACCTGTGATCGTGACGAAACCGAGGCGCGGATCCGAGAGCCGCTCGAGTTCGACGGCGAGACACTCCATGACCACCTCGTTCAGGCGCGCGACCCTCGGGTATTGCTTCGGCGGCTGCCGCGGCCGACTCACGGGTTTCCCGCTCTCGTCCACTCATGACGTCTCCGAGCGCTCATCATTTCCGCTCCTGGCCCTGCGGGGCGGGCCGCTCGGGCCCCGCTCCGTTGGCGGACCGGCTGCAACCGCGTGCCCGCCACACTCCCCTCATGCTTCGTCCAACCAGTCGGTGCG
The DNA here is from genome assembly GCA_025361725.1 of Acidimicrobiia bacterium. Lineage (GTDB taxonomy): Bacteria > Actinomycetota > Acidimicrobiia > IMCC26256 > JAENVU01 > JAENVU01. The sequence goes on along the minus strand of JANYJV010000082.1, from coordinate 55,471 downwards.
GACCTCGAGGAGCTCGAGGTTGGCCGCGGTGTCCACGAAACGTTCGACCGAGTCGAGGATCTCGCGAAGCTGGCCATCACTCGACGCGACGACTGCAACACCGATCGCAGCTCGCTGCCACTGGTCCTGATGGTCGACCTCCGCGACCGACACGTGGAACCGATGGCGCAGGCCGTCCACCACCGGACGGATGGCGGCACGCTTGACTTTCAGCGACCGACTTTCCGGCACGTGGAGATCGAAACACACCGCAGCTGCATGCACACCACTCATCTTCGCGCCGCGCGGGGGAACCGCCCCGGTTTCACTGGTGGGTCGAACGAACCGGATCAGGGTGCCAGGACGACCACGGGGATGTCGCGATCGGTTTTCTTCTGATACCCGGCGTAGTTGGCGTGGGGGCCGATGATCTTCGGCCAGAGGTCCGCCTTCTCGGTGACATCGGCAACGTGCGCCGTCATCGCCCGTTTCGATCCGTCCATCTCGACCTCGACCTTGGGGTCAGCTTGAAGGTTGAGGAACCAGTCCGGGTTTCGGTCGTCTCCTCCGCGCGACGCGACGACGACGACTTTGCCGTCGAACTGCAACGGCGAGGTCAGCATCGTCGAACGCGGCTGACCGCTCTTGCGGCCGGTGGTCGTCAGCACGAGTACCGGCATCCCGGCGCCTTTGTTCAGCAGCTTCCCACCGCTCGCCTTGAACAGCGCCCGGTGCAACCCGCTGATGGCTTTGAACATGAAATCGCTGGGCATCGCGGTAGCTCCCGGTTCGGCTACGGGGTAACGCGGGCGATCTCGCGGTCCTCGTAGGTCTCGATGATGTCGCCCGACTTCACGTCCTGGAAGTTCTCCAGACCGATGCCGCACTCAAAGCCGTCCCGCACTTCCCGCACGTCGTCCTTGAACCGGCGCAAGGATGCGATCGAGCCCTTCCAGATGATGGTTCCCTCACGCAGGAAACGCACCTTCGAGCCGCGGGTGATGACTCCCGTGCGCACGTAACACCCGGCAATCTTGCCGATCTTCGGAACACCGAAGACCTCGCGGATCTCGGCCTCGCCCGTGACCACTTCTTCGAACTCGGGCTTGAGCATGCCGATGAGTGCGGCGTTGACGTCGTCGAGCACCTGGTAGATGACCTCGTAGAGGCGCATCTCCACTTTTTCCTGTGCGGCGAGTTCGCGTGCCTTGCGGTCCGGACGCACGTTGAAACCGACGACGGTCGCGTTCGCAACCGCGGCCAAGTTGATGTCGCTCTCGGTAATTCCACCGACGGCGCGGTGCACGAACGACAGGCGCACTTCTTCGTGGTCCTTGTCGAGCTTGCGCAACGCATCGGTCAGCGCTTCGAGTGAACCGTTGACGTCGGCTTTCAGCACCAGGTTGAGCGTGGCGACCTCGCCGCGCTCCACCATCGCGAAGATGTCTTCCAGGCGGGCACCGCCAGAGAGGATCATCGGGTGCGACTGGTCCGCCACGCGACGTCGGCGTGACCGTGCCTCAGCCACCATGCGCGCTACTTTTTCACTCGGCGCGACTCGCAGCTCGTCTCCCGCGAGCGGGACCGCGTCGAGGCCCAGGACCTCGACCGGCATCGACGGACCCGCCTCTTTCACCTTGGCTCCGGCATGGTCGAACATCGCACGGACCCTGCCCCAGCCGCCACCTGCGACCACGGGGTCGCCGACGCGCAACGTCCCGCGCTCGACGAGTACCGTCGCAACCGGTCCGCGACCCTGGTCAAGGTTCGACTCGAGCACGAAGGCGCGGGCCGGGACCTCGGGGTTCGCGCCGAGCGGTGGGTCGTACAGGTCGGAGACGAGCAGGATCGATTCGAGCAGTTCGTCGACACCGAGCCCGGCGGTGGCGGCAACTTCGTTGACGACCGTGTCGCCGCCCCACTCTTCAGGGATCAGCGCCTGTTCCACCAGTTGCTGCTTCACCCGGTTCACGTCCGCGTTGTCGCGGTCGATCTTGGTGATGGCGACGACGATCGGTACATCGGCGTTGCGGGCGTGGTTGATCGCCTCGATGGTCTGGGGCATCACGCCATCATCCGCGGCGACGACGAGCACCGCGACATCCGTGGCGTCCGCGCCGCGCTTGCGCATTGCGGTGAAGGCCTCGTGACCCGGGGTGTCGATGAAGGTGATCAGCCGGTTGCTCTTCACGGCCTGGTACGCACCGATGTGCTGGGTGATCCCGCCGGCTTCACCTTTCACGACGTTGGTCGATCGGATGGTGTCGAGGAGCGTGGTCTTGCCGTGGTCGACGTGACCCATGACGGTGATGACTGGCGCGCGTGGCGGCAGGTTCTCTTCATCGTCGTCGTCATCGTCACCGAGCATGGCCTGGAGCTCGAGTTCGGCTTCCTGGCCGGGCTCGACAAGTAGGACTTCGGCACCGAGTTCCTGCGCGATGAGTTCGATCATCTCGTCGGCCATGGACTGGGTGCTCGTGACCATCTCGCCCGCGTCGAACAGGATGCGCACGAGGTCCGCGCTGGTGCGATTCAGCTTGGGAGCGAGTTCTTGGATCGTGATGCCGCGCGAGACGAGGATCTCGCCATCGGGGACGGGTGCATCCGCGGGTGTGAGCTGCGGGAGATTCGCCGGCCCGAGATCCTCAAGGCCACGACGACGCCGCTTCTTGCGCCGAGGCCGTTGTCCAGGACCACCCGGTCCGCGACCGCGGTTGAACCCTCCGGGACCGCCACCGGGTCCGCCACCAGGACGACCACCGGGTGCGCCGCCACCGGGCCCACCGGCACCGGGACCACTGCGATTGAATCCACCGGGGCCAGCGCCACCGGGTGCGTTGCGGTTGAACCCGCCCGGAGCGCCGCCGGTACGCGGCGGACCGCCGCCGGGCGCGCCGCGCCCGGGTTGGGTCCGCTGACCCGGAGGTGGCGGGATGACACGCTGTCCGGGCGGCGGGGGGATCGGCTTCCCCGTCGAACTCACGAGCGGCGGCGCGGGCGGGGCCGGCTTGTCACCCAACGTCGGTGATGCTGCCGGGCCCGGAGTCGTTCCCGCCGCAGGGACGGAAGGAGCATCGGGGCTCGACACTGCCGGCGCAACCGCTGCTGGTGCGACTGGCTTGACCTCGGCCGGCGGCGCCGGGTGGGCCGGCGGCGGCGCGATCCCGCCGGTGGAGCGCACAACGTTGCGGCGCGGCGGAGCCGGCGCGGCCGCCGGTTCGGGTGCAGCCGCGGCCGGCCCTTGCTTGACCGCAGGTTCGGCGAAGGGCGACGCCAACGGTTCGGGCACTTCGGCCGGCGGAGCCGACGGAGCCGCTGGTGCTTCGATCTTCGGTTCGTCCTTCGGCGCGACCTTGGCCTTGGTCTTGGGTTCGGCCTTCGGCTTCGGTTCGTCGACGATCGGCTCGCCACGCAGCTCGCGACTGTCTGCCAACCGACGGATTCGATCCGCCGACGGGTCGTCGATGCTCGATGAGTGGCTCTTCACACCCATCTTGAGCTCGTCGGAGAGGTCGAGCACGACCTGATTCTCGACGCCCAGCTCGCGAGCGAGCTCGTACACCCTGATCTTCTTAGTGGCCAACGCTGTCCTTCAACTCCACCGAGCGGCGCTCTGCCGTCCGGTCGCACCCCTCAGGGGCTGCTCCGTGCAGTCTCGCACGGAGTTGTGAAATTTCCTGTTCCGAGAGCTCGATCCGAAGTGCTCGGGCAATCGACCGCCGTTGCACTGCGAGGTCGAAGCACTCGACGCGACCCACACACAGCCACGCCCCTCGACCGGGAACATTGCGTCCGATCTGCACTGACGCGCCAGTTCCCAGCGCCAGCCGGATCAACTCCTCCGGCGAGGCCGGGCGGCGGCACCCCACACACGTGCGGACCGGCTGAGCTCTACTCGCTGGTTTCCTCCTTGGCCGTGTCGCCACTCTGGGCGCCATCGTTCCCAGCATCGGCCGCGACTGCGACCGGCCCTGCGGCGACTGGTACCTCGGTTGCCGATACCTCGGGCGCGACCGCCTCTGCCGCATCACCGACGGGGGTCAAACCGTCGGGTGAGGCGTAACCCGCCGCAGCGGCGGAGATGGTTTCGCCGCCCTCGGCCGGCTGCCAGACGAGGTCGCCGGTCTCGCTCTCGACCCACTCGCCTTCGGCATATTCGACGCCGCCGCCAGATTCTTCTTCCGCCAACTGGGTCTCGCTCTTGATGTCGACGCGCCAGCCGGTGAGCCGCGCGGCGAGGCGTGCGTTCTGACCCTCTTTGCCGATCGCCAGCGAGAGCTGGAAGTCCGGGACGATGACCTCGGCAGTTCCCGTGTCCTCGTGAATCCGCACTTCGCGCACGCGTGCCGGGGCGAGGGCCTTCATCACGAAGTCCTGCGGTGAATCGGTATACGGAACAATGTCGACCTTTTCACCGCGCAGTTCGGTGACCACCATGCGAACGCGAGCACCGCGTGCGCCCACGCAGGCGCCGACCGGGTCCACGTTCGGGTCGTTGGACGCGACTGCGATCTTCGTGCGGTGGCCCGGCTCGCGTGCGACGGCGCGCAACTCGACGACTCCGTCGAGCAGCTCGGGGACTTCGAGTTCGAAGAGCCGCTTGACCAGCCCGGGGTGCGTGCGGGACACCACGATCTGCGGGCCCTTGGCGGTCTTGCGGACCTCGACGATGTACGCCTTCAACCGGCTGCCGTGGTCGTACCGCTCGTTCTGCACCTGCTCGGCCTGCGGGAGCAGCGCCTCGACCTTGCCGAGATCGAGCAGCGTGTACCGCTGATCGGTCTGCTGGATGATCCCGGTGACGATGTCACCCTCGCGTCCGGCGTACTCGTCGTACTTCATCTCGCGTTCGGCTTCACGGATCCGCTGCAGGATCACCTGCTTGGCGGTCTGCGCGGCGATGCGGCCGAAGTCCTTCGGCGTGTCATCCCATTCCTTGACGACGTGACCGTCTTCGTCGAGTTCCTGGGCAATCACGTGGATCTCGCCAGTCTCGATGTCGATCTCGACAAGCGCTTCGTCCGCCGCATCGGGCATCCGCTTGTAGGCGGTGACCAGGGCGTTGGCCAACGCCTCAAGCATGATCTCGACCGAGATCCCCTTTTCGCGCTCGATCGTGTCAAGCGCTTCCATCATGTCTGAATTCATTTCGCTGCGACCTCTTTCTTCCGGCCGGGGCGAGACCCAGTACCGGGTTTGGGCGCAGGACCCCAGACGAAGACGGTGCGCGCCTGCTCGACGTCAGCCAGGTCGACCGTGGTGTCGGCATTGTCGGTTCGGATGGTGATCGATGTGTCGTCGCTGGCCACGAGGGTGCCGCGGAGTCGCTCCACATGGCCGGCCTCGTTCCGCGTCTTCAGGGTGATGTCCTCATTCATCGCTCCGGCGAAATGTTCGGGCGTCCGCAGCGGGCGTTCGAGCCCCGGACTCGACACCTCGAGGAGGTATCGGCTGCGCACCGGATCCAAGGCGTCCAACGTCGCCGAAATCGTGCGGGTTGCCGTCTCGAGCGCGTCGAGGTCCACGCCACCGGGCCGGCTGAGCAACACGGCCAAGGTTGGGCGGTCGCCGCCGCTCAGGGTCACGTCGTAGATGGCAAGGTCGAGGCTGGCCACGATCGGCTCGAGCTCGGCACGGAGTGCCTGTGCGCGGTCGGTCATGTGTCCACCTCCCTTCCATCCGGTGCAAAACCGGGTCCAGTCAATAAGAGACGTGGGCACTGGGCCCACGTTGGCCTGGCTCCGAAGAACCACTCCACCGACCTTTGCGTCAGTGGAGCCCGGCGACACTACCAGACGACCATTCTCCGGGCTCGGCTGTACGAACAGGGCGGAGTATCGTCTCGGCGTCGTGGCCGGCTCCTGTGTGCTCTGTGGTGAACGTACCGAATTGCTCTACGACGACTGCCGTGATTTCGAGTACTTCATGACCAATCCGGCGAACCTGGTGCGGTGTTCGAACTGTCGACTCGTCGCCATGGACCCGACGCCAACCCGTGCGGAACTGCCACTCCTGTACCCGCCCGACTACCACAGCTTCGCCACTGAGGGGAACCCCCTCGCCCGCTTCTTGTTGGGTCGCTACCAGCGTCGCCAAGCCGGACGGTGCCGGAAGCACCTCCCGCCCGGCGGTCGATTTCTCGAGATCGGATGCGCCAACGGCGATGTACTCGCCGAACTCGCCGATCAGTTCCCGGTCGTCCACGGCATCGAACTCAGCGACGAGGCGGCCGCTGCTGCGCAGGCGCGCGGCCTTGACGTCTTCTGCGGGACCCTCGAGGAATTCGAGACTGACCAGCAGTACGACCTGATCTTCATGAGTCACGTGATCGAACACGTCCTCGATCCGGTCGCCACAATCGCCCGGATCACATCGCTGCTCGCACCCGGTGGGGTGGTGTACCTCGAGACCCCGAACGTCGGATCGCTCGACGCCAAGATCTGGAAACAGCGATGGGGCCTCATCCACTACCCCCGTCACCTCTATCTCTTCGACCGCCAGACCGTTCGCCGACTGATCGAGTCCTCCGGGCTCGAGACCGAAGCCGTCCGCTGGGAGCCGAACAGTTGTGGGTGGGCGCTCTCGGTGCAGTCCGAGCTCCGCCGTCACGGGATCGACCACTCCCGAGCACCCCGCTCCCGGTACTACCCCCTGCTGCTGCTCGCGTTTCTTCCCATGAACCTGTTGGATGCGGCGTTCGGCGGCACCGCCTTCATGTCGGCCGTCGGCCGGAAGTCTCGGGGGTGACCGCGCCGATGGCCAATGATGGAGAGGGCGTGGGCACCGGCGGGACGCGCACGAATCTCGCAGAACTGCGTCGCACCCACCTCCGCCCTCGTGATTCGTTGCTGAACGTCGTGCACCTCGCTGCGACGGACGGATTGCTGATCGCTTGGTTCTGGCTCGGGTTCGCGTGGTTGCCGTGGTGGGCCTACGTGCCCCTGTCGTTGGCGGCATGCGTGATCCACCAGCGCGCGATGTCGGAATGGATTCACGAAGCCGCCCACTACAGCCTCATGGGTTCGCGGCGTTGGAACGACATCCTCGGCAACCTCCTCTCCGGGATCTGGTTCGCCTTGCCGGTCGGCGTCTACCGCGCCTCACACACCGCCCACCACCGCGCCGACGGCTTCTTCGGACCCGACGATCCGGAGACGGTGTTCCTCGACGTTCCCACCCGGCGCGAGTTCCGACGGGCGATCCTCCGCGACCTCGTCGGCGGGACGATGGTCGTGCAGTACCGCCGCTTCCGCGCCGAACAGTCCGAAGGCGGCGGTGGGCTCGGGCTCCGCATCGTGTTCGCCGGGTGCCTCGTCGCGTTGCTCGCCGGCATGGTGTGGCTCGGACGCCTCGACGTCATCGCGCTGTACTACGGATCGTTGGTCACGCTGTACCCGTTGCTGAACCGCCTGCGCACCTACGTCCAACACGCGCGCCTCGACCCCGACGGCGTGGCCACGGTCGAGGGCAGCCACGTGTCGCGCACCACGGACTGCGGACTCGTCGACCGCATCGTCTGGACGTCACCGCGGCTGCTGTACCACGAGGAACATCACCGCTATCCGTACCTACCGTGGCGAGCCTTGGCCGAACTGTGTGAACCGTCGGACGACGTGAACCGTTACGTCACGCGCCGCACTCCGGTCCTGCGGGCGATCTACCGCGGCCTGCCTGCGGACTGAGCCCGCACCACATCAGCCCGCACCAGATCGGCCGGCGTCGAACACGGTTCGGAGCGTGACCGGCACCGGCACCTCGAGCTGTTCGTAGGTGCAGGAATGCGGTTCGCGATCCGGCCGCCACCGTTGGAAGCGAGCGGTGTGACGGAACCGGTCCCCCTGCATGTGCTCGTACGCGACCTCGGCCACCAGCTCGACCCGGATCGGCTCCCAGGAGAGGTCCTTCTTGGCATTCCACCGACTGACCGCGCCGGGTCGGCGTTGCCCTTCGGACTCGGCGCCAGCCGCGCTCGCCCAGTCGCCCCATGGGTGACCTTCGAGCGCACCGGTTCGGTACGGCTCCAGCTGCTCGGCGAGGCTCGCGCGAGTCTTCGCATCGAAGCTCGATGCCACTCCGATGTGGTGCAACGTGCCGTCGGCGTCGAAGAGACCGAGCAGGAGCGAGCCCACACCGGCACCGTCTTTGTGCACCCGAAACCCGCCGACGACGACGTCCGCGGTGCGGAGGTGCTTGACCTTCAGCCAGCCGCGCTCACCGGGCCGATAGGTGCCGTCCACGTCCTTGACGACCAGGCCGTCGAGCCCGGCCCCTTCGAACTCGTCGAACCAACCCGCGGCGACGTCGGCGTCGCGCGTGCGCGGCGCGACCCGAACCGACAGGTTCGGGGAAACGAGCTGTTCGAGGAGTCCGCGTCGCACCTCGAAGGGTTCCGCACGTCGGTCGGCGGAATCTGCCAACAGATCGAAGGCAACGAACGCCGCCGGCGTCTCGACGGCCAGCTTCTCGATCCGGCTCGCCGCGGGATGGATGCGCTGGGAGAGCACCTCGAACTCGAGCCCGGTGTCGGTCATGATCACGATCTCCCCGTCGACCACCGCCGGATCCGGCAACGCGGCCTTCAGCGGCTCGACCAGCTCGGGGAAATACCGCGTCAGCGGCTTCTCGTTCCGGGATCCGAGCTCAACGGTGTCACCGTCACGGAAGACGACGCACCGGAAGCCGTCCCACTTCGGCTCGTAGCTCCACTGCTCACCGATCGGGAGTTCACGAGCGAGCTTCGCCAACATCGGCGACACCGGCGAAGAGACGGGAAGCGTCACGACTGCGCGGCCGCCTGAGCCGCGAGTATCTCGACGGCATTGGCGAGATCGATTTCGTCGCGCTCGCCGGTGGCGCGCACTTTGCGTTCGACGATGCCGCGCGCCAAACCCTTGCCGCCGAGGGTGATCTGGATCGGCATGCCGAGCAGATCCGCGTCGGCGAACTTCACGCCCGGGCTCGCGTCGCGATCGTCGAAGAGCACTTCCACACCACGGTCTCGGAGGCCCGCGTACAACTCTTCCGCCGTAGCGAGGACTGCCACCGCACCGTCACCGCGGCCCGGCAGCATCACCAGATGTACCTGATACGGCGCGATCGATGCAGGCCACGCGATGCCATGGTCGTCGTGATGTTCCTCCACGATGGCCGAGAGGATCCGACTCACACCGATGCCGTAACAGCCCATGACCATCGGATGCTCGCTGCCACTGTCGTCGACGTAGGTCGCACCGAGCGCTTTCGAATACTTATCACCGAGTTGGAAGACGTGACCGACCTCGATCCCGCGATCGATGCGCAACGGACCCCCACAACTCGGGCATCGGTCCCCGGGCTCCACGACGACGATCTCGGCCCAGGCCGTCGGCGTGAATTCCCGTCCGAGCATCACGTTGCGGTCGTGATGGTCGACGCGATTCGCGCCCGTGACCCAGCCATGAGGTGCGCGCAACGAACTGTCGGCAATCGTGCGGGTCGCGCCATCGAAATCCGGACCGATGTAGCCCTTTGGGATCTCGGGGTGCGCCGCGAAATCGGCGTCGGTGTACAGCCGCACCTTGGCCGGCGCGTACGCGTTGGCGACGGCGAACTCGTTGACCTCCCGGTCGCCGGGAACGAGGGCGAGTACCAAGTCGCCGTCGACGTCGAACGCAATGGACTTCATGAGGAGGTCCGCAGTGGTGCCGAGGTGTTCGGCCACGACGTCGATGCCGGGCATGTCGGGCGTGTGCACCGACTCGCGAGGACCCGGGTCGACGATCGAGACCTCGGGAGTGGGTCTGCGCGTCGCGGCCTCGGTGTTGGCCGCGTAGTCGCACTGCTCACACCAGACGAACGCGTCCTCACCGATCGCGGCGACGGCCATGAACTCCTGGCTCGTATCGCCACCGATCTCACCGGACTGCGCCTTCACGGATCGGAAGGTCAGGCCGCATCGAGTGAACACCCGTTGGTAGGCCGCGAACATCGCGTCGTAGCTGCGCTGCAAACCCTCGAGATCGGCGTCGAAGGAGTACGCGTCCTTCATCAGGAACTCGCGCGCCCGCAGCAAGCCGAAGCGCGGGCGAAGCTCGTCGCGGTACTTCCAGTTGATCTGGTACAGGTTCACGGGCAGGTCCCGGTAGCTCGAGTACTCCCCCGCGACCAACGTGGTGACGACCTCCTCGGCCGTGGGCGCCAGCGCGTACCAGTTCTCCTTGCGGTCCTGCACCCGGAACATCATCGACCCGTACATCTCATCACGGCCGGACTGCTTCCAGAGATCCAGCGGTTGGGCAATCGGCAGGCTCACCTCTTGTGCACCGGCCTCGTCCATCTCGTCGCGCACGATCTGCGCCACGTTCCGAAGAACCCGATTCCCCATCGGCAGCCACGAGTAGATGCCGGACGACACCCGCCGGATCAGTCCGGCCCGCACCATGAGTTGATGACTCGCGACCTCAGCGTCGGCCGGGTCGTCACGCAACGTGCGAAGGAAGAGGGAGGACATGCGCATGGCCGCGGAGGTTACTGAACCGGTTCCCCGCTCATGTTCACTTCGTTCACGGGCCGCTCGGGCCACGGGCGAGCCGAAACCGTGTGAGCGCGAAGGCGCCTATCCGCTCGCCCTCTCAGGCCGACTCCCCCAGAGTGCGGCGAGGGGCCCCGGCGGGATCAGTCGATGTGAACGCCGGTCTCGGTGAAGACGCTGACCGCGAACGGTATGACTTGGTCGGCGCCGATGCGGATGTGATGAAGATTCGCCGCACCGCGCAGGGCTTCGATCGTGGATCCCCGGAGGTCCAGCCCGGTCACTACCACCTTCGACAGGTCCGCGCGAGAAAGGTCGGTGGCGACGAACCGGACCGCGGTGAGGCTCGCTTCGTAGGCGTCGGCCTCGACCATCGAGCACCCGTCGGTCCGGACGTGATCGAGCCGAGCGAGACGCAGGTTGGCGTCGTCGAGCTTGCAGTCGACGAACCGCACATGACGAAGTTCCGCCTCGGAGAGGTTGATCCCCACCATCCGGCAGTTCCGGAACTCCACTCGGTGCAGCGACGCATCGTGCAGATCCGCGCCCGAGAGTTCGCAGTCCCTGAAGCGCACATCGACGAGCGTGACGGCCCGCAGCGTTGCGGCCGTGAGCGTGGTCCCGATGAACTCGCTCCGCGTGAGATGCGCGTGCGACGCGTCGACGCCCGCGAGGTCCACGGCGTCGACGCGAACTTCCAAGTAGTCCTCGCCCCGCTCGAGCGCATCGAGGGACTCCGGCTCGTCGACCATTTCGGGCGGCGACGGCTCGGGAATCTCCTTCGGACTCGCCACTCCCACCACGGGTCAGGCCACTTCCGCGATCAGTTCGATCTCCACCGCGATGTCGAACGGCAGCTCGGCCAGACCGACAGCCGTTCGGGTGTGCCGGCCTGACTCGCCGAAGATCTCGACGAGCACATCGGAGCATCCGTCGATCACGCCCGGCATCTGGTTGAAGCCGGGTGCGGCATTCACCATGCCGAAGACCTTGACGATTCGTACGACGCGGTCCAGGTCACCGAGCTCCGCGCGCATCGTTGCGAGTATCGAGAGCGCGGTGAGGCGCGCCGCCCGTTGTGCTTCCTCGATGCTGACGGTGTCACCGACCTTGCCCGTCACGATCTCGGCGCCGTTCACCGGGCCGTGGCCACCCACGTAGAGCAGGTTCCCGCTCTGGGCACACCCGGTGTAGCTGCCGACGGGCGGGAACACCGGGGGCAGGGTGACCCCGAGTGCAGTCAAGCGGTCGTCGATCCGTCCCATTCAGCGTTCCCCTCGTGTGAGCGTGACTCAGCCGGCATCGTCGCGGTGATCACGGCCACGACACCACCGGTTGCGCGGCACTCCCTTGCACGGGTTCGGCATTGTCGGCTGGCGCCGCAGCGGGACCAACGCCACCTGGGTCTTGCGGGGGTAATTCTGCGTGGGGGTCGACGGGCACGGGCCGAACGCCTCGGTGTCACAGATGACTTGTGCGGACAAGGGACTGAACAAGTCGGCGCCGGCGTTCGGCACACCGCACACGCCGTGGGTCGTCTGTAGGTTCGCCGGACTCGTTGTGACGCCGGCCGGATTCGTGTTGCCGTGGAAGCAGTTGCCAACCTCGTGCTGGCCGCTCAGGTCGCCGAGATCGCCGTTAGTTTCGTTGCCATAGAAGCCGTTGCCGGCGAACGTGTTGTTCGCAACCTCGTTCGCGAAATCATCGAAGAAACAGGTGACGCCAAGCGCGCCGAGGATGTCGCCCGGGTGGTCGACCCCACCTGCGCAGTTCGCGACTGCCGGCGGGTTGGTGCTGCTGTCGGGGAACGGAACGAGCAACACACCCCACGCGCCGTTGTGCTCGATGCGGTTGAACGCGATCGTGTCGTGACGGCCGCCCGACACCACCATTCCGGTCCCCACCGGCCCGAGGTCGGCGCTGCCTGAGCTCGGGACGTTGGGATTGTTGTTGTCGTGGATGTGATTGCCGAGGAAGAACGTGCAGGAGTGGATCGCGCTCGTCGTCGGCGCACCTGCGGGACACGAACCGTCCTGGGGCGACGGTGCGTCGTCGTTGTTCTGACTGTTGGTGGAGATGCCGGTCTTGTTGTGGTCGAACTCAGACGCCGCGATGACGAGCCGCCCACCGGAGTTGGTGCCCGAGTAGCCGAGCGCGGAGCCTTGCGCGTGCGCGTTGATCAACCAGGTCTGACAGTCCGGGCACGCACCGATGTAATAGGAGCTGTCGGCCATATTGCTGGCGTAGCTGTGGTCGACCACGCCGGGACCCGAGACGTTCGACACGAAGATGCCGTACTCCGCTTGCGGATGCCCGGACTCGAAGTAGCTCGTGGTGGCAGTGAGGTAGTCACCGAGGAAGCTGCCCATGCCCTGCGTACCGCTGCCGTCACCGCCGTTGAACCAGATCGCGTTGCCGCCACCGTGGCCGTTCAAGAAGTTGCACGCAGTGAGGTTCTCCACCGACACGCCGTCGACCTTCGAGACGAACACTCCGTTGCGACCGACGTGGGCATCCGTCGGGTCGCGCGGACCGAGATCCTGATCCCCGGGCGCGGCGGAACAGGCCGATGCACCCGGCTTCGTACCGTCGACCACCACCGCGTTGCGATCCATGCCCCGAATGTGAATCCCCGGCGTCGCGACGAGCACCGCGCCACTGGCCTGCCCAGCGCCGCCGTCGTGGCGGTAGTCGGCGCGCTCGTGGTAGTCGCCCGGGCCGACGAGGACCCAGTCCCCCGGAGCGGCGGCGTCGACGGCCGACTGGATGCTCGAGTACGTGCCGGCACGGCCGCGGTAATTGCCCACCAGTAGGACCTTCGGGCCGCGGTGATCAGCCCGGGCGGCTGGCCCGGCTACCGCCGGACCAGCCCATCCCATGCCGAGCACCACAACCCCCGTGCCCACCAAAACGTTGCGAACTTTCCCCATGACGTCCCCCATCCCGACCAACGGCGGGATGCTACGGAGCGGCGGTTCACCGCGCCACCGTGCGCGTTCGGCCCCGCTCGACGTGCGGCCGTCGGCGCCGTTCGGAGGAGCGCAACCCCCCTGAAATAGGCCGGTTTTGAAAGCCGAGCGTCACAGTCGGAAAATATTCCGACCAATCCACTGGTATTTCGGATGCTCGACCGGTACGATGGAATCCGTGATCCGAGCCCGCGGCGCCGCCAGCATTGCTCAAGGTCGCACACCGCATGAGGTGTGCGACGAGCTGTGTATGCGCGCGGGCGACGGTCGCGTCTGATCTGACGCGACCTCATCGCCGCTTCTCCCCCGACCCGGGACCGGCGTCTCTGTGCTGCCGGTGCCCCTCCCCGAAGGACACCTATGGCCATCAACCTCGACGAGCTGCGAGCCCGCCCCCTCGATCCCGAGATCGATGCGGAGATCGCACGCTTCAGCACCGCGATCGACGAGTACCTCGCTGGCACGCTCGACGAGGACGTGTTCCGAGTCAGCCGCCTGAACCAGGGCATCTACGGGCAACGCCAGGGCGGCACCAACCAGATGGTGCGGGTGAAGATCCCCTACGGCCGGGTCGAGCCCGAGCAGCTCGAGATGTTGGCCTCGATTTCGGACCTGTACTCGCGGGCCTGGGGTCACCTCACGACTCGCCAGAACGTGCAGTTCCACTTCGTGCAGTTGCGGGACACGCCCGAGGTCATCCGGTTGCTTGCCTCGGTCGGCCTCACGAGCCGCGAAGCATGCGGGGACACCGTCCGCAACGTCGCGGGCTGTCACCTCGCCGGCGCGTGCCCGTACGAGGTGCTCGACATCTCCCCGTGGGCGGAGGCCGCGTATCAGTGGTTCCTCCGCAACCCATTGTCCCAGCGGCTGCCCCGCAAGTTCAAGATCAACTTCAGCGGGTGCGCCACCGATTGCGGCCAGGCGATGTTCAACGACGTCGGCGTCGTCGCGGTCTCGCGACCGAGAGGGGACGGAACCCTCGAAGCCGGCTTCCGCGTCTTCCTCGCCGGCGGCTTGGGCGCGAACCCCCACCCGGCGCAGGCGCTCGAAGAGTTCACCAGCCGTGAAGACCTGCTCGCCACGATCGAGGCGACGCTGCGGACCTTCGACCACTTCGGCAACCGTGACAACAAGCTGCGCGCCCGCATGAAGTGGCTCGTCGACACGATGGGCATCGACGAGCTGCGCGAGCGGATCGTCAAGGAGCGCAAGTTCCTCCGAGCATCGGCCACCTATCCCGGCGGCCTGCCCGAGGCCGTGCTGCTCTCAGGCGACGCACCCGCGGGCATAGGCACCGAGATCGTCGCCGACGGCGGCGTCCCGATCGAGTTCTCCGGCTTGGACCCGTACCGCAAGTGGGAACTGGCGAACGTGGTTCGGGGTCGCGCCAACGGAACCGTGAGTGCCTACGCGCACTGCAAGCTCGGCGACATCACGAGTGCGCAGTTCCACCAGCTCGCTGACATTCAGCGTGACTTCGGCGTGGAGATTCGCATCACCAACCGACAGAACTTCGTCCTGCGCGGCCTGACTGAGGACCAACTCGCACCGTTGCACGAGCGGCTCGTCGCGGCAGACATGCACCGCGCCGGCGCCGAGTTGGCCCGTGATGTCGTGTCGTGCCCCGGTGCGGACACCTGCAACCTCGCGGTCACCCAGTCCCGCGGTCTCGCCAACGACATCGATCGTGCGCTCGACGAGGCCGGGTTGGCCGAAGTCGGCGGCGTGCGCGTCAACATCTCGGGCTGCACGAACTCGTGCGGCCAGCACCACATCTCGGACATCGGCTTCATGGGCTTCGAACGACGCGCCCACGGGCGTGCCGCGCCGGGCTATCAAATGTTGCTCGGCGGACGGGTCGGTCAGATGGAGGTCCAGTTCGGCGAGAAGGCCACCAAGCTCCCGGCGAAGACGGCGTCGGAGGCAGTCGTGCGGGTCGTCGGCCGGTTCGCCGGTGAACGCAGCGCCGGCGAGTCGTTCCGAGATTGGCTCGACCGCTCCGGGGGCGCGGCGACGGTCGGCACCACGCTGAAGGACCTCGACGTCTTCCCCACCCCCGAGGAAAACCCCGACTTCTACGTCGACTTCGACGAGACTGGCCCGTACGTTTCGGCGGTCGGCGAGAGCGAGTGCGCAACGTGAGCCCGACGACCGCGACGCCGGTCTCGATCGGTGCCGCACCGGCGATCCCCGACCTCGACGAACTCGCGGAGATCGATCGCCGCTTCGAACACCGACCCGCGTCGGCGTTGGTGGCCTGGGCCTATGACCGCTACGGCACGGACCTCGTGCTCGCGGCGTCGTTCCAGGACTGCGTGATGATCGACATCGTCTACAAGACCGTCCCCGAGGTGGAGGTCGCGTTCCTCGATACGCAGTACCACTTCGCCGAGACGCTCTGGTACGTCGAGCAGGTGAAGGCCCGGTACGACCTCAACCTCAACGTGATCCGACCCGAGCGTGAGCCGGACGACCTCTGGCACAACGATCCCGACGCGTGCTGCCGCGCCCGCAAGGTCAAGCCGATGAAGCGTGCCCTCGCCGGCAAGGCCGCGTGGATAAGCGGGCTGCGCCGCGCCGAGTCACCCGCCCGCGCGAACACGCCGCTGGTGAGCTTCGACGCGAGCCGCGGCCTGGTGAAGATCAACCCGATCGCCGGCTGGTCCGACGCGGACGTCGCCGGCTACGTGAAGGACCACGATCTTCCGGAGCACCCACTTTCGAGCCGAGGCTACGACTCGATCGGCTGCTGGCCCTGCACGCGTCCCGTCGGCGTGGATGAAGACGCCCGCGCCGGCCGCTGGGCCGGTCTCGATAAGACCGAGTGCGGCCTCCACCTCTGACCTCCCCAGTTCAAGCCCCCGCTTTGCGCGCGCAATGCGCGCCGAAAACAGCGCATTTCGCGCGTGGGAACGCAATCGCGGCGCTCGACCGACGGGCTCACTGCGCTCAGCTCCTGACCAGCGCGATGACCGGGGCGAAGGACTCGACGTCACGCACCGAGAAGTAGGAGATCCCCCACCGGTCGCGACACATACGGAGGTGGTCGGCGATCTCGGCGTGGGTACCGATCGCGAGGAACGGTGTGTTCAGGGCGATCTCCGTCGACGGCACCCATCCGCCGTCCACCATCTTCGCCGCCGCGGCTTCCCGGTCGTCGGTGATGACCACGGACTGCACCAGCGCGTGGAGCTCCGGCGAATCCGTCCGACCTGAAGTGTCTGCTTCCGTGGTGATGTACGCGACGGCGCGGTCGAGCCGATCGGCTTCCCATCGCACCTCGTGGCGTTGACCGTCCTCGAGGGTCCGGCCGAGCATCGTCAACCCAATCGTGTCCGCGTGCTTCGCCGCGTGGGCGAGTGCGGCCGGACCGTTGACGCCGACGAAAATCGGCAGGTGGGTTTGGAGCGCCCGTGCGACCTGCACGTCACGGAGTTGATAGTGCTCGCCGCTATACGTGACCGACTCGCCGTCGAAGAGGCGGTGCAGGATCTCGACCGACTCTGCGAGCCGCGCCTTGCGCACCTTCGGCGGGTCGAAGGCCAAGCCCATCGCCTCGTACTCCGTGAATGAGTGACCGGCGCCGAGGCCGAGTTCGACCCGACCGTCGGTGAGATGGTCCAGCGCGACGACCTCCCGTGCGAGCAGCACCGGATGCCAAAAGTCGTTGTTGATCACGAGGGGACAGAGTCGGACCCGGGTCGTGGCGGCACCGACCGCTACCAACGTGGTCAGCGGCGCCCACTGCCCGCCGATGTGATCCGACGTGTGCACGACGTCGAACCCCGCAGCCTCGGCAGTCTGAACCCGTGCGATCAGCGCATCGATTGGTTCGTCCCCGAGTTGAACGCCGAACCGGAAGCGCCGGATCATTCCCACTCCACTTTTCACTGCCCTCCCTCGGAGGAAAGAGCGTACCGATCTCCCCTGCCAGGTTCGAGCTGCGGGACGCGTCGCTCAGCCGTGACTGCTCAAGGGCCGCGACTGCTGCGTGCGGCGAGTTCGAGTCATCACGAGGGCACCGACCCAAGCGCAGAAGACGAGAGTGACGATGCAAAAGCTCGGAGGAAGGTTGAACATCACCGCGAGAATGAGTCCGATCCACACTGCCATGAGGCCGATCCCGGTTCCGAGCCCAACGACGAAAACGGGCCGAGCCGTGATGGCGAGGGCCGTAGCGGCGGGAGTGACCACGAGCGCGAAGAGCAGCAACGTTCCGACGACTTGCACCGCCATGGTGACGGCGAGCGCGAGCAGAAGCATGAAGGCGATGCCGAGACCGCGTACCGCAACCCCTTTGGCCGCGGCGACGTCGGGATCGACGGAAGCGAACAGGAGCGGGCGGGCGATGACGAGCAGGACAATGGCCAGACCGCCCGTGAAGGTCGCGAATACCTCGAGCTGACCCCAGGAGATGGCGAGGAGATTTCCGAACAGCACGCTCGTGATGGTGCTGGTGTTCGCCGATGCGAGGGAGGCGAAGAGCACGCCGAGTCCGGTGGCGACGGCGAGGATCGTTCCCGTGGAAACCTCACGGTTCGAAACCCGTTTCCCGAGTGCGCCGATCGCGAGACCGCCGCTCACGCAAAAGACGGCAAGGCCCAGCGTGACTGGTATGCCGGCGAGCACTGCGAATGTCGCACCGGGAAAGCCGATGTGCGCGAGTGCGTGCGCCGCGAACGCGTCGCGGCGGATGATGACGAAGTAACCGATGAGTCCCGACGCGACCGCGACGAGCGTACCGCCGATGAAGGCGTTGCGCATGAATCCGGCGCGCAGTACGTCCATCCAGTTCGATTGGTAGCCGATCTCGGCAAGCACGTGCAGCATGGAATCAGCTCCGGGTGAAGAGGTCCCCTTGAGCCGTGCGTACGACCTTGATCGGGGTGTCATAGAGGTGAGTGAGCAGTTCACTGTCGACGACGTCACCGATCGCGCCGTAGTGCGCATGACCGTCGAGGAGGTAAATCGCGCCGTCGAGAATCGAGAGCAACGGATTGAGGTCGTGGACAACGACGAAGATGGTGACCTCGCGTTGCGCGTGCACATCCCGGAGCAACTCGACGATCTCGTGTTGGTGACGAACGTCGAGGTTTGCGAGCGGCTCGTCAAGGAGCAACAGGTCGGGATCGCCGACCAACGCCTGCGCAATCGCGACTCGTTGCTGCTGGCCCCCCGAAATCTGCGACAGGCGCCGGTCCGCGAAGCCTTGGGCCGAGACCGCGTCGAGCGCGGCGTCGACGCTCGCGCGGTCCGCTCCTGATCGTCCGCCGAGGCCCCAGCGGGCCCCGGTCCGCCCGAGCGTGACGAGATCGCGACACCGGATCGATTCTCCGATTTCCGCCGTGTAGTTCTGGGGGACGTAGCCGATTCGTGGGTTGCCACGGCGTGGCGGTTCGCCGAGCACGGTCAGCGTTCCGGATGCCACCGGCAGCAGTCCGAGCATCATCTGAAGCAACGTGGTCTTCCCCGAACCGTTCGGACCGATCACCCCGACGATGGCGCCCAGGCCAATCGAGAACGAGCCGTCGGTCCAAATCCGATCGCCGCCACGTGCGGCGCTCACGCCTTCGAGCGTCAACGACGACGTCACCGTGCGAGCGCCCGCGCCAGCGCTCTGAGCTGGCTGACCTGCCACGCCTCGAACGTAGAGAAACCCGATGGGACGCTCTCGGTCACCTTCACGATCGGAACCGACGCAGCCGTGGCCGTGCTCCGCACCTGCGAGGGGATCGCACCCTGAGTCTGGGTGTTGTAGATCAGCACATTGACCTCTCCGTTCTCGAGCGCGTGTTGCAACGCATTCAGATCACTCGGCGAAGGGTCGGACCCGTTGGCGGTGGCAGTGACATAACCTCGGGGCGTCGTGTCGGTCAACCCGAGCGCTTTCGCCATGTAAAAGAAAATCCCTTCGGTCGCAGCAAAGGTCGACCCCGAAGCCACTCGTTTGAACTTCGCAATTTCGGCATCGTAGGGACGCATCGACGCGCGCCACGCGGTGTGACGTCGCTCGAAGTACGTCGCGACCTTGGGAAGCAGCAGCTTCAGTTTCGCAGTCACGGTGTCGGCAACCTTGTACACGTCGTCCGGCGCGTACCAGATGTGCGGGTTGTCACCGCCGCGGAGCGCTGCGACCCTGCCCGCGTCCACCACCGTTGGCTTCCGGTCCAGGGTCGCCACCGCCTTGGCCGCCCATGAGTCGTAGTCCAGCCCGTTCACTACGACCAGCTTCGCTCCCGTGAACTTGACGAGGTCCGCCGGTGTCGGTTCGTAATCATGCGGATCCGCGGAGGCGCTCTTGAAGATCGTGGTGACGGCACCACAGTCGCCGGCGAGCCGATTCACGATGTCGGCCCACTGGTCCACACTCACCACCACCGGTACCGCCGCAGTTGGGCAGTCGCCCTTCTGTTCCGTACTGGAGGTACCAGTTGACGAGCCGCACGCCGTCAGCACGAGGGCAGCCAGCACCGCCAGTAGCAGCGCCCGACCACAGTTTCGAGCCACATTTCGAACCCTCCGAGACGCCATCGATGAGGATGATAGTCATTCTCATTGAGCGCCGGCAAGCGGCTACGCTCGCGCCATTACATTCGACCATCTTGAGGCGACTCGGCAGTTGATCCAGATTCATCTCAGCTCGCGGGAGCACCCGTGACGACTACGCAGCGTCGTCGATCCGATCCTGCCCGTCGAAACGACGATGCACCGCGTATCGACGCGGATCTACGCGAACGAGTGCTTGCTCGCCTCGCGCCCTCCGACCAACGGTTGACTCGCCACCGGGAATGCCTCATCGCAGTGCTCGCCGAGGCCGTCAAGCCACTCACGATCCCGGAAATCGGCGACGCCGACCCGGAACTCGCGGTCAGCTCGATCTATCGGAATCTGATCAAGCTCGAGGAACTCGGTGTCGTCCATCGCGTGGTCACTGCTGGTGACTTCGCCCACTACGAACTCGCCGAAGACCTCACTGAGCACCACCATCATCACATCGTCTGTTCACGCTGCGGTGCCGTCGAAGATTTCGAGGCCTCGGTGAAGCTCGAAGAAGCCGTACGGGACGCTTCCCGACGGGTCGTACGGCGTACCGGATTCCGGATCGAGCGCCATGTCATCGATCTCATCGGTCTGTGCACGGACTGTGTGTAAGAGGGCGAGCGGATAGGCACCTCGCGCTCACACGGCGCATACCGGTGGGCGACGGTCCGACCACGGGGCCGCCGCCTCGATCTGCGATGCGAGCCGGATCAGCACGTCTTCGCGTCCGAACGGCGCGGCGAACTGCACACCGATCGGAAGGCCGTCGGTACTCATTCCGAGGGGCAGTGAGATCGCGGGTTGCCCGGTCGCGTTGAACGGCAGCGTGTAGGTGATGAGCGCGCCGGAGTCCAGCAGCTGAAGGAACGGGTCACCCTGACCTCCGGCGAAACGCCCGAGCTCGAATGGCGGCTCGGGAACGGTCGGCAGGATCATCACGTCGAAGTCGGAGAACCAGGCCGCGACGCCGCGCGCCCACCCGGTCATACCCTCCACCGCCGCCAGGTACGCCGTCGCCGACACACCCGCGGACATCTCCACCAGCGTTTGGTTCAGCGGTTCGAGTTCGCCGATGGCAATCGTCCGACCGATCGTCTCGCCCCACCGCTCCACTTCACGCGCAATCACCCCCGCCCACACAGCCGGGAGCGCCGCTCCAAGCCGAGGATCGTCGAGCGCGGTGATCGCATCGAGCGTGACGTGGTGACCGAGTGACTCACAGAGCGCAGCTGCGTCATGGACTGCGGCGACGACGTCCTCGTGCGGCTCGCCCGTGCCGTCGCACCGCAACGTGCGGAATCCGATGCGCAACCGACCAGGATCCGCGCCGACCTCCCGCGCGTAGGGTCGCGCCGGCGGCGCAATCTCGTAGGGGTCGCCCACGCCCGGGCCGCACGCGGCGTCCAAGATTCCGGCGGTGTCACGCACCGTACGCGTCAGCACATGTTCGTGGGCCGTCGGCCCCCAGAGCTCACCGAAGTCCGGGCCGAGCGTGGTGCGGCCGCGTGTGGGCTTCAGCCCGACGACACCGCACAACGACGCGGGAAGCCGGATCGAGCCGCCCATGTCGTTGCCGTGCGCAGCCGCCACCATGCCCGATGCCACTGCGGCTGCGGCCCCACCGCTCGATCCGCCGGTGGATCGCCCGAGGTCCCACGGATTGTGCGCGGCACCGTACGCGCGCGGTTCGGTGGTGATCGTGCTCGCCATCTCCGGCGTGTTCGTGCGACCGACCGACACGAATCCGGCGTTTCGGTACCGCTCCACCAACCACGTGTCCGAATCAGAACGCCAGTCGATGTCCTTCAACACTTGCAAGCCGAAGTGGTACGGCTCGCCGGCCTCGTGACAGACCGCGTCCTTGATCAGGAACGGCACACCGCGAAACGGCCCGTCGGGCAGCTCACCCCGGGCCGCATCGCGCGCCCGCTCGAACTGCTGGTGGATCACCGCATTCAAGCGGGGATTCAGCTCCTCAACGCGCGCGATCGCGGCGTCGACGAGTTCGAGAGGCTTCGCCTCACCAGAACGCACGAGTTCGGCCTGGGCGGTGGCATCAAGCCAGGGATCGGTCATCACGGTCTCCTCGGGTTCGCCGTCTCACGTCGTTCACTCCGCAGTCTCTCGCGGATCAATCACGCGTGCGCCGACGGGACTCGGTGCCATCATGATCCAGGTGCCCCTCGATGAGCAGCGTCAGGCCAACCTCGAGAACTGGGAGGACCGCGTCCCGGTCCACACCGGCCCCAACGGGTACGCGCTCGAGGACTTCGACGATCCCGAACACATCAGTCGGGTCGTGCAGTTCGACCGACCCCGGCTCGGCGACATCTCCGGCCTCGACGTCGTGCACCTCCAATGCCATATCGGTACCGACACCGTGTCGCTCGACCGGTTGGGTGCCGCGTCGGTCACCGGGTACGACTTTTCACCGGCGGCGATCGACGCCGCCCGAGCCCTGGCCGAACGGGCCAATTCGAATGCGACCTTCGTCGAGGGTGAGTTGTACGACGCGGTCACAGTGCTCGGTCCTTCCCGGTTCGATCTTGTCTTCACCGGTATCGGGGCCTTGATCTGGCTTCCCGACATCGACGGGTGGGCGACCGTCGTGGCCCAACTCCTGCGCCCCGGCGGACGGCTCTTCCTCCGCGACGCGCATCCGATGCTCTTGAGCATCGCGGACACCTCGGCGGAGAATCCCTCGATCACGGTGGGCCACCCGGCGTTCGGTGCCGCCGGCCCCACGCGCTTCGAGGAGCCGACCAGCTACGAAGGTGACGGCACCCCGCTCGAGCACACGATCACCTACCAATGGAACTGGAGCATCGGAGAGATGATCACCGCATTGATTAATGCGGGCCTGCCCATCGACACCTTGACCGAACACCGCACCGTGCCCTGGAACGCGCTCGACGGGGCGATGGTCCAAGTCCCGCCACTCGGCGAGTACGAGCTGGCTGATCGTCCGGACCGGCTGGCGTGCACCTTCACCCTTCAGGCGTCCCGACCGGCGTGACCGTGGCGCCCTGACGAGAGGGCGAACGAGGCCGGACCCCGAGAGGCAAGGGTGCCATCATGGCCGGATGCCCGTTCACGAAGTCGCCGACGCGGGATTCGATCGAGAGGCTGCCAGCTACGAGCGGGCCCGCCCGAGTTATCCCGCCGATTGCGTCGAGTGGTTCGCTGAGTCTCTCGGTATTGGTCCCGGTCGTACGGTGCTGGACCTCGCGGCCGGGACCGGCAAGTTCACTCGCCTGCTTGAGCCGTACGGAGCGCGTCTGATCGCGGCCGAACCCGTCGACGGCATGCGTGCGGTCCTTGCCCGCACGAGTCCGCCAGTGCCGGTGCTCTCCTGCTCCGCCGAGCTCCTCCCGCTCAAAGCCGAGAGTCTCGACGCCATCACCGTGGCCCAGGCATTTCATTGGTTCGACGCGCCGGTCGCGCTCGCGGAAGCGGCTCGCGTCCTCCGGCCCGGCGGCCGACTCGGCCTGCTGTGGAACGCACGCGATCGATCACTCGCCCACGTCGACGCGCTCTGGTCGATCATGGACCGCGTCGAGAAGAAGGCGCCGTGGCGCGAGCACGACGAATGGCGGGAGGCCGCCTTCACCGAGACGCCGTACTTCGGTCCGCTGCACGAGGCCACGTTCCACCACGCGCAAGTGATGACCGTCGAGGAAGTGGTGGACCGCTTCCGATCGGTCAGCCACGTCGCCGTTCTCGCCGACGAGGCAAAGACCCGCGTGCTCGACGAGGTGCGAGCCCAGGCCACGAACCACGCCGGCACTGCGGGCAGCGACCGGATCTCGATCCCCTACCGCGTCGATGCCTACTGGTGCGAGAAGACGTGAGGCGAGGACCACGCAGAACGCGGCCAACGCAGATTCGTCCGAGCCGGGGCCCGAGCGGCCCGGCGACGCAGTCGCCAAGAGCGGGAGTGACGTGAGGCGAGGACCACGAGCGCGGGTCGCGCTGGCTGCGGGCCGCGCCGCCGGGTGGGCGTCACGGGTCACCGGACGCGGGGCCGGTACCCAGGTGAGCGGGCGGGTAATGCTTGCGGTCGCACCGGATCTCCTGCGCGAGGTCGCCGGCCGACGCCGCATTGCGATCATCTCGGCCACGAACGGCAAGACCACAACCACTCGCTTGCTCGCCGACGGGTTGCGCGCGTGCGGGTACCCGGTGGCGAGTAACCACACCGGGGCCAACATGCCGGCCGGGGTCGCGGCCGCGCTCGGCCGGGATGCCACTTCCGATGTGGCGATCATCGAAGTGGACGAGCGGTGGGTGCCGAAGGTCATCGACCCACTGCACGCCGAGCTGCTGGTGCTCGGGAATCTGACACGCGACCAACTGGATCGATTCGGTGAAGTGCGCAGCATCGCGCTGCGTTGGCGCGCAGTCTGCGACACCCACCCTGACCTCGCGGTGGTCGCGAACGCGTCCGATCCGCACGTGGTGTGGTCGGTGGGCGCGCATGCCAGCGTCACGTGGGTCGCGCTCGGCGCGCCCTGGCGCTCGGACGCCGCCACGTGTCCGCAGTGCGCGGCTCTGCTCACCTGGAGTGCGGACACTTTCCACTGCGACCACTGTGGCTTCACCCAACCCGAGGCCACGTACGCCCTGACCGGCGGCCACCTCACGACTCCTGACGGCGAGATCGCCCTGGAGCTCCAGCTCCAGGGCGACTGGAACCGCATGAACGCGGCGCTTGCGTTGACCGCCGCGATCGATCATTTCCACGTCGATCCAATGACTGCGGTCCGGGGCATGCGCGCCGTGGAGGTTGTCTCTGGCCGCTTCTCGACCGTTCGTTTGCCCGACGGTCGTGAGGTGCCGGTGGTCCTTGCCAAGAATCCGGCCGGTTGGACCGAGGTCTTGCGTTGGCTCCAGCCGACCGACCGTGCCGTCGTCCTCGCGGTGAACGCACACGTGGCCGACGGTCGAGACCCGTCGTGGCTCTGGGACGTGCCCTATGAGTTGCTGCGGGGCAAGGCCGTCGCCGCGAGCGGCGAACGCTGCCTCGACGTCGCGGTGCGATTGGGGTACGGCGGCGTCGATCACATCGTCGAACCCGACCCACTCGAAGCCGCCGCCGCGCTGCCGGGCGCGGTCACCATCGTTGCGTCCTACACGCAGTTCACCCATCTCACGCGGGCGTCGTGGTGATGCGCGACTCTGCGGTCCGCGTCGGACTCGTCTACCCGGACCTGCTCGGGACCTACGGCGACCGCGGGAACGCGGTCGTGCTCGTCGAACGGTGTCGCCGACGCGGCATCGATGCCGAGTTGGTAGAGGTGGCCGCCGGAACACCGATTCCGGAATCGCTCGACGTGTACCTCTTCGGCGGCGGTGAGGACGACGCGCAGATCATGGCCGCCGCCGGCATGCGCGACTCTCGCGCCGCGATCGACCGTGCCCTCACCGGGGGCGCGGCAGTGTTCGCGGTCTGCGCGGGGTTCCAACTCCTCGGCACCACCTACGAAGCGTCGGACGGCGAGATCCTCGACGGTCTCGGCCTCGTCGATCTGTCGACTCGTGCGGGCGCCGGCCGCCTGATCGGCGAGTGCGTCGTCGAGCCTGCGCCTTCGAGTGGCCTGCCCACCCTGACCGGCTTCGAGAACCACGGTGGCCGCACCACCCTCGGGCCAGGTATCGCGCCGCTCGGGCGGGTGACCGTCGGCCACGGCAACGGCGTTCCCTATGCCAGCGGCACGCTCGTCGACGGCGTCCTTGTCGAACATATCCTCGGCACGTACCTCCACGGTCCCGCACTCCCCCGCAACGCGGCGCTCGCCGATCACCTGTTGGGCTGGGTGCTCGGTCTCGACGCCATCACGCCCCTCACCGACCCCGTGGCCGTGATTGTGGCGCAGCTGCGTTCGGAGCGGCTCGCCGCCGCGCTGCTCACCGGTCTCGCGGCCCGCCGCCGTGACTGGCACCTCAACCGCGGCTGAGCAGGCCCCGGCCCACAGGGCAACGCGCGGAACGGCCCGCAGGGCCAAGAGCGGGAGAGTCGGGTTACTTGTCGCCGGCGAGTTCGCGGATGCGTTCGATCTTCTCGGCCTCGTGGTTCGCGTCGTTGCCTTGTGAGGTGATGAGTTCTACCCGCACGGCTTCGGCCTCGGCGGCCGCGCCGACGTCGGCGTTCGCGATCACGGCCTCGATGCCGTCGTCCATGATCTGCTTCGCGGTGGCAACGAGCGCGTCGACCATCTCGGCTTCGGGGACGACACGCACCACCTGACCCTTGACGAACAAGTGCCCACGGCCGCGGCCGGCGGCGATGCCGAGGTCGGCCTCTCGCGCCTCGCCCGGCCCGTTCACCACACAGCCCATCACCGCGACTTGCAGCGGGATGTTCAACTCACTCAGCGCGGCCATGGCATCGCCGGCGACTTTGATGACGTCGACCTCGGCCCGGCCGCAACTGGGGCACGCAATCAGATCGAGGCCTCGCCGCTCGCGCAGGCCGAGCGACTCCAGCAGCGTGCGTCCGGCGCGCGCCTCCTCGACCGGATCCGCGGTGAGTGAGTAGCGAATGGTGTCGCCGATGCCCTCGGCCAGAAGCGTGGCGATCCCGGCGGTGGACTTGATCAGTCCGTTCGGCGGTGGGCCGGCTTCTGTGACCCCGAGGTGCAGCGGATAGTCGACGGTCTCGGAGAGCAGCCGATAGGCATCGATCATCAGCGCGACGTTGCTGGCCTTGACCGAAATCTTCACGTCGTCGAAGCCGACCTCGGCGAAGTGTGCGAGCTCGCGCTGGGCCGATGCCACCAGTGCCTCGGGCGTGATGCCGTGCTGCCCGGCGATGTCCGGGTCGAGCGAGCCGGCGTTGACCCCGATGCGGATCGGCAGGCCGCGGTCTTTCGCCTCCTGCGCCACCGCCTTGATGTGCGCGGCCTTCCGGATGTTGCCAGGATTCAGCCGCAGTCCCTGCACGCCCGCTTCCATCGCGGCGAGCGCCAAGCGGTACTGAAAATGGATGTCCGCGATGATCGGCACCGGCGATCGGGGAACGATCTGGGCAAGACCCTCGGCCGCTTCCTCTTCGTTGCAGGTGCAGCGCACGATGTCGCAACCGGCGGCCGCCAGCGCGTAGATCTGGGCGAGGGTGCCTTCGACGTCCGCGGTCTTGGTGGTGGTCATCGACTGCACCGAGACGGCAGCGTCGCCGCCCACCGCAACGCTCGGACCCGGCACGCGTCCGACGACGACCTGACGGGTCTTGCGGCGCGGTGTGGTCACATGGGCCAGCCTACGGGCGCGGTTCGGATACGGCGTACCCGCGTCCGGGATCTTCGCAACATCCCCACACCGAGCCACCGTTCCCGACGGCTCACGGGGCGTTACAAGCTGCGAAGGTCGAGGTAGATCGTGGAGAGTCCAAACATCAGGATCACGACCACGACGACCGCGGCGACCGGCAGCAACTTCTGGTAATCGACCCGCACTCGCCGGCCTCGGATCTTGGAGGCGAGACCCTCGTACGCGGCGACGGCTGCGTGCCCACCGTCGAGCGGGGGCAACGGCAGCAGGTTGAACAACGCGACGAAGACGTTGATTGCCGCAAGCAGTCCGAGCAGCACCCACCAATTGCCGCCGACGATGTCACCGCCGTCGGCCACGATGCCGACCACTGAGCGCGGGCGTTCCTGGGCGGAGAAGCCACCCTTGGAGTTGGTCACGGTCTTGCCGTACCGCTCGATACCGCTGGCGGAGAACACTTTGCCCAGCGCTCCAACCGTGTCGCCGACACCCCGGCCGAAGGTCGAGAACGTCTGGGGAACGGCGGCGAGGACACCGACCGGCTCACTGATGAGGCGGGCGGCAATACCGACGCGCAGCGCACCGTCGGTCATCTTGGGTGTGGCCTCCACGGTGATCCGACGCCCCGCGCGCTCCAACTCGATCGAGAGCGGTTTGCCGGCATTCGGCCGGACGTAGGTACCGACCTGCTCCCACTTCGTGATCCGGTGGCCGTTGATGGCAATGACTCGATCACCGGAGCGAATACCGGCGGCGAGGGCGGGCGAATGCGCCGAGACCTGATCGATGACCGTCGAGATCTTCTCGGGGCCGTGGAAGACGAGCAACGAGTAGATCAGCACCAGTGCGATGCAGAGGTTGACGATGATCCCTGCGAGCACCGTGATCAAGCGCTTACCGACGGTCGCCTGCCGGTACGTGCGGTCCTCGTCCTCGGGGTCGACCTCTTCGAGGTTGGTCATGCCGACGATGCGAACGTACCCGCCCGCGGGAATCGCCTTGATGCCGTATTCGGTCTCGCCTTTGCGGAACGACCAGACACGCGGGCCGAATCCGAGGAAGAACTCGGTGACCTTCATCCCTGACTTCTTGGCGGCGATGTAGTGGCCCCACTCGTGGAGCATGATCGTCATGATCAGTCCGACGATGATCGCCACCGTCACCGCGAGCGACGGCCGCACGATGACCAGGGCGATCACTGCGAGCAGCGTCAGGCCGATTCCGGTGATCGCCTTGCGGGTCTCGACGGGCGGTTCGTTGTCTCCGAACGGGTCCTTCACGCGGCTACTCGCTTTTCGATCACCGTCGCAGCGCGGACGCGCGCGACTCGGTCCGCTTCCAGAACGTCTGGGACGTCATCGACGTTCCCGGTTCCGTGCTGGAGTACCTCGTCGACGATCTCGGCGATCGCCAGCCATGCGATCCGACCCGCCAGGAACGCCTCCACTGCTACTTCGTTGGCGCCCGATAGCGTCGCCGGGGCCCCACCACCGGTCCGCCCGGCCGCGTAGGCCAGCGTCAAACACGGGAACGCTTCGAGGTCAGGCGGCTCGAAAGTGAGGGTTCCGATCCTGGACCAATCCACCGGACCGAAGGCCTGGTCCAACCGGTCCGGAGCACCGAGGCCCAGCCCGATCGGCAGGCGCATGTCCGGCATCGACAGCTGCGCAATGGTGGCGCCGTCGCAGAACGTGACCATCCCGTGGACCACGGACTGGGGATGGACCACGACCTCGATCTGGTCGAACGACACGCCGAACAGCTCGTGGGCCTCGATCACCTCGAGTCCCTTGTTCATGAGCGTCGACGAGTCGATGGTGATCTTCGGGCCCATTGACCAGGTGGGGTGGGCCAACGCGTCGGCGATTCCCACCCGCTCGAGCTCCTCACGGGTCCGGCCTCGGAACGGGCCGCCGCTCGCGGTCAGGACGATCGAGGAGACCTCCGACGCTCGCCCGGACCGCAGCGCTTGGTAGATCGCGGAGTGCTCGGAATCCACCGGCACGATCTCACCACCACCGGCGCGCCGGACCGCGTTCACCACCGGTCCGCCGGCGATGAGGCTCTCTTTGTTGGCCAGCGCCAGGCGCTTCCCCGCAGTCAGGGCCGCGATCGTGGCCGGGAGGCCGGCAAACCCGACCACGCCGTTGAGCACGACATCCGCCTCAGGCAGAGAAGCGAGTTCCTCAAGCACCTCCGGGCGGGTTCCGGCGAGGAGCGCCCGATCGGACGGGACCCCGAACTCGGCGGCCTGAGCGGCGAGCAGTTCGGCGTTGATCCCGGTGGCGAGGGCGACGACGTCGTACTCGTCCCGATGGGACCGAATGACGTCGAGCGCTTGGGTCCCGATCGAACCCGTCGACCCGAGGAGGACGACGCGGCGAGGCCCGCTCAACCGATCTTCAGCGCCCGGGCAAGGAAGTACACCGCGGGCATGCAGAACAATATGGCGTCAAACCGATCCAGGACCCCGCCGTGACCGGGCAGGATCGCGCCGAAGTCCTTGATGCCGAGATCACGTTTCAGCATCGACTCCGAGAGGTCACCGAGCGGCGCCATGAACGCCACGGTGATCCCGAGGGCCAACGCGTCGGTGAGATTCCCCCACGGAGTGATCTGCTTCACGATCAGCACCGAGACGATGATCGAACCGGTCATCCCCCCGATGAGCCCCTCGACGGTCTTGTTGGGCGAGATCGCCGGCGCCAGACGCGTCTTGCCGAGCTGAGAACCAATGAGGTAGCCGAAAATGTCGTACGCGATCACGGGGATCGCGACACCGAGGAGGAGACCGACGCCGTTCTCCGAGGTGAGCAAGAGTCCGGCGAAACCGCCGATGACCCCGACGTAGACGAACCCGCCGACCGTGACTGCCACGTTCACCATCGGCCGGGTGTGGACGACCTCGAACACGAACCACAGCAACGTGAAGACCATGACCAACGGCAGGATGAACACGAATGCGAACTCGCCGCGGTTGTACGCGAGGGGCACGATCGTCAGGGACCCGAGGATCGCAATGACTGTCGCCGGCCGGAACCCACGCGTGTGTAGGGCCTGGAACAACTCGAACGTGCACACGCCGACCACCAGCGTGGCGAGCACAACCGTGGCATCCGGACCCAGCGAAAGACATACCAAGGCCAGCACGGCCATACCGACGCCGGTGACAACCCGAACCAACATGTCCGGACGGGCAGGACCGGCGTTCACCTGACCGTCGTCGCCGCTGGAACGCTTCGAGCCCAGCCCACTGCTCGGACGCGGCCTCGGACTCGGGGTGATACGGACCCGACGAGCCGCGACTTCCCGGTCGAACGCGACGTCGTCGTCTTCGGGTGGACTCGCCAATGCGCTCAGGCCGCCCTCGTCGTCGGACTCGGGCTCCAGACCGTCGAACGATTCCAGTTCTTCGTCGGTCCATCCTGCCGTGGCACCGGTCCGGAACCGCAATCCACCCGAGGGGTCCGCGCCGTCATCATCCAGCTCGGACTCCGGGAGGATGATGGGGACTTCACCGGTCGCCGGCTCGCTCCAATGCGGCAGGCCCTCGGGTGCAGGGGCTGCGTTCGCCGATTCCGCCGCCGGGAGTTTGGTCACGCCCTCGCCGTCCGCACCGAGGTCGACAATGTCCAGGGCCTGGGTCTCGTCGCCGTTCCACGCGGGTGTGGCGTCACCGAAACCGACCGTCGGATGTTCGGCGGTTGGCTCTTCGGCCGCGACCGGTTCTGCCTCGCCGACTCCGCCGAAGGTCCCACGCGGGCTCGAACCGCCCGACCCGACGTCGTCTGGTTTCGGATCAGCCTGAGTGGCGACGTCGCCAATGCGATGGGCGACGGCTCCCGATTCGAGCACGGCCTGGGCCTCTTCCGCGCCGATGATGCGCACGCCCTCGCTGCCGCTCGACGGCATCGCTGCCGGGACGTCTGCGCTCTGGTTGTCGTCGTCGTGACGATCAGTCACGGCAGTACCCCCCGTGGGCCACGTTGAACACACGTTGACCCTAGACCCCTGGGGTCAACCGACCCCGATACCTCGTCCCTTGCTGCCCCTCAGACCTCGAGGAGCTCGTGCTCTTTGAGACCCAGGATGTGATCGACTTCGGCCACCACTTCGTGCGTGAGTTTCTCGAGTTCCTTCTCGATTCGCTCCAACTCGTCCTTGGAGATTTCGCCGTTCTTCTCCATTGCCTCGAGTTCCTGGCGGGCGTGGCGCCGGACGTTGCGCACCGCGATCCGGCCGTCCTCGGCCTGACCCTTGACCACTTTGACGAGGTCCTTCCGGCGTTCCTGGGTCAGCTCGGGAAAGACCAGACGGATGACCTGGCCGTCGTTGCCGGGGTTGATACCGAGATCGCTCTGCTGGAGCGCCTTCTCGATCGCCGTGAGTGCGCCCTTGTCGTACGGCGACACCACCAGGACCCGTGCTTCGGGGACCGCGAACCCGGCCAGCTGCTGGAGCGGGACCTCGCTGCCGTAGTAGTCCACCCGGATCTTCTCGACGAGCGCCGGCGTGGCCCGCCCGGTCCGCACGGCCGAGAACTCGGACTTCAGGTGCTCGATGGCCTTCTGCATCTTGTCGCGACCATCGGCCACCACCTCGGAAGCTGTCGGCATCTCAGGCCCCTTCCGAACTGACCAGCGTGCCGATCGCCTCGCCGATGAGCGCGCGCCGGATGTTTCCGGGCGTCGACACGTCGAAGACGATGATCGGCAGTGCGTTGTCCATGCAGAAGGTGATCGCGGTCGAGTCCATCACCTTCAGACCCTGATTGATCACCTCGAAGTGGGTGATCGTGTCGAGCTTCACTGCGGTGGGATCGAGACGGGGGTCCGCGTTGTACACGCCATCGACCCCGCTGTGCGTGCCCTTCAAGACCGCGTCCGCACCCATCTCGGCGCCGCGGAGGGCCGCGGTGGTGTCCGTGGTGAAGTACGGGTTGCCGGTCCCGGCGGCGAACACGACGATCCGACCCTTCTCGAGGTGGCGGATCGCCCGCAGCGGGATGTACGGCTCCGCGACCTTGGCCATCGTGATCGCGGTCTGCACCCGGGTCGGTTGACCGACCGCTTCGAGCGCGTCCTGGAGCGCCAACGCGTTGATCACCGTGGCCAGCATGCCCATGTAGTCCGCGCGCGCCCGATCCATGCCCCGGGTCTTTCCGGCCATGCCGCGGAAGATGTTGCCGCCACCAACCACGATCGCGATCTCGAGCCCCAACTCGTTGCGGGCATCGGCGATCTCGGTGGCAATTCGCTCGACGATCGTCGCGTCGATCCCGAAGCCGATTTCTTCGGCGAACGACTCGCCGGACAACTTCAGAATGACTCGACGGAACCGGCTCTGGGACACGACTCGACTCAGTCCTCGCCGACCTTGATCCGGGCGAAGCGCCGGACACTCGCCCCGGCACCGAGACCCTGGACCAGCTTGGCGATCGAGGTTTTGGGCTCTTTCACGAACCCCTGCTCGAGCAGGCAGTAATCCTTGTAGAAGCCGTTGAGGCGACCGGTGACGATCTTGTCGATGACGTCGTCGGGCTTGCCTTCGTTTCGGGTCAGCTCGGTCAGAAGCTCGCGCTCCTTCTCCAACGCATCCGCGGGAACGTCGTCCTTGCTGACGTATCGCGGCGCCGCGCTTGCGATGTGCAGCGCGATGTCGTGGGCGACGGCCTTGGCCTTCTCGTCCCCCGGGGTCACTCCAGCGAGTTCGACGAGCACCCCGATGGTGCCACGGTCATTCTGGACATGCTTGTACGCGTCGAGCACGCCGTCGGTGGATTCGTAGCGAGCGACGCGACCGAGCTCGATGCGTTCACCGAGCCTGGAGCCGAGCTGGGTGATCGCTTCGCCGACGGTGGAACCCTCGTACGGCTGCGCCGCGAGATCCGTGTCGCCGTGGGTCGCGACCTGGGCGGCGAGCGACGCCACCGCGGTCTTGAAGTCCGCACCCTTGGCGACGAAGTCCGTCTCGCAGTTGAGTTCGACGACGGCCGCGGTGGTGGCTTCCACCACGACTTCGACGGCACCTTGGTCCGCGGCCCGACCTTGACGCTTGGCCGCTCCGGACAGACCCTTCTTGCGCAGCCAGTCCTTCGCCGCCTCGATGTCACCATCGGACTCGACGAGGGCCTTCTTGCAATCCATCATCCCGGCGCCCGTTGCCTTGCGGAGCGCGGCAACATCCTTCGCTGCGATGTCAGCCATTGGTGCTCTCAGCTGTGGGCTCGGCCGCGACCGCAGCCGCAGGCGTCTCCTCTGAGGTCGAGGTGGCGTCGGTGGCCGAATCGGCCTTGGCTGTCGGTGCGTCCTCGACTTCAGGAGCCGCCGCAGTTTCGGTGGCCTTCTGAGCCTTCGCTTCCGCCAGACGAGCCTCGCGTGCGGCCTGCTGGGCCGCCGCCGCGTTGCGGGCCTCGGCTTGGGCGTCGGCCTTCGCCTTCTTCTCCTCCGGTGTCAGCGGCTTCGGGGCCTGCTTCTCGGACTTCGTGCCCGGGCGCGCACCCTTCTTCTGGGCAAGATGACGGCCTTCGTCCACCGCGTCGGCGATGACCCGGCACATCAGGTTCGACGAGCGAATCGCGTCGTCGTTGCCCGGAATCACGTACTGGATGATGTCCGGATCGCAGTTGGTGTCCACGATCGCGACCACCGGGATTCCCAGGCGGTTCGCCTCGGTCACCGCAATGTGCTCTTGCTTGGTGTCGATGATGAAAATCGCACTCGGAAGCTTCTCGAGGTTGCGGATACCGCCGAGGTTCCGATCGAGCTTGACGACCTCGCGCCGGAGCTTGAGGCCTTCCTTCTTGATCATCTGCTCGACTTCACCGGTGGCGAGCTGGCGCTCCATCTCGCGGAGCTTCGACACGCGAGCGTGGACCGTCTGGAAGTTGGTGAGCATTCCACCGAGCCAGCGGTAGTTCACGTACGGCATGCCACAGCGGTTGGCCATCTCCTGGATCGGCTCACGCGCCTGCTTCTTCGTACCGACGAAGAGGACGGTGCCGCCGTCGGCGACGGTGCCGCGGACGAATCGATAGGCGGTGTCGATGCGATCGAGCGTCTGCTCGAGGTCGACGATGTAGATGCCATTGCGTTCGCCGAAGATGAAACGACGCATCTTCGGGTTCCAACGGCGCGTCTGGTGACCGAAGTGAACTCCGGCCGCCAGCAGCTGTTTCATGGTGACGACAGCCACGGGGTTTCCTTTCCTCTGGTTGAACTTCCGCCCGGTCAGCGCCTCCGGAGGGTTCCGGACGCGACCATTGGATGCCAGGCGTGCAAGATCTCGCGACCCCGAGGGGCCAACGAGTCGGCGGTCACTGTAGCCGGACCCCCTCGAACCCCCCGGGTCAGCGGCGGACTCTCAGCCGCCGGGGCACCTAACATTGCTGTTCTTGTCTCCCGCTCTTGGCCCTGCGGGCCGGGCCGCCCGGGCCACGCTCCGCTGTATCAACGGCCGCCAGCGCGTGCCCGCCCCACCCCGCTCTTGTCTCCCGCTCTTGGCCCTGCGGGCCGGGCCGAGGTCAGGGGCGGGTGGCTTGTTTGCTGGCGAGGACCCGAGGTTCATAGGCGATGACCTGCCCGTATGTCGCTCCAGACTGCGCGTAGACGATCCGGTTCGGCGTGCCGCCGAGACCCACCGGTACGCCGACCGACTGCCGAGACGCCAGGAGTGTGCCGGTCTGCAGATCGACGGTGTGGACATTCGCAAAGGTGTCGTGCAGCACCATGACGTCGCCCGAAACGGCAGGAGAGTCGGCCATGACGACGGTTCGGGGCAGTGCCATGGACCAGGTCACCTTGCCCGTCTTCGCGATCAGGGAGGCGATCCCGCCGATCTTGTCAACGAAGATCACCGAACGACCCACCACCGCCGGAGCCATCGACTCCTCGAAGCTGGCCGTCATCCGCGTCTTCCACGCCCGGGTTCCGTCGGCGACGGCATAGGCCTGCACGGAGCCTTCATCGGTACGGCCGGTGCCGAGGATCAACAGATCACCGACGTACACCGGAACGCCGGTATCGCGACCCAGAACCGCTCTCCAGCGAACCTGGCCGGATGCGGCATCGAAGACTCTCAGCGTCACGTGCTCGCCGTCGGTCGTCTCAAGCGCCACCGTGCCGCTGCGATCGTCCACGGCCCACCGACCGCGTGGCTCACCGTCGACGTGGACCGACCACATGACTTGGCCCGTCCCGCCATCGATCCCGACCACACCACCAAGTTTCGTGGCGACGACGGCAACCTCGACACCGCCGACGTGCACGAGTCCGAC
Source organism: Acidimicrobiia bacterium (assembly GCA_025361725.1). Classification (GTDB taxonomy): domain Bacteria; phylum Actinomycetota; class Acidimicrobiia; order IMCC26256; family JAENVU01; genus JAENVU01. The sequence continues at coordinate 19,929 of JANYJV010000082.1, read as the reverse complement.
GGTGCGGCCCCGGTCAAGGGGGCTGTCGACGTCGACCCGCCACCGAGAAGCGCCGGAACCACGGTCCAACGCTTCGAAGCCGTCGACGGCGGCGACCACCACCGTGGTCCGATCCGCGACGATGAATGGCTCCGCATTCTTGACCTCGGTCTGCCACCGCTGGCTCCCGCCCTTTGGATCAAGATCCGTGACCTGGTACGGCCCGACCACGAAGGCGTCCTCGCCGTCGACCAACAACGCCGTGGGGTCCGAGATCAGGTCGTGTGACCACACGCTGGCGAGGTACTTGGGATGCCGCGGCGCGAACGGACCCTGACGCCCGATCGGAGAACCGGCGGCGTGGCTCGGGCGGGTCGAGTCCGACGCGCCGATGACGCCGAGACCGATGACCGAGACCAGCGCAGCCAACCCGACGGCGCCCGCCACGATCAGGTTCCGTCGCGACGGAAGTTTCGGCCACGACCGGTCACGAATCGTTGTGGATCCGGGTCGTCGCGGGACGGGTGGGCTGGTGACGGGCTCGATGTCCCAATCAATGGTCATGTCAAGACCTCCATGTCTTGTGGGCGTTCAGAATGGTTGCATTGCGTTGGATGGATTTCGGTTGGATCGTTGGTCAGCCGAGGGGCGACCCCGGCGTGGGGATTCGGCCATGGGCGATGTCTGACACGGCGCGCCCGAGGTTCAGCTCGACTCGCCGGATCACGACCGGTTCGACGGCACCGCGAATTCCCTGCAGGAGCCCGACGCAGCTCGGCGGTCGCTGCTCGAGCGCGAGCCGGACCTCGCGCATCGCGTCGGCATCGGTGACGATCGCGGAGTGGTCGCCGATGCCACCGGGATCCACGGTCACATGGCGCGCGCCCGGCGCCTCAGTTGCGCTGCCCGGCACCACGAAATCGTCGTCGCCGGCGATCGAGGTCATGTCCACGTGATCCGGCAACGGCCGGTCCCAGAGGCTCTTCATGAACGACGAATCCTCGGCGAGTTGCCGGGTCGAGCGACCGGCGGATGGTGGCATCGCACCGCCGGCGACGGACTCCGCCCAGTCCAGGAGCCGCCGGCCGTCTCGTGCCGTCCGAACCTCCTTGGCGATAGTCGCGGCGGGGGCACCCTGGTGCGGGGACGACAGGCTCACGAAGTTGCCGAGCGGCGGGAGCGTGGGGTCGACCGGGTCGTACACGAGTTGCACGAAGGCATCGACCACCACGCCTCCTTGTGAGTGTGCAATCAGATCCACCTCCCGGCCGGGATGACTGATCTGTAAGGCGCGGAGTTGATTCCGTAGGAGGTACGCCTTGACCAGCAGGTCGCCCCACGTGTCCGACGACCGGTACGCACGGCCATCGGCCGCGTAGGAGAACCACTTCACCTCGTTGGCGTGGTAGCCCAGCGCCTTCGTATCGAGGCCGAAGCTGCGTCCGGTCTTCGAGTCCGTCTCGCTGTTGATCCCGCCGACCGCCATCAAGAGGTGACCGGATCCCCCACCGCCCGGACGCGCCGCGGTGTCCGTGCTGCAGGTCTCCTGGTTGTGCAGGTAGGTCATGAACCGGGATCCGACTGTTCGCAGGTCGGAAAGTCCGGCGCCGACCGGCGTGTGGTCGATGACGTACGCACTGACGGTTCGTGCCGGCCACGTGAGCACGGTCCCAACCGCAACCACGCCGCCGAGGAGGTCGTCTCCGGCCGCTAGCGCCTGGTCCCACAGGTCGGGTTCGGGCGGCGGCTCGAGACCCGGAATGCCGCGAGGCAGGTGCAGGGCCTGGCTGAGAGAACGAGATTCGGCGGCTGGCGTCGCCAGCCCGGTCTGGGCCGGAGCGTGCGCGGGCACGAGCCGGATCACGGCCGCGAGGTCCACGGGCGCGAAGAGTTTCATCGGGTCGACGTAGGTCTCGCCGACGCGCAGGCCGAAATGGAACACACCCGCCGCGTGCTCGGGACCGACACCGCCGGCCAGTCCGACCACCTGCCCGCGAACGACGCGCTGACCACGCTGCACATCGCCGCGCAAGAGGAACGACGACGATGTGCGGAGACTGTCACCGTGGTCAATGACCACATGCAGCGAGCCGGCGACGTCGCCGGCGAAGGTCACGACACCGGCGTAGCTCGCCACCACCGGCGTACCGGGCGGGGCAGTGAAATCGACGCCGCGGTGACCGGGGCCGTAGATGGCGCGCGGCGCCACGAACGGACGAGCGACTGCGCCAGGTACCGGGCGCGTCCACGCGCTCGGGGCGGTGGAGTCCGACGGTGCGCCCGACGCCGAGCTCGGCATCGCAGCCGACGCGACGCCACACGCGAGGAGAGCAACAAGAAGAGAACGAATACCCATCGACGCCTCCCGGGGCGTACGCGAACACGGGAGGAGGAAGTGTCTGGGGGAAGTTCGAGGACCTTACCCAGGTCCGCCGGCGCGTGCCAGCAGGTCATTCGGCTCAGGTTTTTGGCCCTGCATCGGGCGGGCCACCCGGTTTACGGGTTCGGCGTGGAAGCCGGTTCGACGAGGCGGCCGCGGAGTTGGAGGATCGCCTTGGTGTGGATCTGACAGACCCGGCTCTCGGTCACGCCGAGGACGGTACCGATCTCGGCGAGCGTCAGGGCCTCGTAGTAATAGAGCGTGAGGACGAGACGCTCGCGGTCGGGCATGCGGTTGATCGCGTCGGCGAGGAGATGCTTCATCTCCTCCACTTCGAACGCGGCCACCGGGTCGTTCACCTTGTCCGCCACTGTGTCGCCGACGGTCGTGGTGCCGCTCCCCTTCTCGCCGGTGTTCACCACTTCGTCGAGGGCCACGACGCCGACGAAGCTGATCTGGGACAGCGTGTGGCTCAGCTCTGATTCGCTGATCCCCATTTCGGCCGCCATCTCGGCATCGTCCGGGGACCGCTTCAGCTCGTTCTCGAGTTTGGAGTACGCACGCTCGATGGCCCGCGCCTTGGAGCGGATCGAGCGGGGCACCCAGTCGATCGAGCGCAGCTCGTCGATGATCGCGCCCTTGATGCGGCTGATGGCGTAGGTCTCGAACTTGAACCCACGTTCGGGGTCGAACTTGTCGATCGCGTCGATCAACCCGAAGATGCCGTAGGACACGAGATCCGATTGTTCGATGCTCTGGGGCAGACCGGCGGCCACGCGGCCGGCGACGAACTTCACGAGCGGCGAGTAGTGCAGGATCAGCCGCTCACGAGCGTCGGTGGACGGATCGGCCTGATACTGGCCCCACAGCTCGGCGACGATCGCCGCAACCTCGGCTTTCGATGTCTCTAGATCAGGCACGTGGATGCGTCGATTCATAGACCGCCCGGAGGCGCTCGCGGGTGAGGTGGGTATAGATCTGGGTCGTCGCCAAGTCTGCGTGACCGAGCAGTTCCTGCACAGTCCGAAGGTCGGCTCCGCCTTCCAACAGATGCGTAGCGTACGCGTGCCGGAGGGCGTGAGGGTGCAAGGTCCGCCCATCCGGGAGAGGATGGCGCTCGAGAATCCGCCGAGCGTCCCGCGGACCGAGGCGTCGACCCCGACGATTCAGGAAAATTGCACCGGTTGGAGTGGCATCGGTGACGAGGCGGGGTCGGCCGAGATGCAGCCACGCGTCCACGGCATCGGCGGCGGCTTCACCGAGAGGGATCCTGCGTATTTTCGATCCTTTCCCGAGCACCGTGACCATTCCCCGCCCGAGGTCAACGTCGGTTTCGTCGAGGCCACAACACTCCGACACCCGGATTCCGGCACCGTAGAGCAGCTCGAGCACGGCCAGATCTCGCAGCGCGACGGCTCGGACGTCGAGAGCGCGTTCGTCGTTCTGGTCTTCGGACTCCGCAGTCTTCTCGGATCGGTCGGCGAGCAGAGTCGCCGCGGCCGCTCGGTCGAGCAGGGCATTGGCGTCGCTGGATCGAGGGACTCGCGGCAGTCGGTTCACGCCCTTCGGTGACCGGAGGTTGCGACTCGGGTCGGCCGGCAGCACCCCTTGGCGCGTCAGGTATCGGAGGAACGACCGAATCGCCGCGGCCTTGCGCGAGATGGTCGGCCTGGCGAAACCGCGGGTGGTGAGGTACCCGAGGTACCGGCGCAGGGTGGCGTGGTCGAGCTTCGCGACGTCGGAACAGCCACCGCGATCGGCCCATGAGACGAACTGACGCACATCACGTTGGTACGCCTCGACCGTATGCGGACTCGCGGCCGTCAGCGACGTGACGAACCCGTCGACATCCCAAGCCATCACCCGACGCTAGCGGCGAGTGATGGTCGCACCTCTCCTCTACCGTGCGTCGTGCCGTCGAGGTTGCCGCGGCGCCGAGCGTGTCCGCTCGCATTCGGCCCTCCTGTTCTGCTTCCACGATCAGGAGAGTCCGATGCTTGCCACCGTTGTCAGTGCCACGCTTCTCGGCGTCGATGGCCACCGCGTCGACGTCGAAGTCCATATCTCCGGCGGCCTGCCGGGATACACCGTCGTCGGGCTGCCGGACGCAGCCGGGCGGGAATCGCGCGAACGCGTCCGAGCGGCGCTGCTGTCGTCGGGGATGACGTGGCCGCTGAAACGCACGACGGTGAACCTCTCACCCGCCACGGTGCGCAAGACCGGGGCCGGCCTGGAACTGGCGATTGCGCTCGGGCTGCTCGTGAGCGAATCCGAGCTGCCCGAGGACTGCGTGACCGGCGTCGGCGTCCTGGGTGAGCTCGGTCTTGATGGCACGATCCGGCCAGTGCCGGGTGTGCTCGTGCTGGCCGATGCGCTGTTCCGCGTCGGCATCGAGACGATCATCGTGCCACCGGCGAACGCGCACGAGGCCGCGCTCGTTGCCGGGCTCACGGTCCGATCGGCACCGGATCTGGCCACGCTGCGAGCGTGTCTGAAGGGTGAGGAGCCCTGGCCCGACCCCGATCCGCCGCCCGCACGAACCGACGATCAAGACGCCGAGCCCATGGATCTCGCGGAGGTGCGCGGACTCGTCACTGCCCGCCTCGCCCTCGAGATCGCAGCGGCGGGAGGGCATCATCTGCTCCTCACCGGACCGCCGGGCTGCGGGAAGACGATGCTCGCCCGGAGACTGCAGACAATCCTGCCTCCGCTCGATCCGGACGAAGCCCTCGAGGCAACCCGAGTGAGTTCAGTGTGCGACGGCGAACCTCCGCACGAACTCGCGTCGGCGCGCCCGTTCCGAGCGCCGCATCACACGTCGACTACCCCGGCGCTCGTCGGCGGCGGCGCGGGGCGTCCTCGTCCGGGCGAAATCAGCCGAGCTCATCGAGGCGTCCTCTTCTTGGACGAGCTCGGCGAGTTTCCACCGATCGCACTGAACGCACTCCGCCAGCCGCTGGAAGAAGGCGTCGTTCGGATCGCACGCCAGGGCGCGAGCCTGGTCTTCCCGGCATCCGTGCTGCTCGTGGCCTGCACCAACCCGTGCCCGTGCGGACGCATCGCCGCCGACTGCCGGTGTTCGGAAGCCCAGAAGGCGCGTTACGCGCGGCGGCTCAGTGCGCCCCTGCTCGACCGATTCGATCTCCGCCAGCGCATCAGCGGACCGACTGCGCACGATCGACCCGGCGAAGACTCGGCGACGGTCGCCGCCCGAGTCGCCGACGCCGTGGCCCGCCAGCGTCATCGGTTTCAGGGGAGCCCGTGGCGGTGGAACCGCGAGATTCCCGCGGGACTCATGGAGCACTACGCAGCCATGAGCTCCGACGGTCTCGATGCGTGGATGCTCGCCATGGAGGACGGAATGCTCACCGGCCGGGGCGCGGGCCGCGTTCGACGGGTCGCTCGCACCGTCGCCGATCTCGCGGGCGCACCCGTTGTCGACGGCGAACACATCGTCCTCGCCGCCTCACTCCGTCAGGACGTGTCGTGAACGCCACGACCCCGTTTCCGCGTGGGGCCACCGCCCGAACCGCGATGCCGGCAACGGCAGCGGCCACACCGATGGTCGATGACCGTCGGATCGCGGCCGCAGCACTCGCGTCGCTCGACCGCATGTACCCCCAGCACCTGCGTGCGTTGTGGAACCAATGGAACGATCCGCGCGCGATCGTCGACGCGATTCGGAGCGGGCGGTGCGCGCCGGTGCTGGCCGGCGGCCGACGCGACACCGAGACACTCCTGCGCACCTGGCGGAAAGGGTTGGATCTCGAGACGGCCGAGGAACGGCTGCGCTCCCGGAACACCCACGTTTACCTGGCCGGGGAACAAGATTTTCCCTTCGAGGTCGAGTTCGAGGATGGTCCCGTCGTCCTGTTCGGAGAAGGCGATCGGCCGGATGCAATGAGGCGCCCGCGCGTCGGCGTCGTCGGAACCCGGGCCGCGACACCCCACGGTCTGGCGGACGCGCACGAGCTCGGGCGGGTATTGGCGCAGGCTGGAGTCACGGTGGTGAGCGGGCTCGCGATCGGTATCGACGGCGCAGCCCACGAGGGCGCGCTCGCCGCATCCGGCACCGTCATCGGCGTGCTGGGTACGGGCCTCGATGTGGTGTATCCGCGGCGCCACGGAGCGCTGCACCGCCGGGTTCGTGAGCGGGGCATGCTCGTGAGCGAATACCGCCTCGGCACCGGCCCGCACCCGGCGCGGTTCCCCTTGCGGAATCGCGTCATCGCCGCGCTGTCCGATGTTGTGGTCGTCGTCGAGGCCACTGCCACTGGCGGCGCGCGCATCACTGCCACTGACGCCGAGCGCTACGGACGCTCGGTCTGCGCGTACCCGGGTTCGCGCCGCAATCCCTCGGCCCGGGGCAGCAACGAGCTGATCCGTGAAGGTGCGCACCCGATCGTCGACCCGGATGACGTTCTGATCGTGCTCGGGCTCTCCGACGGAAATCGGCGGACTCCGTCCGTTCCGACCGAAGAGCCGGCGACGCCCGAAGAGCGGGCGACACTGCGAGCGCTCGGTGGCGACGCTGCGACCGTGGACGAGTTGACGGCCCGCACCGGCCTGGCGCCCGGGCCGACCGCCGTCGCCATCGCCGGATTGGTGCGAAGTGGACGAATCCACCGGGCTCACGGCCTCCTGTGGCCACGATAGGCATGCGGGTCCACGGATCCCAACGGCGCGATCAAGTTCTCCTGCCCACCGGTCGATCTTCCCGTATGCATCTGCAACGGTGTCCGTACGACGGAACTCCCCTCGACGTCGACAGCTATTCCGGCGGCTCGTTTCTGCTCACGTGCACGTCGTGCTCGGCAAAATGGGATGCCCACAACTCCTTGGTGCGCCGCATCGCCGAGCCGGACTGGGAAGCGGCGGCCAAAGCGCGTGCCGCGCGCGCCAACAGCATCCGGTGGGAACCGGCCGAACCGACCACCTGAGCACTGCCACCAAGACCTCCGGCATCGTCGGGGTCCGAGCCGGTCCGACCGGCTCGCCTACCGTCGCGTGGATGGGAATGGATCCGCGCCGCCGCCGGGTGCCCCATCGCGGTGACCTTGTGTTCGTCGTCGCCGGTGTCGCAATCGCATTGGCACTCGTCGCCTGGGCACTGCTCGGCTGATCGCATGGCTTTCGAACCCGTCGACGTTCGCCATATGCAGCCGTACGAAGCAGTGAAGTCCTATCGCTGCCCGGGCTGTGACCACGAGATCCGACCCGGCGAGGGCCACAAAGTGGTGGTGCCGCTCGACGCACCCGAGGACCGGCGCCACTGGCACACCGGATGTTGGCACCGAGAAGAACGCCGGCGGTCCTGAGTCACGCGCGCCAAAAGGCTGGAGGGTCAGAACGCGGCCTCGTACACGTCGATCTCGGGCCCGCCCGAACGGGGTACGAGAATCGACACGACGTCGAACCGCAGCCCGCGGTGAGGCCGGTCGTGCGCGTCGAGCCATTCGGTGGCCAGCCGTCGGATCCGAAGCTGCTTCTCACGCGTCACCGCTTCGACACCGGCGCCGAATGCATCGGACGTGCGGGTCTTGACCTCACAGAACACGATCACGCCACCGGACTCAAGAATCAGATCGAGTTCGCCGCTGCGCGTCCGCCAGTTGCGATCGAGGATCGCGTAGCCCCGCTCGACGTACCAGTCGCCGGCGAGTGACTCACCCCTTGCGCCGAGCGCGCGCCGGTTCACAGATCCTTGCCTGCGAGCTCCTCGATATTGACGTCCTTGAACGTGACTACCCGCACGGTGGCGACAAACCGCGCCGGCCGGTACATGTCCCACACCCACGCGTCGGCGAGTTCGAGTTCGAAGTACACCGACCCGTTCTCGGACCGGGCCTCCATCTTCACCGAATTGGTCAGATAGAAGCGACGCTCCGTCTCCACGACGTAGGCGAACATCGGGAGGACATCGCGATACTCACGGTAGAGCGCCAGTTCGATCTCGGTTTCGTACCGCTCGAGATCTTCCCCGCTCACGAGTCCGCTCCGCTCATGAAATCGGTCCAGACCATGGACCCATTCTACGGGGGTGGGGCGAGATCAGAAGCGCTTCTCTTTGATCTTCGCGGCCTTCCCGATGCGGTCGCGCAGGTAGTAGAGCTTGGCCCGACGCACGTCGCCACGGGTCGCAACCTCGATCTGTGCGACGATCGGCGAGTGGACGGGGAACGTCCGCTCCACACCGACACCGAAGCTGATCTTGCGGACCTTGAACGTCTCGCGCAGGCCGTCGCCCTTCCGGCCGATGACCACGCCCTGAAACACCTGCACCCGCTGCCGGGTTCCTTCGACGACGCGGACGTGCACCTTGACGGTGTCGCCGGGACCGAAGTCCGGAATGTCGTCCCGCAATGCGGCGCGGTCGACCAGATCAGTGGATTTCATGGCGCGTTCAGTCCTTCGGCAAGATCCGTGGGAAGCGAGTGGAGATGCTAGCCGGGCGGGTCCGGAATCGAGAACTCGTCCAGGAGCGCTCGATCTTCCGGTTCCAACCCATCGACTCCCCCGGGAAGCAGGTCGGGGCGGCGAGCCAAGGTCCGGCTGAGCGCCTCGGCTCGGCGCCAACGCGCAATCCGGGCGTGATCACCCGATCGCAGGACTTCAGGAACCGCCCACCCGCGGAGCTCGGCCGGTCGGGTGTAGTGCGGATACTCGAGTCGGCCGGCAGAGCCGGCAGAGAAGGACTCCTCGACGGCCGACTGATCGTTCCCCATCACGCCCGGGACCAGCCGCGTGACGGCTTCGATGACAACGAGTGCGGCGACTTCACCACCGGCCAACACAACATCCGCGACCGAGATCTCGCCGTCGCAGAGATGGTCGGCCACCCGCTGATCGACGCCCTCGTACCGCCCGCACAGGAGCGAGAAGCCGTCGGTCGTCGCGAGTTCACGCGCCATTGCCTGGTCGAAGCGGGCGCCGCTCGCCGCCAAGAGCAGGAGCGGACGCGGTGGGTCCACAGCGTCGACGGCCGCGAACACCGGCTCCGGGGTCATGACCATTCCCGGACCACCTCCGAACGGAGCGTCGTCGACGGCCTGGTGCCGGTCCGCGGTGTGGTCGCGCGGGTCGTGCAGCCGAAGATCGAGGAGTCCGGCCTCACGAGCCCGGCCGATCAGCGACAGCTCGAGGGGCGCGCGCAGATAGTCGGGGAAGATCGTGAAGACGTCGATCCGCACCGCGTCAATCCCAGAGTCCGGCCGGTGGATTTACCACCACGAGCCCAGGCTCGTGGCGCACGAGGAACACGAGTGGGAGCAACCGATCACCGTCGAGCACCAGCAGATCGCTCGCCGGGTTTGCTTCGAGCGCGATCACGGTCCCAAGCGAGTTCCCTGCCGGGTCCTGCACCGCGGCGCCGATGAGTTCGTGGACCCACAGCTCGTCGTCATCGGCGGTCGGCAGCGCGTCGGCGTAGAGCAACTCGCCCTGGAGTGCTTCCGCCGCCGTTCGGTCATCGACGCCTTGGAACGTGACGAGCCAGCGATGTTGATGCGGACGCGAGCGGACGACAACGAGCTCGCGTCCGTCGATCCCGAGGACCGATCCCGGTGCGAGACGCTCTTCACGATCGGTGGAGAGACTGACCGCAATCTCGCCGCGGAGCCCGTGGGCCCGGCCGATGCGACCCACTTCGAGCCGCGCGGCCATGGGCGGCCTCTTATTCGACGATGTCGACCGACGCGCGGATTCCCTCGGCAGCACCCGCGGCGCGAGTCACTTGCCGCAAGGCCTGCACGACCCGTCCGCGCTTGCCGATCAACCGACCCATGTCGGACTTGTCGGCGTGGACCAGCAACGTAACCTCACCGCGCCGTTCGATCATGTCGACATCGATCGCGTCAGGTTCGTCCGCGATCGAACGGGTGATGTGTTCGACGACGGCCTTGGCGCGGCCACCGATGATCCGGTTGCCTTCGCCGCCGACCTCGTCCTCGAAGTCGTCGTGGTCCTGCTCGTTGTCCTCGTGGTCGCTCACGCTTCGGTGTCCTCAGCGGGTGCGTCCGGCGCCGGCGCGTCATCCGCGACCGGTGCTTCCTCGGCTGCCTTGGCCTCTTCCGCCGCCGTCGCCGCTGCGGCCTTGGCCTCTTCAGCAGCTGCGGCCGCGGTCGCCTTGGCCTCTTCGGCTGCCGCCGCCGCTGCGGCCTTGGCATCCGCCGCAGCCTTCGCGTCGGCGACTGCTTTCGCTTTGGCTTCGCTCTCGCGCAACGCTGCCTGGCCCTTGGCCCGACGCTGCGCGCCCTTGGCCGCGGTCGACAACGACGACCGACCGGACTCGTAGGTCTCCCAGATCCCGGCGTTGACGAGGAGGCGATGCACCTGCTCGCTCGGCTGGGCACCCTTACTCAGCCAGTCGAGGACCTTGTCCTCCTGGATGTCGAAGCCCGACGGCTCCTGACGCGGCTGGTAGTGACCGATGATCTCGATGTAACGGCCATCGCGGGGGCTCCGACCGTCGGCGACGACGACCCGGTAGCTCGGCTGCTTCTTCTTGCCCACGCGCATGAGGCGAATTTTGACGGACACGTGCAGGGATTTCCTTCCAGAAGGGACAACGTCGCCAGGCGACGCAAGGCCGCAAGGCTAGCGGTTCGAACCCGGCCGATGCCGGTCCGGGGAACTCGCCGCTACTCGCCGGCCTGAAGCTGACTCAGGTCCAGGCCGGACAGTCCGCGCAGCTTCGGACGCTTGCCGCCACCGGTGAGGGCTTTCATCATCTGCTGGACCTGTTTGAACTGCTTCAGGAGGGCGTTCACCTCGGAGGTGGAGGTCCCGCTCCCCTTCGCGATCCGCACCCGACGCGAGCCGTTGATCAATGTGGGATCACGGCGCTCGGCCGCAGTCATCGAGCAGATGATCGCCTCGACGCGATCGATCTCACCCTCGTCGAGGTCGGCACCTTTGAGTTCCTTCGGCATGCCGGGCAGCATTTTCATGATGTTGCCGATCGGCCCCATCTTGCGGACCTGGCGCATCTGTTCGAGGAAATCCTCGAGGGTGAACTGACCCGTACTCAACGACTCTTGCGCCCGCTGCGCGACATCCGCGTCGAACGTCGCCTCCGCTTTCTCGATCAGGGTGAGGACATCACCCATGCCGAGGATGCGGCTCGCCATCCGATCGGGATGGAACGCTTCGAAGTCTTCGAGTTTCTCGCCGGTACCCACGAAGAGGATCGGCTTCCCCACCACTTCCTTGACGCTCAGGGCCGCGCCACCGCGCGCGTCACCGTCGATCTTGGTGAGCACCACACCGTCGAGACCCACCGCGTCGTCGAACGCGGTCGCGACGTTCACGGCTTCCTGGCCGGTCATGGCGTCGACGACCAACAGGGTGTTGGTGGGGTTCACCGCATCCCGAACCTGCTTGAGCTCGAGCATGAGTTCGGTGTCGATCTGTAACCGACCGGCAGTGTCGACGATGACCACGTTCCGACCGAGGCGCGCGGCTTCGTCGAGTGCGGTGCGCGCCACCTCGACCGCGTCCTGCGGACCGTCGTCGGGCGCCGACCACACCGGCACGTCGACGCGACGTCCGAGGACGCGGAGTTGCTCGACCGCAGCGGGACGTTGCAGGTCCGCGGCGACGAGCAGAACTTGCAGCCCTTGGCTCTTGAGTTGGCGCGCGAGCTTGCCGGCGGCTGTCGTTTTTCCTGCACCCTGCAAGCCGCACATCATCACGACCGTCGGTGGCTTGGAACTCATCGTCAACTTGCCCGATGTACCACCGAGGGTCGTGATCAGTTCCTCGTGGACGACTTTGATGACCTGTTGCGCCGGGCTCAGGCTCTTCTGCACCTCGGCACCGTTGGCGCGTTCTTTCAGCCGGGCGATCATCGCCTTGACGACCTTGACGTTGACGTCTGCCTCGAGGAGGGCGAGCCGGATCTCGCGGGCGACGGCGTCGACGTCGGCTTCGGTCAGCTTTCCGCGGCTACGCAGACGCGTGAAGATCCCGTCGAATCGTTCGGAGAGGGCATCGAACATGAGCATCGGAGTATACGGACGGGGTGTCGAGCCCCTGGCTCGCAAGGCGCGCATCCAGGGGAGGCAAAGCGCAGTCCAGTGGTGGGTGAGAAGATGCGGACTTCCGACCAGAGGACCGTCCGTGATCATCAGCCGAGGACCGGACGGTCGTCGCGCACCGACCCTGCTCGCGGTGGCCCTCATGCTGGTGATGTCCGGATGTTCCCTCATCCCCGCCCCGCCCGGACCGGCACCGCTGCGCTATCGCGAGGAGGTCTTCAGCGTGGTCGATTCGACCGTCGATCTCACCTACGGCTCGGCGCCCGGACTCGATGCGACCGCGCAGGACCTGCGACTCGATCTGTACGAGCCCCACGGTGACACCGCAGCGAAGCGCCCTGCCGTGGTGCTCGTGCACAGTGGCGCGTTCTCGTTCGGTAACAAGGACAGCGCTGAGATCGTCGACCTGGCCGGCGCGCTCGGTCGTCGGGGCATCGTCTCGGTGTCGATCAACTATCGACTGATGGCGCCGGCCGGGTGCACGGGCACGAACGGCACGACACCCACCTGCCTCGCGGCGGCGAACGCGGCCCAGCACGACGCGCAGGCGGCGGTCCGATGGTTGCGCGCCAACCAGACCCGCTACCGGATCGACGCCGACCGCATCGCGATGGCCGGCACGTCCGCCGGCGGGATCACTGCGCTCCTCGCGGCCTACCGCTCCGACGACCCGGGCACGAGTGGCAACCCTGGCCCGAGTTCCACGATCGGTGCGGCGATCTCACTGTCCGGCGGAGTGCCGGGCGCCGCGGCCTACACCGGCCCGGGCGACGCACCGGCGCTGCTCTTCCACGGGACCGCAGACACGATCATCCCGTTCGGGTGGTCGGTCGAGACCGCGGTCGCGTCGCTGGGTGCCGGCATCTACGTCAACCTGCAGCCCTTCGCCGACGCCGGCCACGTTCCCTACACGCAGTTCCGGGACCGGATCGTGACCCAGACCGCCAACTTCCTCTACCAGCAACTCCACCTGGACTCCGCCGCGACCTGAACGTGCCAGATCAATCCAACGCTCTGGCGTCACCAGCACTGGGCGCGTCGGCTTGGACGACGCCAGAGTGTGGGGTTGGGGCGCGCGCGGGTCAGAAGAGGGCGGCGATGAAGTCTTCGGGGTCGAAGGGGATGAGGTCGTCGGCGGTCTCGCCGACTCCCACTGCCTTGACCGGGATGTCGAGCTCGGATTGGATCGCCAGGACGATGCCGCCCTTGGCCGTGCCGTCGAGCTTCGTGAGCACGATGCCGGTGATGTCGACGGTCTCGGCGAACTGGCGGGCTTGGGTGAGTCCGTTCTGTCCGGTGGAAGCATCGACAACGAGGAGGACCTCGCAGAGCGCACCTTCGGTCCGGTCCACGATGCGGCGGAGTTTCTTCAGCTCCTCCATCAGGTTGACCTTGTTGTGCAGCCGACCCGCGGTGTCGACCAACACCACGTCGGCGCCGCGTGTGGACGCGGCGCTCATCGCGTCGAACACGATGGAACCGGGGTCGGCGCCGTCCTGACCGCGCACGATCTCGGACCCGGTGCGTTCCGCCCAGGTGGCCAACTGCTCCGCCGCCGCGGCCCGGAACGTGTCTGCGGCGGCCAGGACCACCCGGTGACCGGCGTCGACCTCGCGTTGCGCGAGCTTGGCGATGCTGGTGGTCTTGCCGACCCCGTTCACGCCCACAAACATCCAGACGCTCGGCCCGGATGCCGCGCGGCGAAGGTCGCGGTCGGAGCCGGCCAGCAGTTGCACGAGCACTTCCCGAAGCAGCTCGATCACCCGCTCGGGGTCGTTGACCTTTTCGGCCTGGGCCCGTTGACGAACTGCGTCGATCACCTTGGTGGTCGTCGGCACCCCGACGTCGGCCATGATCAACGCCTCTTCGAGTTCGTCCCACGTCTCGTCGTCGACCTTGCCGCGGCCGGTGACGACGGAGAACGCACCGGTGAACGCGGCGCGGGTCTTTCCGAGCCGATCACGGAGTCGCGGTTTCGTCCGCTCGGTGGGAGGCTCTGCCTCGAGTTCCTCAACGCCCGGAATCGCTTCCGGTTCGGCAGCGGTCGGCGCGGTCTTCGTTGTGGGGCTCGGCCGCGGCGGTTGTTTGGGCGCTCGCGGCGGCGCCAACTTGGTGGCGTCCCGCTCGATCTCGAGATCAGACTTCCCAGACCGGCGCGTGAGCACGAACGCGCTCACCGTCATCACGACGGCGACAGCAAGAATGATGACGAGAATCACGGGTTCCATCGGCGGGCGAGCCTAACGGGCCCCCCTTTCAGACCTCGCTCCTTCAACCCACGCGCATTCTGCAAGTCCTGGCTTGCGCAACTGGTGCGAGTTCGGTGCTACTCGGGCTGGGATGCGTGCGTTCGGCCCGCATCCGTTCGGCCCGCGTCTGTTCGGTAGGTGACGACGCTGGCACCGAGAGGGCGTACCCCGGCGGCGTCCAGGCCGGCCTTCACCTTCACCCGCAACTCGCGTGCCACCCGCCACTGCTCAAGGGGCCGGGTCTTGACGCCCAGCCGAATGACCATCTGATCGTTCGTCACCTGCTCCACCCCGAGCACCTCGGGCGCCTCGATGACGAGCCGTCCGAATGTCGGATCCGCGGCGACTGCATCAGCGGCGCGCTTGATCGCTTCCATCGCCACGGGCAGATCGGCGTCGTACGCAACCGGAATGTCGAGCAGGGCTCGGGCCCACTGCTGGCTCTTGTTCCCCACCCGATGGATCTCGCCGTTGGGCACGTGCCAGACCACACCCTCGCCGTCGCGCAGGCGCGTCGTCCGCAGACTCACGCCTTCAACGGTTCCGGACGCAACACCGAGGTCCACCACATCGCCCACGCCGTACTGGTCCTCGACGAGCATGAACAGCCCGGAGATGAAGTCCCGCACCAGCGCCTGCGAGCCGAAGCCCACGGCCACGCCGACGATGCTCGCACCGATCCCGATCGCGGCGAGGTTGACCGCCAACGTATCGAGGATCATCACCACGGCCGTCGCCCAGATGAAGGCGCCGATCAGACTGCGCAACACCGCGCCGATCGTCTCGGCCCGAAGGGCTCGCCGCACCCCGGCGACGGGTGACGTGTCCAACAACGCGACGCCCGTGCGCCGGCGGATCTTCGAGATCTGGTCGGCCGCCTCGTCTCGGGACAGCCGTCTCACCACCTGGCGGATCGCCAACCGCGCGACCCGGACCAGGACAAACGCCACGATGACGATGAGCAAGATTCGAAACGGCTTGGAGAGATCGTCGGCGATCTGGGCCGCGCGCGAGCTGCCCGTGATCTTGTGCACCGTCGAGCACAACCACGCTTGCTGACCTGAAGGTCCGCAGGCCTTGACCAGTTCGAGCTCATCGGCAGCGGCATCGAGCTTCAGCATGAGCAGGTCAGGTGAGCACGATCTCGCCGCGCATCCGCTGACTCACGACCTTCGTGGATCCACCGGGCGCCATCGAGACTCCGTACAGGCAGTCGCCCGCTTCCATCGTGCGCTTCTGGTGGGACACGATCACCAGCTGCGCGTCGTCGCGGAACTCGTGAACGAGGTCCAAGAAGCGGTGCAGGTTCACGTCATCGAGCGCGGCCTCCACTTCGTCGAGCAGGTAGAAGGGCGATGGCCGCGAGCGGAAGACCCCGAACAGGAACGCCATGGCCGTGAGGGATCGCTCCCCACCGGACAACAACGAGAGCCGCTTGGTGTTCTTCCCTGACGGGCGCGCTTCCATCTCGATGCCCGTGTTCAACAGATCGTCGGGATCGGTGAGGAACACCCGACCGGCCCCACCGGGGAACAGGGTCGAGAAGAGTTGTTCGAAGTTTCGCTGCACGTCCGCGAACGCAGTCTCGAACACGGTCACGATCTCGATGTCGACGGCCTTGATCACGCGTTGGAGTTCACGGCGGCTGTTCTTGACGTCGTCGAGTTGCTGGACGAGGAAGTCGTGGCGTTCCTGGAGCGCTTCGTACTCCTCCAGTGCAAGCGGGTTGATCGGGCCCATGAGCCGCAGATCGCGGTCCAGGTCACGACCCCGACCCGCGAGGGTGGTGCCGTCCGGGACTTCGGGCACGGGGGAATCGATGGCCACCGCGGCCTCACAGTCGAACTCGGTACGAACGCGCTCGACGGCGGCTTCGAGCCGCATGCGGTTCTCGGCTTCCTCGACCTCTCGACGTTGCTGACGTTCGCGCACCTCGGTGAGCGCAGCCTCGTGTTCGCGCCGCTGGTTGCGCAGCTGCTCGAGCCGGCCACCCGCCGCACTCGCCCGCTCCGATTGCACGCGCCGCTGTTCCCGCACCCAGCCGTGCACGGTGTCGATGCGGCCACCGAGCTCGTCGAGACGCTCACCGACCGCCGAGTACGCCGCGCCTTTGGCGATCAATCCGGCGCGGTAGCGCTCCGCGGCCGCCTTGGCTTCAGGGTCCCGCGCGAGGCGGTCCTCGAGTTCGCCGAGCCGGCGCGTGAGGATCGAGTGCCGTTCGTCGAGCGCGGCTGCGTGGACCGAGTGTTCGCGCCGAATGGCGCGCAACGCGGTGTCACGCGCGTTGAGTTCGGCCAGCGCGGTGGCCCGCTCCATGGCGAGCGCCGCTGCCGCCACCTCCGCCGCTTCGAGTTCCGGCACTCGCGCCTCGAGCGTGGCGAGCCTCGATTGTTCCACCGACAACGCCTCGAGCAGGCCGACGCGAGACGCACCCGCAGCTTCGAGTTCCTGGGCACGCTCACGCTGCGCGGTGGCCAGGCGCTCCGCCTCGGACTTGGTGCGATCGTGAGCACTGCGCGCGTTCCGGGCCACTTCCGCACTGCGCTGTTCTGCGGACCGCGCGTCAGCCACAGCAACGCGCGCGGCGTCCACCGCGGCTCGGGCGGCGTCTCGCACACTGACGGACTGCTCCGCCGCGGCGACCGCCTCGTCCAATGCGGCGCGCGTGACCCCGGCTGTGTGATCGCCACCGAAGCGCCACGGGCGCCCACCGCCGAAGCGATCCCCCGCACGCGTCATCACCGTGAGGTCCGGGTGCTCGAGTGAGAGATCCATGGCGGCGCGCCAGTCGCCGTCGGCCAGCACGACCCCGGCCAGCGTGCGCGCCAACGTTGCCGACAACCCCGGAAGGCTGGCGTGCACGCAGGCGGCGAGCGCTCGCGCACCGGCCGGCGCGATCGTGGCCCCGGCAGTCACGGCCGTGTCCCGAGTGTCGAGCACGAGCAACCACGCACCGACGTCCCCGGCCGCGAGACGCTCGACGGCCGACTGCGCCTCATCCCGGCCCGAGACGATCACCGAACCCATGGCGTCGCCCAACGCCGCCGCGACGGCGGTCTCGGCGCCGGATTCGATCACGAGATGGTTCACCAACGCGCCGGCGACTCCAACCATGCCGTCCAAGACGGCCGCGGCCTCCGCGTCACGGGCGGCGTCCAACGCTTGGTTCAAGGCATCGGCGCGGGCCTGCCACCGGCTCGCGTCGGACTCGGCTTCGCGCCAGCGCGTCTCGGAGGCGCTCAGCTGCTCCTCGGCCTGCGCCCGGGTACGAGCCGCCGCGTCGGCAGCCTCGACCGCGGTCGGCAAGGTGGCCTCGACGGTGCCGAGCCGATCGGACACGTCACCGAGTTCGAGACTGAGTTGGGTCTGCCGAGCCTGGATGCCCTGCGCCCGCGCATCGAACCGGGCGAGTTCCGCCTCGACGCGAGCCAGGCCCTCTCGTCGAGCGACGAGTTCACGCCGGACAGCCTCGGCTTCGGCCACGGGATCATCGGTCGTCTCGGCATTCGCAAACGCCGTCCGGCCTTCGGCGAGGGCGCGTTCGGCGGTCTCGATCTCGAGGCCGCGTTCGACGAGTTCGCCCGATTGTGGCTCGAGGGCATCGAGCTCGGCGCGCACCGCGCCGGCATCCGCGACGAGTGTTTCGACCACACCTTCGTCGGCCGCCGCCGCGAGTTCACGCTCGAGGCCGCGCCGCCGTTCGGTCACCAGCGCGCGCAGGCCGCGGGCCCGTTCACGGATTGCTTCGACGCGCCCGAGCGCGTCGGCCACATCGCCCTGACCCACATCGGTCAGCGCCCGTTCCGCGTCGAGCACCGAGACGTCCAACTCGCGCAGGCGCGCTTGGATCGTCGCTTCCTCACGAGCGAACTCGTGCGACTGCTCGCGCAACCGGCCGGTCTTGGCCTGGAGGCCTGCGAGTTCCCGACCGATCAGGTGCAGCCGGATCGCGCGCAGTTCCTCCACCACACCGTCGTGACGGCGGGCGGCGTCGGCTTGCTTCTGCAACGGGCCGAGACCGCGGCGGACCTCGCGCAGGAGATCGTTGAGTCGGAGCAAGTTGCCTTCGGTCGCTTCGAGCCGGCGCTCCGCCTTCTCCCGGCGCTTGCGGTACTTCAACACGCCGGCAGCTTCTTCGATGATGGCGCGGCGATCCTCGGGGCGCGAGTTCAGCACCGAGTCGATTTGGCCCTGCCCGACGATCACATGCTGCTGGCGGCCGATGCCGCTGTCCGAGAGCAGCTCCTGGATATCCAACAACCGGCACGGCGCACCGTTGATCGCGTACTCCGAGTCACCGTTGCGGAACAGCGTGCGCGTGATCGTCACTTCGGAGAAATCGATTGGCAACAGGTTCGCGGTGTTGTCGATCGTCAGCGAGACCTCGGCGCGTCCGAGCGCGGGACGATCCGAGGTGCCGGCGAAGATGACATCGTCCATCTTCCCGCCGCGCAACGAGCGCGGCCCTTGGGCGCCGAGCACCCACGCGACCGCGTCGACCAAGTTGGATTTGCCGGACCCATTCGGACCCACGACGACCATGACACCCGGTTCGAACTCGAGAACGGTCTTATCCGCAAACGACTTGAACCCGCGCAAGGTCAGAGACTTCAGGAACACTCCGCAGCTCCTTTGTGACTGTTGCCCGAGCGTACGCCCGGTTTCACCCGATCCCGCGGATAGCGGCTGGGGAAAACCGAAGGTGAGGGGCGCCGGCACGCGCAGTCGACAGTCCGCGCTCCCGAACCGGGGCCCGAGCGGCCTGGCCCGCAGGGCCAAGAGCGGAAATGGAGGTGCGTCACACCTGGCAATAGGGGCAGAAGAAGGTTGACCGGCCTGCCACCTTTTCTCGCACGATCTCCCGGCGACATCGCAGACATGCCTTACCGTCCCGGGCGTAGACCTGGTGATGGGATTGATAGCCACCGAGCTTGCCGAAAAGATCGACGTACTGCTCGTCGGCAAGTGACGATCCTCGGTACTTCACACCGTCCGAGAGCACCTCGCCCAGAGCCCGGTACAAACGCCGAACTTCCTCGGGTCGGAGTTCATCGGTCATCCGGTCCCATCGCAGCCCGGCGTGGTGAAGGATCTCGTCGGAGTAGATGTTGCCAATCCCGGCGAGGAACTTCTGGTCCATCAACGTCAGCTTCAACTTGGCGTGCCGTTCGGCCAGGAGGTCACCGAAGCGATCCCAGCTCATCACCGTATTCGTCGGGTCCCACCCGAGGTGCGCGAGTTCTTCGACCTGACTCTCGATGCCGTCGAGCTGGGTCACGAACAT
>JANYJV010000119.1 GCA_025361725.1 Acidimicrobiia bacterium | reverse complement strand
TAGGCCGCCGGAACAATCGTGCCGATGACGAGCGCCACGAAGCCCCAGAGGCCGACGGCGATGACCGGCAAGACCCAACCCCGGCGCCAGATGTTCCAGACGAACAATCCGGCCGCCACGATGGAGATGACCATCAACAGGTTGAGCGCGGGGAGTTGCGCCGCAACGTCGGTCTTGCTCGCACCTTCGACCACGCCGCGGCCGGAGAAGTTCAACTCGTAGCGACCGAGGTAGTACTGCGCGGTTTTCACCAGCGCCATCAGTCCCAGGATCACCGAGAGGTGTGCCTTCACCTGGGGCGTCACTCGCTGGAACGGCGTCTGGAGGCGGATACCACCGTTGAGGTAATGCGCGATCGCCGTGACGATGAGCACGATGATCAGACCGGCGAACAACCAGTCGAGCAGGAACGTGAGGAACGGCAACCGGAAAACATAGAAGCCAATGTCCTTGTGAAACTGCGGGTCCTTGATTCCGAAACTCTTCGCGTGCGTGAACAGGATCCATCGCTGCCATTCACCGGCGACACTGCCGCCCGCCAACAGTGCGAAGACTGCCGCAATCGCGATGCGGATGCGACCCGCGTACGGACCGACCGACTGCTGGTACCGCGCGAGCATCTCGTCTTCAGGCCCCAGGGCACGGGTGCGGGGTGCCAACCGGTCCGCGATGCTGAGACTCAGCAACATGAGCACGAAGAACAGAACACTGAAGACCGCGGCCGGCGCGAACCGCGCCCACAGCAACCCTCGCCACGTCGGGCCGAAGCCCACGGAATCGAACCACAGGTAGTCGGTGTAAAAGCCGGCCAGACCGCGCGCCGAGAGGAACAGGCCGAGCAGGACGACGACGAGCACCACCATCCACGCACGCACGCGGAAACGACCGGACGAGGGGCGACGAATGGGAGGGACGCGCATTCGAGGGAGCCTAGATGCGCGTTGCGGTCAAGCAGGGAGCGGGCGCCGCTCCGTCACCACACTGCGACGAGCAGGCACCGACACCCCGGATGGGCCGGCGGATGGGGTTGCCCGGTGGGGAACATCTGTGACTTCGGTGTCGGCTCGAGCGCATTGTCGTCACAGTCCGGGCAGTTGCCCTCGACGGAGGGAACCCACCGCAGCATCGTCTGGTCCGGGACGCCGTCGTACACGCCGAGCGCCCACGCCGCCGCCAGCGTGTCCCCCACCACTGCGTCCAGCTCCTGGCCTTTGAACTCGCGGTAGCGCGCACCGAGACGTTGAGTCACCAGCGTGTCGTCATCGCCGGAATCGTCGATCGCCTCGACCAACCTTGCGTGCAGGCGCTCGACCATGGCACTCGCCAATCCATCGATCATCGATGACGGTGCACCTGACGCTCCACCCGTTGCCCCCACCGCTTCACGGCCGCCGGAGAACGCAGCGTTCACCGGCACTCGGAGGGTCGAGACCAACACCGCGACCTGCTCCGCCGTCGTCGGCAGCACCTCCGAGGCACTCGGTCGACCCTTGACCGTTCGCAGCAGATCGAGGACATCGTTCTGTTCGTCCTGGAGGGCCCGCTTGACCTTACGGCCCAACTCTTTCTGCAACGGATCCAGCACCGCGGCTCGCGCTTCGCGTGCCTCATCTTCTACCTGATTGCTCGTTCGCTCGGTGTCGGTGCTCGCGCGGTTGGTCGGGACGCTGCCTCCCTCATTGCTCGTTCGCTCGGTGTCGGTACTCGCGCGGTTGGTCGGGACGCTGCCTCCCTGCTCGCCTCCGCTGCGCTGCGGCTCGGGGTCGGTACTCTGGGATTGCTTTGCCGAGCGCTCTGGCTTATTGCTCGTTCGCTCGGTGTCGGTGCTCGCGCGGTTGGTCGGGCCGCTGCCTCGCGGCTCGCCTCCGCTGCGCTGCGGCTCGGGGTCGGTACTCGCGCGGTTGGTCGGGCCGCTGCCTCCCTGCTCGCCTCCGCTGCGCTGCGGCTCGGGGTCGGTGCTCTGGGATTTCTTCGCCGAGCGCGTGGATTTCTTGGCAGGGTCGGATTTGGCGGATTTCGGCGTGGGGCTCGGGACGGGGAGGTCTGAGTCGGCGGTCAGGTCCGGCTCGGGACTCGCCGTCGCACCACCGTGTCCGCGCAAGCGGGCGAAGAGTGCTTCCACCTCCACCGACGGTGCGCCGGCTTCGCCCGTGAGGTGCCCGGCGAGGGCCTCGAGTTCGCCGTCGACCGGCGAAACGTTCAGCTCATCCGGCGGCGCCGAGAGTTCCAGACCCGCGCGCGCTTCCACCTGGACCAAAGCCTCGGTCGCGTCGCCGAGCGTCCGCTTGACCACGCGGTAGGCGTCGAGCAAGCGGTCGCGCCCGGCGCGCAGTTCATCGACCTGGGCTTGGAGCAGCAACCGGCGGCGACCGAGATCGGCGAGGATCCGCTCGCGTACCGCTCGGGCTTCGTTGACGAGCTCGCGACCGGCCTCCTTCGATGCTTCGATCTCCGACGACGCCGCCGCGATCGATTCTTCGCGCATGGTCTCCGTCGCCGTATCGGTCGCGGTGCGCAGCGCCTCGACCTCTGCGTCCACAGTTGCGCGCAGCTGCTCGGCGTATTCCGAGGCCTCGTTCTCCCGCTCGGACGCGGCGGTCTGCGCCGCGTCGCGCATGGCCGCGGCATCAGCATCGGCCTCTTGGCGCGTCGCCGCAGCCGCGGCCTCGGCGTCCGTGACGGTCGTGTCTGCCTTCTCCTCGGCGCGCCGACGAATTTGTTCGGCCGACTCCTGCGCCGAGCGCAACACCCGCGCGGTTTCTTCCCCGAGTGCGTCGAGGAGACGGTCTTCGGTCACGATCGGTGGACTTTTGACCTGGTCGCGAAGGTCATCCACCTGCGCGACCAGTTCTTCCTCCCGGGCGCGTGCCAGGGCCAGCTCCTCGGCCACCCGCTTGAGGAAGTTGCGGACTTCGAGTTCAGAAATCCCGCGAAACGCCGCGGCAAACCCTCGGGTTGCGACTTCTTCGGCCGTCAGGCGGGGCGCGCTCGCCGCGGCTCGCCGGTGAACATCAGACACGTTGCCACCTCGGTGCGATCACGGCACCCCATCGTATTGCGGGCTCTCACCCTGCCCGAGGATGCGAGCGGCGCGTGAGGAGGGCGCCTCAATAGCCAACAAGCGTCTCCGGAACTCCAAGACCGCGTGGAGCGCCCGTGGCCCGAGCGGCCCGTGAACGAAGTGAACAGGAGCGGGGGATCAGTTCGCCCAATCCAACGACGCCCGAACCTCTTGGCGCCCGTTTCTCAGCGCGACTTCGGAAGTGGCGCACCGCCGTTGCGACGCAACACTGCGAGCGCCTCGTCGAGCGTTCGCACGCCCACCACCTTCATGGAGCCCGCCTTGGACCGAGCGTCTTTGACCTCGGGAACCGGGACGATCATCAACGTGGCCCCGGCCGCACGCGCGGCGACCGCCTTCTGGGGGACACCGCCGACTTCGCCCACGTTGCCGGCGGCATCGATCTCGCCGGTCACTGCTACTTTGGCGCCGCCGGTCAGATCGCCGGGAGTCAGCCGGTCGATGATGGTCAGGGTGAAGGCCAGTCCCCCCGAGGGGCCGCTCACATCGCCGGCGTTCACCACGATGTCCACCGGGAATTTTACTTTCAATTGCTCGGTCGCGGCGGCGATACCGAAGTACGGCTTGCCGCGAAGCTGACCTGAGGGCGCGGCAGCACTCGTCACGTCGAGCGTCCGTTGCTTCCCGTTCCGGTCGACACCCACCGTGAACGTCGTCCCGACCGGTTGCGTTTGCACGGCCGCGCCGACCTGATCGCGCAGCGTCACCGGCGAGCCGTCGATCGAGATGACCACATCGTTCGGGCGCAGGCCGGCGCGCGCGGCCGGCGAGCCGCCGATCACCTGGGCCACCCGGGCGCCCTTGCCCTGCAAGGTGATCTTGTAACCCAGCTTGGTCAGCGCGGCCGACTTCGCAGCGAGTTCGGACTCGCCCATCATCTGGACGCTGGCTCGTTGCACCTGCTTCGGCGGCGCGTTGCCGTAATACTTCTTCTCGCCGATCACCGTGCTGTCATCGTCCAACGCGGCCTCGAGGTAGCGCCAGATGTTGGGCCGACCGTTGCTGACTCGAACCGTCAACAGCAGCAGCTCACCACGATGCTCGTAGGAACGGGGGCCCTTGATCGTGATGTATTGATCCACGCTGGTCGCGTCGCCCGGCGAGAAGATCACGTACGGGAGCTTCACGGACATCCCGACGATGCCGGCGATCACCAAGACGATGCCGAGGCCGAGAAACAGCTTCGTGACGAGCGTGGGACCACGCTTCTCCGGTACCGCCGCCGCGACGACCTGAGTTGGTTCGAGGGGTTCGTCCATGAGCGGACGTCAGCCTGCCATGCGGCCGGCCCGGAAGTTCGGCACCGGTGACCCGGAACGTGTCCGTTCAGGCGCCCGGACGAGGACGGGACTGCAGGTCGGCGCGGACCACGAGCCGCTCGGCTGAACTCCCGATGGGGTGGCAGGTGAAGATCGTCAGCGATCGGCCGGGATGCTGATCGACGATCCAGAGCGCCGTCGCCGGCAACACCTCCACACTCGTCACCGAGTAGTGATAGACGCCGGTGGTGTCGGTGAGCAGGATCTCGTCGCCGGTGGCGAGTTCAGCATTGCGACGGAACGGTTCGGTGTGTGAACTCCGATGACCCGCAAGGACCACGTTGCCCCACGCTCCGAATGCTGCGGTGCCCGGCCAGTGGGCCGGGCCGTTGTCGATGACCACCTGTTCGACACCTTCTCGAACGGTCTGGTCCAGACCGGTCTTCGGAATCTGAATCCGACCGATGTCAACGAGTTGACGCGGGGCTGAAGGGTTCGGGAGCGCTTCCGGCACGGGGAGTGGCGGGGGTGGCGGCGGATGTTCGGCGCTCCATACGGCCGCGGCCACCGCGCCGTCAGCCGCCGGGGCCGCGGCGTGGGTCAGTGGGACCGCCGGGACGACCGCGGCGGCGCGGCGGGCCGCCAGCGACGACCCGGCGCTCGGCGACTCCGAGAGGAGCGCCACGCTTCCCACGCCTACGATGGCGAGCGCGACGAAGCCTCCCGCGGCGACGCGGCGAC
>JANYJV010000052.1 GCA_025361725.1 Acidimicrobiia bacterium | reverse complement strand
GCGAACGCATCCCGTCTCACTCACCGCCGGACCTGGTTCACCGGCCGGCGGCTCGCATCGGACGCCGCCGTGTTGCGGAGCGCGGCCGGACTCGGTGCCGTCGCGTTGCTCGCGGGACTTGTGGTCACCCCACTCGTCCCCGGCGTGGACAGCGCGGCGCTGCTCAAGTACCGGAATCATCGCGGGAACGGCGGGCCGGGTGGACTCGGCGACTACCAAACCGTCAGCCCCCTCGTCGACCTCCGCCAGCGCCTCGGCCCGCAAAGCAACAACGAGTTGTTTCGGGTGGCTTCACCGCGCGCCTTGTACTGGCGGCTCGTCGCGCTCGACCGGTTCGACGGTCAGGTCTGGAGCGTGACGAGCGAAGCGCGCGATGCGGCCACCGCCTTCCGCAACGTTTCCAAACGCAACGCGGTGCGACAGGATTTCGACATCACCGGCCTCGGCGATCAGTGGGTGCCTGCCGCGTTCGCTCCGGTCAGCACCACGATGGGCAACGCTCGAATCATCCCCGAGTCATCCACGTTGATCGCTCCGAATCCGATCCCCGGGCAGCGGTACGAGGTCCTATCTCGCGTCGAGACGCTACCGACCGCAAGGGAACTTCTCGCCACGACCGGCACCGTACCGACGAAACTCAAACGAGCCCTCGAGCTTCCGAGTGATTTCCCGAGCGGACTGCGTCGCCAAGCCCAAGACATCACCGCCGGCGCCACCACCCCGTACGCGAAGGCAGACGCGCTCCAACAGTTCTTCAGCGCCGGATCGTTCACGTACGACCTCTCCGTACCTCCCGGCGACAACAGCGAGGCCATCGGTGCGTTTCTCCGCATCCGTCGCGGGTTCTGTCAGCAGTTCGCCGCGGCCTTTGCCGCGCTGGCGCGCGCCGCCGGGTTGCCCGCGCGCGTCGTCGTCGGGTTCACGCCCGGCGATCTCGATCCCGCCACGAACCAGTACGTCGTACGGGGTCGCAACGCGCACGCCTGGGCGGAGGTCTGGTTCGCGGGACTCGGCTGGCGCACGTTCGAGCCCACGCCGTCCGGTTCGAGCCCGGGCCAAGCCGACCAACGTGGGAACGTTGCGCAATCTCCGCCGGTCCTCGGCGCGACCACCACGACAACCTCGGTCGCCTCGCCCACTCCATCGGTGCGGCCGGGCGCAAGGAGTGGGGCGCCACGCCGCCCGCGGTCCGAGATCATTTCGACGACGTCACGATCGAACGGGACGAGTTCACCGCTGCGAACCGTGGCCGCGATTGCGATCCCGAGCCTTGCGTTGCTCGCCGGGCTCGGCGTGATCGTGAGCCGCGTCGTCGCGAGACGCCGCACTCGTCAGCGACGCCGCCGCGCACCCGACCCGGCCGATCGAATGGCCGGAGCGTGGCGGGAGGCACTTGAAGCCTGCGACCGTGCGGGTTTGCCGGTCTCGGGAGCACTCACCCCGAAGGAACAGGTTGAGTCACTCGCGCGCCACGGGGCGCCGACACCGGCCGTCCCGGCGCTGCGCGAGTTGGCGCAACTGTCCACAGACCTGACCTTCTCCCCCATTCCCCCGGACGACGACGCCGTCGAACGCGGGTGGGAGGCAGTTGAAGAAGTCCGGGACGCGTTGCTCGTGGGTGTCGGCGTGCGCGAACGGGCGGGGCGGGCGCTGCGCCGGAGTGAACTTCCCGTCTGAGATTCAGACCGACGTGACGGTTGCGAAGCGCAGAACGCTCAGGCGCCGGGCTCGTCCGAACCACGATCTCGCCAGCGGCGCGACGCCGAGTCGAAGAACCCGCCGACGGACCCTTCGCGCAAGGAGGAGGTGAGGTTCTCCATCCCGGCCCGCCCGAGCTTGCGGGCGTTGCGTTCGATGACGAGGAGGGAGCCGAGCATGATCAGGAATCCGAGGAATCCGAGCGCCGTCGCGGTAATGAAGGTGGCGATCAGGAGCACCAGTCCGGCAACGAAACCAACCGCCGCCCACTTGATTGCCCGGGCGGCGTGGCGGTACAGCGTCGTCTCCGAGACCTGCGCGACCAGACGAGGATCAGTCTCGGTCAGGTTGGCTTCTATCTCGTGGAGGATCCGTAGCTCTTCGTCCGACAGCGGCATCGGCCAATCTTCGCGCATCGCGCGCTGCCACTCAACGCGGAGCGATACTCCCCACCGATTGAGGGGCGCCGTCGGCGGCCGCAGACCGGTACGCGGCCTCCACCACCTCGTGCGCCGACAGCGCATCATCGACGCTCGGGGACCCCACCGCCGCGGCGCCGTCCCTGGTCAGAGCGTCGAGAAACGTCTTGCTCGGGTGGGCGTACGCCGCCACTGACTTCGCGAACACCTCGGGAATCGTGAGTCGATCGATCCATTCTGGTGGTGAGGCCACAATCGCGTCGCGTCCCGACGACGTCTCCACGTGGAGCGGACCGAGGTAGTCGTCCTCCGTCCAGAGCATCGCGTCTTCACAGAACAGCTCCAACCGGCGAGTCGACGGGCGGCTCATGATCTGGTGCCAGATGCTCGTCAGGGTTCCGGATACCCCCGACGCGAAGTCGACCGCGACCGACGCGACGTCTTCGATCCCGGGGTACCCGAAGGTCTCTGCCGTTCGCGCCCGCACCGTGCTGGCGGGACCGAGCACCCACTGCATGACATCGATGTCGTGGATCGAGTGTTCGATGAGCGTGCCGCCGCCGGCCTTGGTCACATCGCCCCGCCAAGTGGAGCCGTACATCCCCTGGATCGGAAAATACTGATCGTCTCGAAAGACCATGGTCATCGGTCGGCCGTACCGACCCGAGGCGACGGCGTCGGCGAAGGCCGCGAAGACGGGCGCATACCGCAGTACCAGTCCGACCTGGTGCGGGCGGCCTCGCAACTGATCGGCGATCGCGCGGCAGTCTTCGATTGTCGGGGCCAGCGGCTTCTCGCAGAACACCGCCAGATTGCGTTCGACGGCGGCCGCGACGGCGGCGGCGTGGCCAGCCGTCCACGTACAGATCCACGCCACGTCCACATCGTCCAACGCGGCTCCGAGATCGTGGTGCGCCACTGCGCCGTGATGAGCGGCGATCTTCTCCGCTCGTTCGCGATCCGGATCGAACGTCGACGTGATCGCGGCGTCCACCAGATCCGCCCGGGTCAGCTGACCGAGTGCATACGAGTGCACCGTGCCGATGTGCCCACAACCGATGAGTGCGATTCGCAACACGACGGGATTCTCCTCAGGAGCAGCGCGAGTAGGTCCAAGCGCCGCCGAACTGCCGAACGGGCTTCCCGCTCATGTTCACTTCGTTCACGGGCCGCTCGGGCCACGGACGAGCGGATTCTATGTGCGCGCGGGTTGCCTATCCGCTCGTCCTCTCAGTCTTCGGTTGGATCCGATGACGCTCCTGGGCCGGCCGGCTCTGACTGTTCGTCGGGACCCCAGAGGCTGCCACGCCGGTCGGTCTGCAGGCGGCCATCGCGAGCGTGAGCGGCTCGGCCGACGGCATCCGCGCCGAACCGAGCGCGCACCGCGTCGAGAGTGCGTTCCAACGCAGCCTGTTCAGGAGCAACCGCATCCCAGACGCTGACGGCGGACCCGAGCGTCAACTGTTCCGCCGGTGCCTCGGTGTCCACGGCTACCACGGCGGAGACACCGAGGAGCCGCACGCCGTCCCGGAGGTCCAGTGCCTCGAGGAGCCGGCGCGCGGTCGGGCCGATGACCGCCGCGAGATCGGTGGGCGCGGCGATCGTCTCGGCGCGAGTCACCGTGTCGAAGTCTCGGTACCGGACCTTGATCTGGACCGTTCGGGTCATCGTGGCGCTCGCTCGAAGCCGCGCCGCGACTCGGTCGACCATGCGCACGAGATCCCGTTCGAGTTGCTGACGGTCGGTGCGATCGACCGCGAACGTCTCTTCGTGACCGATGGACTTGGTCGGGCGCGCGCTCTCGACGGGGCGCGGATCGCGATTCAACGCGAGCGAGCGGAGGTGGCGACCAGAAGCCTCACCCAGGGTTTGGATCAGCGTTGCTTCCGGGATCTCGGCCAGGTCGCCGACGGTGCGGACGGCGAAGCGGGCGAGCTTCTTGCGGGTCGCCGGACCGACGCCCCACAGCCGTCCCACGGGCAGCTGATGGAGGTACTCGAGCTCGGTGCCCGGCTCGATCACGAGCATGCCGTTCGGCTTCGCGTCATCACTCGCGATCTTGGCGAGCATCTTCGTGCTGGCCACGCCGACCGACGCATTGAGTCCGAGTTCGGAAGCGATACGCGCCCGCAACATCGCTCCGATCTCGGGGCCGGTACCGAGCAGGCGTCCGGCACCCCGCACGTCGAGAAACGCTTCATCGAGCGACAGCGGCTCGACGAGCGGCGTCGCCGACCGCAGGATCGCCATCACCGCCGCACTGACCTCGCTGTAGAAGCCGATGCGCGGTTCGACGAAGATGGCATCTGGGCACGCGCGCCGAGCCCGCACCGACGGCATGGCCGAGTGGATCCCAAAGGCGCGCGCTTCATAGCTCGCGGCGGCGACGACGCCTCGAGCACCGGCACCGCCCACCACCACGGGTCGTCCGCGCAGCTCCGGACGCTCGCGTTGTTCGATCGAGGCGTAGAACGCGTCGAGATCGAGGTGCAGGATCGCCGGCGGCGTCAACCGGTCGACACCGACACCACCTCGAAGTTGGCGAGGCTCGTGCCTCGGACTTCGTAGGTGAACCGACGCGGGGCGCTCGGCGTCCACCGCTCCCCCAACCACGCGGCCAGCGGGTCGCGCACCCATCGAAAACAATTGGCGAGGCGCTCGTCGACATGAGTCGGAGCGAAGAAGCCCGCGTCGACGACGATGCCGTCCGGGTCCTCGATGCGGAGATCGCCGTCGAACTCCACCGCCCGGTGGACCTCACACCGCATCTGCCATCCCATGTCGAGTGCGATCGCGGTCACCTCGTACAGGGGACCGTCCCACGCTCGCACGATCAGGCCGGTCTCTTCTTCGACCTCGCGCGTGAGGCCGGCGAGCACCGACGAGTCCGTCGAGTCCACGACCCCGCCGGGCGTACTCCAGTCATGCGCTCCGTTGCGACGCCGGTTCTGCACGAGCAACAGGTGTCCGTCCTGTTCCATGACCGCGCCCGCGACCGTCATCTGCGTCGGCACCATGAGGCCAGTGTGGCACGCCCCCAGTACCATCCGCGTGGTGGCTGACCGTTTCGATACCGGGCCGGGACCGAGCCGTTCCGCCTTCCTCCTCGCCTACGCCGGCGTCGTGATCGCGGGGCTGTTCGGCGCCGTGATCGGTTACGGCTGGTCCGACATCGGCTGCCGCCGGGATTGCAGCACCGACCTCGCCATCGGCACGATCGTCGGGGCGATCATCGGCGCGGTGGGAACCGGAGTCGTCGCCGTACTGGTGCTGCGGGCCATGGCCGAGTGGCGTCGACCGGACTGACCGACCTTCTTTCTCAGGCGCGGAGCGGGCAATGCAGGCGGGGCGCCAACACCTTGACCGCGCGGCACCATCGGTCACTGGCCGGCTGATTCCCCGCCCGAGCTTCGACGCGGGCCAACCCGAGGCGTGCCACCACCGACTGCGGATTCCAGAACCGAGCCGCTTCGTACGCGGCCCGTGCCCGCTCGGCTGAACCGTGCGCGAACTCGAGGTCGCCAAGGCGGTTCAGGATGTCCGGGTCCGACGGATCGCGTCGCTGCGCGGCACGGTTCGCCCCGATTGCCTGCCGCCACGCCCCTCGCTGGTGCTCGGTGGTGGCGACGTGCGCGTACGCACTGGCGAGCGTCAGATCCGGTAACGGCCAGATCGGCAGCGCCCGCACGGCGGTGCGTCCATCGATCGGCTGGTCGCTGGCGTCGGCCGTGCGTTCCACGCCGTCGGCGCGCATCAGCGCCACGCCGAACCCGGCGCCCACCACCGCGAGGGCGATCACTCCAGCCACCACTGGTTTCGACCAGGGTGTTGGCACCGTCACCTCGCGCTTCGCCGCGCCAAGCGCGAGCGCGAGTACCGGGGTGAGCCCGATGAACTGCGGTTGGAACAGCAGGCTGACCGCGCCGGCCGCCGCGAACCACGCCAGACCACCCCGAGCCCCGCGAGCCGCGACGAACAACCATCCAAGGAGGGCGATGACGCCAAGGATGCCCGTGGTGACCGCGTACTCCACGACCACGTTGTGCGCGTCGATGTTGAGGGCGTCAGCCCCGAACGCGCGCGCCGAGGCCGGAGTCGCGAACCGCGACGTTCCGCGGCGATACAGACCGGGCCCGATGCCGAGCAGCGGTCGGGCTCGGACTGCCGGTTCGGCCGTGCGCCACCGGTCGATGCGTCCAGCCAGCGGCGAGTCGCCACTCGTTGCGACGCGCGCGGCCGCACCCGTTCCGTCGTCCACCGCCAGACCGGCCACGCCGAGTCCGAGCCCGACCGCAACGAGCAGGACCGCGGCCTGGCGCCACCCGATGCGAACGGCGCCGCCGATCGCAACGATCACCAGGACTCCGAGGCCGAGACGCCCACCCGAGAGTTCGAGCGCACTCGCGAAGAGTGCGCCCAGACCAATCGCGCCGACGGCCCAGGCGCGACGATCGCCGGTGACGGACGCAACTCGACGCGCTACGCGCCATCGTTCGAGCACGAGCGCGAATGCCCCCAAGAGAAGCGCAGCGGAATGCACCGGATTGCCGAGCAGACCCGGGGGTCGCCCGTCGATCAGTGTGAACACGGCGCCGTGGAACGCGCGCGAGTTCTGGATCCACATCATCATCGCGTTCAGCGTGGCCGCACCGATGAGCACTACCTCGAGGTGCGCGACGGCAGTCTTCGACAGACGACGACCGAGGGCCCACATCCCGACGACGGCGGAGACGAAAACCAGCCCGGTCCCATGGTTATACAGACCCACCAACGACATGAGTGGCGCCGGGGAGATGATCGCGGCCAGCGCGGCGATCGCGAGGAACACGATCGCAGCGATCGACGCGCGGTCCCGAGCGGTGGCTCCACCCACCAGGGCCACCATCCCCGGCCCGACCAGCACCAACGCAAGCGCAGCCTTGGGTGCCCAATGCGTCGCGTACGACTGCGGTGACACCACGACGAGCAGCAGACCCGCAATCGCAACGACGGCGCTCTGGCCCCACCGAGCAGGGCTCGCAACGCTCGGCCACTCACCCACGGGCACAGAATCTTCTCCGTGCACCCGCATCCCCGAGAACGTACCCCCGCCCTCTTCGTCGCCCGGTGATGATGCCCAGCGAGGTGCTACCCGACCAAGCACGCGCTTTTCACCACGGAGCGAACGAGCAGCAATAACGGAGGCGCACCGCGAGGTAGGCGTCCCGACCAACACCAACCTCAGAAGAACAACGAACCTCACGCGAAAGCCGGACGAGCCATCAAGCGGAGGTGAGCAGCTCGGGAGCCTCCCGACCAAGCACGCGCTGTTCAACCACGGAGCGTACGAGCAGCAATAACGGAGCTGCTGCGCGAAGGGACGGATCCCGACCAATCCCCGAGCCGTAGCGAGGAACGAGCGGAGGCGAGCAGCTCGGGAGCCTCCCGACCAAACACGCGCTGTTCAACCACGGAGCGTACGAGCCATCAAGTAGGTGAGCAGCTCGGAAGCATCCCAACCAATCCCCGAGCCGCAGCGAAGCGGAGGTGAGCAGCTCGGGAGCCTCCCGACCAAACACGCGCTGTTCAACCACGGAGCGTACGAGCCATCAAGTAGGCCGCATCAAGCCTTCTTGCATGACAGTGACGGCGAGGCGGCCGTCACCGGTGAAGATGGATCCTTCGGCGATCCCGCGCGCGTGCGACGCCGACTGGCTGCGCTGGTGGTACAGCAACCACTCGTCGGCCCGGAACGGACGGTGGAACCACATCGCGTGGTCCAGGCTGGCGACCTGGAACTCACCGTCGACGAAGTTCACGCCGTGCGGGAGCATCGCCGTGTCGAGGATCGTG
Organism: Acidimicrobiia bacterium; assembly: GCA_025361725.1. Taxonomy (GTDB): domain Bacteria; phylum Actinomycetota; class Acidimicrobiia; order IMCC26256; family JAENVU01; genus JAENVU01. The sequence goes on along the minus strand of JANYJV010000052.1, from coordinate 45,946 downwards.
AGGTCCGACGCGTAGGCGACGATGCACACGTGCAGCAGCGGATCGTCGGGCAGCACGCCGTTGGCTCGGATCCATACGTCCTGCGCGGGCGGGCGCGACCGGTGGTCGAGCCACGATGGAACCTCGGTCGGACGCGAGTCGATCGGTCGCTCGCGCTGGGACCATTCCGCGAAGTCCGGCCCGAACTTGTCGCGATACGGAGCGAACTGCTCCTGCATGGTGGGCACGACTCGGGGTCGGCAACGTCAGGCATCGCGTCCTGGTGCTCGGGCCCGGTCTCGTCGATTTGGTACGACGCTTGCAGGTTGAAGATCGCCCGACCATGTTGGATCGCAACCACCCGCCTTGTGGTGAAACTCCGACCGTCGCGGATCCGGTCGACTTCGTAGATGATCGGCACCGACGGGTCACCGGGTCGCAGGAAGTACGCGTGACACGAATGGATCACCCGCGCCGGATCTACCGTGCGACCGGCCGCGACCAGCGCCTGTCCGGCTACCTGTCCGCCGAACACTCGCTGGCGCCACTCCTCCGGGCTGCACCCCCGGAAGAGATTCACCTCGAGCGACTCCAAATCGAGCAGTTCGATGAGATCGTTGAGTGCGGCCTGACTTGTCTGGCCGTCCGCTCCGTGGTTGAAGAGCGCGTGCTTGGACGGGACGCTCCCGACCCGCTCGCCTCCGCTGCGCTCCGGTTCGGCATCGGTTCGTCGTGAGTCACTCCGGCACCGTAGTTGGGTGCTCGCGAAACGCTGTTCGCCACGATGCGCGTGAGTCAGCCGAAGAAGGTGGTGGCGAGTTCGTAGAGGGCGGGGTCGACGGTCTTGAGCGTGCCAACGGCGTCGCCGAGCGGGACCCGCACGATCTGTCCGCATTGGAGCGCCACCATCTCGTCGCCCGCACCGTCGTGCGCGGCGTCAATCGCGGCGATACCGAACCGGGTGGCGAGGACGCGATCGAACGCGGTCGGAGTACCGCCGCGCAACACGTGCCCGAGGATCGTGACGCGCGTGTCGAACCCGGTCCGGGACTTGATCTCGTCCGTCACCCAGTTGGCCACGCCGCCAAGTTGCACGTGCCCGAACTCATCGACGGCGCCGTTCGCGACCGTCATCGTGCCCTCGGCCGGGACCGCGCCTTCAGCCACCACCACGATCGAGAAATTTTCGCCGCGCTTGGACCGGTGGCGCAATCGATCGCAGACCTGATCGATGTCGAACGGCCGCTCCGGAATGAGGATGACGTCCGCGCCGCCGGCGAGACCGCTATGGAGCGCGATCCATCCTGCGTGACGACCCATCACCTCCACCACCATGACGCGGTCGTGAGATTCGGCCGTCGTATGCAGCCGGTCGATCGCATCGGTCGCGGTTTGCACCGCGGTGTCGAAACCGAAGGTCACCTCGGTCGACGACAGATCATTGTCGATCGTCTTCGGAACTCCGATGAGGCGCACTCCTTCGGCCCCGAGTCGGTGCGCCACTCCGAGCGTGTCCTCGCCGCCAATCGCAATCAACGCGTCGAGGTGTTCGGACTCCACCGTCGCGAGCACGCGCGCCACACCGTCGTCGGAGTTGAACGGATTCGTACGCGACGACCCGAGGATGGTCCCACCCCGCGGTAACAGCCCCCGCACCGCGTCCAGGTCGAGATCGATCACGTCGCCCTCGATGACGCCGCGCCAACCGTGGCGGAACCCGACGATCGTGTGCCCGTACTCCGTGACGCCCTTGCGCACGACGGCGCGGATCACGGCGTTCAGTCCCGGGCAGTCACCACCACCAGTCAGGATCCCTATGCGCATGTGGGTCACGGTACTGTCCTCGGCCGTGAGCTTGTCTGCTGATCGCACCGTCGTCCTCGGGATCGATGCCGGCACCACCGGTGTCCGCACCTACGCAATCAATCGCAACAGTCAGGTCGTGCGCAGCAACTACCGCGAGTTCCCGCAGTACTTCCCCCAGCCGGGTTGGGTCGAACACGACGCCGAGGAGATCTGGGTGGCCACTCTCGCCACGCTCACGGCCGTGGTCGAAGAGTGCGCCGCGGCGGGCGACACGATTGTGGCGGTCGGGATCACCAACCAGCGCGAGACCACCGTGGTTTGGGATCGCCGTTCCGGCCGCCCACTCCACCGCGCCATCGTGTGGCAGGACCGTCGGACCGCGCAGCAGTGCGATGCATGGCGAGAGGCCGGTCACGAGCCACTGGTCCGAGCCCGGACCGGCCTCGTCCTCGACTCGTACTTCTCGGCAACCAAGTTGCACTGGCTGCTCACCACCGGTGGCATCACGCCGACACCCGACCTCGCGTTCGGTACCGTCGACTCGTGGTTGCTGTGGAAGCTCACCGATGGCGCAGTCCACGCGACGGAACCGTCGAACGCGAGTCGCACCCTGCTCTACGACATCTACGCCGGCCGGTGGTCGTCTGAGCTGTGCGAGCTCTTCGACGTTCCGATGTCGTGCCTTCCCGAAGTTCGGCCGACGAGTGGGCGCTTCGGCACCACCGTGCCGGACGCGGCCGTCGGCCTGACCGTTCCCATCTCGGGGATGGCCGGCGACCAACAAGCTGCGTTGTTCGGCCAGGCGTGCTTCACGCCGGGGATGGCGAAGAACACCTACGGCACCGGCTCGTTCGTCCTCGTCAACCTCGGGCCGCACGCGCCGCCGCCCGTCGAGGGTCTGCTGAACACCATCGCGTGGCAGATCGGCGATGAGACCACGTACGCGATGGAAGGTGCAATCTTCGTCACCGGTGCCGCGATCCAATGGTTGCGAGACGAGCTGCAGATCATCTCCACCGCCGAAGAGATCGGTCCGCTCGCCGCCAGCGTCCCCGATGCCGGTGGTGTGGTGTTCGTCCCGGCCTTCACCGGGCTCGGTTCACCGTATTGGGATCCGTACGCACGCGGCACCGTGCTCGGGCTGACCCGCGGCTCGGGACGCGCGCAGTTGGCTCGCGCGGTCGTCGAGGCCATTGCCTACGAGACCGCGGATGTCGTCACCGCGGTGCGCGCCGCGTCGGGCACCGAGCTCTCCGAACTCCGGGTCGACGGTGGCGCAAGCGTGATGGACGTGCTCTGCCAGTTCCAAGCCGATGTTCTCGGCGTCACCGTGCGCCGCCCTGCGGTCCAGGAGACAACTGCGCTCGGCGCGGCCTATCTCGCCGGTATCGCCGAAGGCGTGTGGACCGGGCCCGCGGACGCGGCGAGCGCGTGGCGCGAAGAAGCGGCTTTCACCCCCGCCGGCGACCCCGCCGACATCGAGTCACGTCTCGCCACCTGGCACCGCGGCGTCGACCGTTCCCGCGCCTGGTCCCCGGACTGACCCGGCCCTCACGGCGCACGCCGGCCGGCGCGATGCCAACCATGGTCGCGCCGGTGCCAACCAAGCGGCTCATGATCTCGAGCGGTCCCATTCGGTCGACTCAACACCGAACTCCAAAAGCGCTTGCGTCATCGCGTCCTCGACCGACTTGTGCCACGTGTCGGCGAGCTCCTCACCCGCTGCGTCGCAATAGAACGGAAAGCAGGCGGTATCGCCCGCGTGTCGGACGATGCGCAATCAAACCGGAACAGAAACTGCGATGCGTTGGCCATTGGGAAGTCCAAAACAGGGCTTCGTGAATCCGGTCGGTGCATGCTCGGAACCGAGCCTGACGCTCGGCTGTTCAATGTCCCTGCAGCTACCGATGCGGTGGTTCTGGGGACAGTGAACGTCGAGAAGGTCCAGACCCGGACTTAAATCGCCGCCTCGGCGAACCGACGCGCGTTTTGCAAGCCATGGCTTGCGTAACCGGTGCGAGTTGCGGGAAAAAACTCGCACCGGTTAGCTGGCGGCTGACTCCAGGCGGGAGACGACGGTTGTGGGATCGGGGAAGTCGTGGCCGCCGGGGGAGTCGGACTTGCCGGCGTAGGTGTCGCGGTACTCGTAGCCGGAAAGTTCGCCGATCTCGAACATCAGCTCGTCGGTGATCTGGCGCAGCACCAACCGGTCGTCGCCGCGGTTCTGGTAGTGACCCATGGAAAGTGGCGGACCAAATCGGATCGTGACCTTCCGGAACAGCCGCGGCAGCTTGGCGTTCGTGGGCTGACATTCGTCCGTGCCGATCAGGCCGACGGGCACGATCGGCGCCCCGGTGCCGAGCGCCAGGCGCGCCACACCCGTTTTGCCCTTGTGCAGCAGGCCGTCCCGTGTCCGGGTGCCCTCGGGATAGATGCCGAACACACCGCCCGACTCGAGCACGTCCGTCGCCGCGGCCAGCGCGCCCTCGGAGGCGCTGCCACCTTCGCGCCGGATCGGGATCTGGCCGACGGCCCGGAAGAACCAGGCCGTCTTCGGATCGTCGAAGTACTCGGCCTTGGCCACGAACGTCACGCGCCGCCGGACGATGAGCGGGATGAAGATCGAGTCGAGAAACGATCGATGGTTCGACGCCAGGATCACCGGACCGTGTGTGGGGAGGTGTTCACGCCCCTCGACCCGGATCCGGTACACGACTCGCAGGATCGGCGTCAGGATCACTTTGACAATCCAGTAGGCCATACACAATCCCCCGACGTTCCGAGTCCTCACCCTAGGAGAACCGCACACCCTTGCGTGCTGCTCTCACCCGAGTTTGGTGAGGGCCTTGCGGATGCCGCGGATTGCTTGGCCGATGCGTTGTTCGTTCTCCACCAGGGCGAACCGAACGAAGCCCTCGCCACCGGGGCCGAAGCCCACACCCGGCGCCACCGCAACTTTGCCCTCCTGCACCAGCATCTTGCAGAACTCGAGACTGCCCATCTCCGCGTACGGCTCCGGCAACGGCGCCCACACGAACATGGTCCCCCGAGGCTTCTCGATGTTCCATCCGATGCGCCCCAGACCGTCGATCAGCGCATCGCGCCGGCCGAGATAGATCTTGTTCACTTCTTTCGGATAGTCGGGTGCCTCGTTCATTGCGACGATGGCCGCGATCTGAATGGGCTGGAACGTCCCGTAGTCCAGGTAGCTCTTCAGGCGGGCCAACGCGCCGACGACCTCCGCGTTGCCGAGCATGAAGCCCACGCGCCAGCCGGCCATGGAGAAGCTCTTCGTCATGCTGTAGATCTCGACGGCCACCTCATCCGCGCCGGGCACTTGCAACAACGACGGCGGGTCGTAGCCGTCGAAGCCGAGGTCCGCGTACGCGAAGTCGTGCACCAACAGGACGCCGTGATCTCGTGCGAACTGCACCATCTTGGTCATGAACTCGAGGTCGACGCACGTGCCCGTGGGGTTGTGCGGGAACGACATCACGACCACGCGCGGACGCGGCCACGCCTGCTCCCACGCCGCGTGCAGGTTGGCGAAGAAGTCCTGGCCCGGGCCCATCCGCACGTAGTGGACACCGGCGCCGGCGAGGATCGGACCCCAGATGTGGATCGGGTACGACGGGCTCGGCACCAGCGCGGTGTCGCCCGGGCCGAGCAGCACCCACATGAGGTGCGAGAACCCCTCCTTGGCGCCGATGGTGACGCACGCCTGGGTTTCCGGGTCGAGCTCCACCCCGAACTTGCGCAGGTACAGGTCCGTGATCGCCTGGCGCAGACGCGGGACACCACGCGTCTGCGAATACCGATGGTTGCGCGGGTTCTGCGCGGCCTCGGCGAGCTTCTCGACTGCGATCTGGGGCGACGGAATGTCGGGGTTCCCGAAACCGAGGTCGATGACGTCCACGTCTGCTCGCCGGGCTGCCATCTTCAACGCGTCGATCTCGGCAAACGCGTACGGCGGCAAAGCGTGAATCCGGCGAAATTCCATAGTGGCAAGGTAGCCGCCGACCTGCCGCGAACCCGTGAGCGTTTGCGGCACCCACGCCGATACCATCCGGCCGATGTCGCTACCCAAACCACTCGAAGCGGTCCTGCTCGATGTCGGGGGCGTGTTCCACCTCCCCGATCACGAACGCATCGCCGGCGCGATGGAACGGGCCGAAGTCGTGATCGACGCCGCGGAACTCGACCGTGCGCACTACGCCGGCGTGCGCGGGCTCACCAACTTCACCGAGGGCGATCGCAGCATCTGGCTCGCCTACATCCGCGAGTACGCCCGGGCGCTCGGCGCGGCCGATCAACTCGATGCGGTCGCCGAGGTCCTGCTCAACGAGTTCACGACCGGTGGCGTGTGGACCCGCATCATCCCGGGCTCACGCGACGCATTAGTTGCGATCAAGGCGACGGGCGTCAAGCTGGCCGTCGTCTCGAACGCCGACGGTTCGGTCCAGGCCCAACTCGCCGCCGACGGCATCTGTCAGATGGGACCAGGTCCTGGAGTGGAAATGGACGCCATCCTCGACTCCTCCGTGGTCAAGGTGGCCAAACCCGACCCTCGAATCTTCGAGATCGCCCTCGAACACCTCGGCGGCATCGACCCCTCCCGCGCCATCCACGTCGGCGACACCCCCGCCGCCGACTGCACCGGCGCCCAAGCCGCCAACATCACCCCCATCCTCATCGACCCCTACAACGACCACGAAGACTTCCAAGGCCTCCGCACAAAGTCCCTCCAAGAAGTCGCGCAACTCGTGCGCGTGGCAACGCAGTAGCGCTCAACCGAGGCTACGCGCCGAGGAACTGAGCGCAGCCCGGTTCGCGATGACCCATGCCTGGGCTCGTCGATTCTTGCCCTCATATCCCGCGTCCCACTGCCGACGGTGACCCGTGTGGCCGGCCTCGGCTTGGGCCCGGACCGACGCAAGTGCGCGGTCGCCGAAGGTGATCAACGCGTCGATCGTGCGTTCTCGTTCAGCGTCGGTCAAGCGGTGAGCACCAAGGAAGGTCGCACATCGCGCGACGCGGTCGAGATCGACACGGCTCACATCGAGGTCGGCGGCGTCCCACATCGGGCCCCAATGCCGAAGAGCAATCGCGATATCCCACACGCGGTCGACCGGTCGGGCGAAGTCGAAGTCGATGAACCCAACGGCGTGTCCGTCGCGCACGACGACGTTCTCGAGACACAGATCGTTGTGGCACACGAGTGAGCCGGAGTATTCGATCGGAGCAGGACCGTCGAGCCAGATCGCTCCGGGTTGCGGACGAAACTCCGCGACCGCGTCGTGATAGCGGCGCTGAAGGTCGGCCACGCTCAGCAGCAGATCCTCCGAGGTGGACCAGTCGGGGTAGGGAGGGATCGCGACGACCCCTGGAACGAAGCTCAGAATCTCGACGTCGCCGTCCCGCGCAATGACCCTCGGCGCACCATCGAACCCCACCGCCTCGAGGTGATGAAGGAGCGCATGCACCCCTGGTGTCCAGGAACCGGCAGGCCGACGAACGGTGTCGCCCACCCGCACCACCCGCCCCTCGTTCCCGAGGCCACCCGCAAGCACCTGTTCCTCCGCTTCACCCTCCACCCCGCGAGTCTGCCCGCCCATCCACCTCAACTCAGAGAAGTCGCAGAGGTGCTCGGCGGCGCGTCGAACGTCACAGAGCGACCGCCGACGTTTTCCACCGAGCGAGTTCCGCTCACCGCGAGCGCAGCGAGCCAGTGAGCGGTGTCTGAGCGAATGGGAAATGTCGGCGTTCGCACCTACGCCAAGTCGCGCGGCGTAAAGCAGCTACGCCGGCTTCTCGTTCCCCACGACCCACATCGAGAAGAACTGCGACCCGCCGCCGTACGCGTGGCCGAGCGCCTTTCCCGTCTTCAGTTCCACTTGGTAGTCGCCGGCCCGTTGACGCACCTGTTGGGCGGCCTCGCCGAAGCGGATCATGCCACTCGCACCGATCGGGTTGGACGACAGCACGCCGCCGGACGGGTTCCACGGAATGTCGCCGTCGGGCGCAGTGGCCCCGGCTTCGGTGAGCTTCCACCCGTCGCCCTCGGCGCAGAACCCCAGGTTCTCCAACCACATCGGCTCGTACCACGAGAACGGTACGTAGACCTCGGCGCAGTCGAAGTCATCGCGCGGGTTGGTGATTCCGGCCTGGGCGTAGACGTCGGCCGCGCAGTCCTTGCCCGCTTGCGGGTTCACCTGATCGCGGCCGGCGAACATCGTCGGCTCGGAACGCATCGCGGTGCCGTGGATCCATGCCGACGGGTTCGGCGCGGCGTCGGCCACGTCTTCGGCACCGATCACCAGTGCCATCGCACCGTCGGAGCTCGGACACGTGTCGAGGTAGCGCAGCGGATCCCAGAGCAGGAACGACTCCTCCACCGCCTTGAGATCGATATCGGGGAGGTGAAGGTGCGCCTTCGGGTTGCGCAACGCCGCCAGCCGGTCCTTCACCGCGACCAAGTGGCCGATGTGTCTCGGGGCGTTGGACCGAGCCATGTACGCGCGGATGATCGGCGCGAAGTACCCACCGGCTCCCGCGACGAGCGGCGCGCTGAACGGCATCGAGACGGACAAGCCCCAGGTCGCGTTGCTCTCGCTCTGCTTCTCGAACGAGACCGTGAGCACCCGCTTGTGGATGCCGGACATCACGAGCTTCGCGGCGACGATCGCGGTCGAACCACCGACCGAACCGGCGGTGTGGACGCGCAGCAGCGGCTTACCGACCGCGCCGAGCGCGTCGGCGAGATACAGCTCGGGCATGACGACACCTTCGAACGTGTCGGGGGCCTTGCCGACCACGACGGCGTCGATGTCCCCGAAGTCCATGCCCGCGTCTTCGAGCGCTTCGAGGGCGGCCTCACGAACGAGACCGGCGATCGACACGTCGTGACGAGCGGAGACGTGACGGGTCTGACCGACCCCGATGACGGCAGTGCGGACGGAACCCACGGCTACTCCCCCTCCATGACGCACACCAGGTTTTGCTGCAGACACGGACCCTGCGTTGCGTGCGCGAGACCGCGGCCGATCTCACCACTGTTGATCCGTTGGAAGATCTCACCGATGCGGATCAGGCCCGTTGCCATCATCGGGTTGGCGCCGAGTGCACCCCCCGACGGGTTGATCCGGGTGTCGCCGCCGAGGCCGAGGGCCTGGGCCAGGATCACTTCGTCGTGACTGAACTGCGCGTGCAACTCGGCCGCATCGAACCCACCTTGGAGCGCGCCGGCTTCTTCCCCCGCACGCTGGGTCGATGCGCTGGCGGTGAGATCACGCACGCCGATGTGCGGTGCATCGATGCGGTGATCGATGCCGCGAATCCACGCCGGCCGCTCGCAGTGTTCACGGGCGACGTCGGCGGCGGCGATCACGATGGCCGCGGAACCGTCGGTCACCGGCGCGATGTCGGCATCTCGGAGCGGCGAATGGGTGACTGGTCTCGCCAACAACGCGTCGGCATCGACGTCTTCACTCACGACCGCGTACGGGTTGGCCCGAGCGTCTCGACGTGATCGCGCCGCCACCGCCGCGAGATCGGCTTCGGTCACGCCGCCTTCAGCGAGCAGCGCGCTCGCCTGCAACGCCGCAAGGTCCACCATCGACGGCCACAACGGAGCGACGGTGTACGGATCGGTTTGCAACGTGATGAGTTGATGCACGTCGGTCAGCGACGACTTTCCGAATCCGTAGATCAACGCGCTGTCGACCTCGCCGGTCTGAATCGCGACCCAGGCCTCGTACAACGCCCACGCCGCGTCCATCTCGACGTGGCTCTCCTTCACCGGCGGCCACGCACCCGCGGCATCGAGCCCGGCCACGAAGGTGAACGGACCGCCGCTCAGGTAGTCACACGATCCCGAGATCGTGAAGCCGATGTCGTGACGGGCCAGGCCGGATGCGGCCACCGCTTCCTGCACGACCGGAATGATGAACTCGACTTCATTGCGCTCACGGTCATTCACCGCGGTCCGCTGCGCAAACGAAATCACGGCCACATCGCGCGTGCTCATGCGTACTCCCGGTAGGACTCGTAGGGGGCGTCGGGTTCGCCGTTGGGTTCGAACCACTTCAGGCACCGGGCATCGGGCCGGAGGTTCTCGTCCCAGACCGCACGCACGCGCAGACCCATGCGCACGTCGTCAACCGCAATCCCCTGCACGAGACCGAGCCACGGCGTGTTGGCGCCGTCGAGCAGGATCTGCGCACTCACATACGGCACCGGCGGCGCCAGCTCGGACAGACCCGGAATGTTCGTGACGCAGAATGTGGTCACGGTGCCGTTGGGTCCGACCTCGACCTCGATCTCGGTCGGGGCGCCCGTCGTCGGATCTGAACCGCGAGGCGGGACGTACACCTTGTCCGAGTCGACGGCCCGCTGACCGAGAATGCGGCCCTCGGCCATACCCCGCAGGTACTTGCTCGCAGCGACGCCGGCATTGATCTCGTACTCGAGCCGAATCGGCACGGTGATCCCCGTGACCGGCTCCGTCAAATCTGGCGCTCCGCTCGCGGCTCCGTCACTCTGGTCGACGGGGGCTCGCTCCGCGCCTGCTCGCCCTCCGCTGCGCTGCGGGCTCGGGGTCCTGGCCATGTCGCCGTCGGACATTGGGACCCATGCGTCGAGGTCGGTGACGTAGCCGACGCGATCGTCGGCCCAGCGGGGCATCACCCGCATACCCACGGACATCTCGTCGGCGCTGGCAACGTCCACCACGTGCACCATGGGCACGTCGGCGCCGTCGGGTCGGACCAGCGCGAACGCGAACGGCTTCGTCAGGTGATGCCGCCCGGCGCGCGGTTCGCTCACCCACGTCCAGCAGACCACGGTGCCGGCCGGGCCGACCTCCACGTACTCGTCGATCGCGCCGCCGGTCTCGGGGTCGTACTCGGTGGGCGGCACCATGACGCGGCCGTCGCCGATGCGCACACCGATGATCTTCCCGGCGCGCAAGCCGGTGAGATAGCGCGAGATCGCGGGGCCGACCGACCGCGTGTACCCACCCGGGTACTCGAGGACGTGATGTTCGATGAGCGGCTCAGTACTCGTCACAAATTCTCCGATCTAGATCGCGACGTCGCGGTCGGCCCAATACGGGTCGCGCAACTTCCGCTTCAACAATTTGCCGGTCGGTTCGCGCGGCAGCTCGTCCATGAAGTCGATGGTGCGTGGCCACTTGAACTTCGCCAGTCGTCCCGCAAGGTGCTCCATGATCGACGCTCGCAACGCGTCGTCGGCAGTGACGCCGGCGCGGACTTCGATGACCGCTTTGATCTGCTCACCCATGTCGTCGTCCGGAATGCCGAACACGGCCGCGTCGCCCACCTGTGGATGCGCGAGGAGTTCGCCCTCGATCTCGGCCGGATAGATATTCACGCCGCCCGCGATGATCATGTCGGACTTGCGGTCGCACAAAAACAGGTAGTCATCTTCGTTCAGGTAGCCGACGTCGCCGACGGTGAAGAAGCCGTCGGCGTCATGGGAGTCGTCGGTCTTCGAGCGATCGCCCTTGTATTCGAAGTCGCCGGAGGACATCTTCATCCACACCGTGCCGGGCGTCCCGGTCGGACATTCGTTGCCGTCGTCGTCGGTGATCTTCAACGTGGAGCTGGGCCACACTGTGCCGACGGTTCCGGGGTACTGCAACCACTGCTGCGCAGTCGCCAACGTTCCGCCGCCTTCGGTCGCGCCGTAGTACTCGATGATCGATTCACCCCACCACTCGATCATCTTGTGCTTGACGTCGATCGGACACGGTGCTGCGGCGTGAATCGCAAACTTCATCGACGACACGTCGTACTTCGCCCGGACATCGTCGGGGAGCTGCAGCATGCGGTGGAACTGCGTCGGCACCATGTGCGTGTGGGTGCAGCCGTACTGCTCGATCAACGCGAGCGTCTTCTCCGGATCCCACTTGTCCATGTACACCACGGTGTGGCCCGCGTGGAGCGCGTTGCCCGCGAACGTGGTAACCGCGGTGTGGTAGTTCGGCGACGTCGAGAGGTGCACGTTGTCGTCGCGTGGACCGATGCCGAAGAGCAGGAGGAACATCGAAAAGAGTTCGGACGAGACGTCGGGGTCGAGGCCACTGAGCGACCGCTTGACGCCTTTCGGTCGCCCGGTCGTGCCGCTCGTGTAGTGCATCGCCGCGCCGGCCGCTCGGTCTTCGGGGTTCGAGTCCGGCCGCTCGGCGAGAAAGGCTTCGAGGTCACGGAAGCCCGAAACTGCGCCGACCGCGAGTCGGCCGTCGGCCGGGATTCCGGCTGCGTCCGCCGCCGCAACCGCCAGGTCCGCGAACCGCTCGTGAGTCACGAACGCCTTCGCATCCGAATCCGAGAGGATGTAGGCGACCTCGGGCGGTGAGAGCCGGTAGTTGATCGGCACGTAGTAGAGGCCGATCTGGAGCGCCGCGAGGTACACGGTCGCCGGTTCCATGCCGTTCGGCAGGATTGCGGCGACGGCATCGCCGGTTTGGAGGCCGAGACTCCGCAAACCGTGCGCCATCCGGTTGCAGCGCGCCAAGAGCTCCCCTGCGGTGACCTCGGTGCCGTCGGGATCAACGACCGCCAGCGCCGTCGGATCCTCCTGCGCGTAGTACCAAAACCCCCCGGGCATCGCGTGTTCTCCTCGTCGAATCCGCCTGTCGCGGCAGTAGAACACGTTCTCGCGCGTCCGGGCAAACACGCAGGAGGAACGAAACGGATGTACCGCTGAAACTCCCATATTCAGGGTGGTTCGGACGACCGATCCTCGACGCGCCGCTTCGCACCTGAAAGACTCACCAGCAACATGAGCCGCATACGCAACAGTCTTCGCTTTCAAAGCCCGGAGGAACGCATCCTCAACGGCCTCCTCATCGTGCTCCTCATCGTGCTCGGGGTCGTGGGCGTCTCGAAGTGGCGCGACGGTCTGGCGGTGGAGGCCACCGACGTGCGCGGCATCCAGGTGGCACGCAGCACGCCTCGATCGACCTCGGCCTGGTCCAGCACCTCGACCACGAGCGTCGTGCCCACCTCGACGACAACCGTCGATCCGACGATCGCGTTCTGGTACCAGCTCGCGCAGGATCGCGCGGCTCGTCGGTCCACGACGACCACAACCACCCCACCAGCCGGTGACACCGTCCCGCCTCCGCCGGCAACGCCGCCTGCGGTGGCTCCGTCCACGACCACAACGCGACCCAAGCCGACGACGACGACGTCCACGTCGACGTCGACCACCACCGCGACGACAACGACGACCGCGGTCACTGCGCCGCAAGGCGCGACGCCACCGGTCAGCTGAACTCGCTCACGAACCTTCCGGCCGTGTGACGGCCCCGGGCCCCGTAGCCGGCGATCAGTGCAGCCGCACCGGCAGATGCTTGATTCCGTTGATGAGGTTGGATGCCAACCGCTCCGGTTCGCCGACGAGGCGCATGTTCGGTGCATTCGTCAGCATCTCGGAGAACATGACCTTGATCTCCATCTTGGCGAGGGCCACGCCCAGGCAATAGTGCGGTCCCCGGCCACCGAACGCGATGTGCTCGTTCGGTGCACGCGTCACGTCGAAGGCGTGCGGGTTCGAGAAGACGTCTTCGTCGCGGTTGGCCGCCCCGTACCAGACCGTGACCTTGTCGCCCGCGGCGATCGGAACTCCGCGCACCTCGGTGGCTTCGGATGCGGTGCGCCGGAAGTACATCACCGGGCTGACATAGCGCAGCATCTCGTCGACCAGCGTGTCGAGCGTTCCGACCGGATCGGCGAGGACGATGTCCCGCTGCTCGGGGTGTTGCAGGAGCGCGAGCATTCCGCCGCTGATCAGGTTTCGAGTGGTTTCGTTCCCGGCGACCGCGAGGAGCAACACGAACACGTTGAACTCGATGTCGGAAAGGCGCTCGCCGTCGAGTTCGGCCGTGACCAGGGTGGTCACGATGTCGTCCATCGGCCGTTCACGCCGCGAATCCGCCAGGGACTGCGCGTACGCGTAGAGCTCCATCGAGGCTTCCATCGCCGCTTCGGGCGGGCCATCGTTGTACTCGGGATCCGAGTTTCCGATCAGGCGGTTCGACCACTCGAAGATCTTGTGGCGGTCTTCGTACGGAATGCCGAGCAGTTCGGCGATCACGACGAGTGGCAGTTCGGCTGCGAAGTTGGGGACGAAGTCGATGGTGTCGTCGTTCCCCATCTGACGTTCGACGATCTGGCGGGCGGCCTCCGTGACGTGGGGCTTCATCGCCTTCATCACCTTGGGGGTGAAGCCCCGCGCGACGAGGTTGCGCAGACGCGTGTGCTGGGGTGGATCCTGGTTGAGCATCATCAACTCGGTGCCGTCGCCCTGATCGTCGAGCAGCGCCCCGCCGAGCGCCGAGGAGAACGTCTTCGAGTCACGCTCGATGGCGATGACGTCGGCGTACTTGGTGCACACCCAGAAGCCCGGTGCGTACTGCTCCGACGGGTGCCAGTAGACCGGCTCATCACGACGCAACTCGTCGAAGAAGTCGTGCGGCGGGCCCGCGAGGTAGGTGGTCGGGTTGTCCAGTTGAACGGGATTCGTGACCATCGCAGGGCCTCCGGGTTGGAACGGCGGGGGACGTGAGCTTCTCGAGGGTGGCGTTGCTCGCGCCGGCCCCACGAAAGTAGAACACGTTCTATCGATCGAGATTAGCCCAGTCGGTCGTCCCACGCGAGGAGCGCACGTTGACCGAGAGCCTGCCGATGTCCACCCAACACTGCACGGTCGAGCGCGACGGTCACGTCGTGATCCTCACCATGAACCGGCCGGAAGCCCGCAACGCGCTGAGCCCCGACATGCTGGTGGGCCTCGCCGACGGGTTCGAGTACGTCGACGAGACTCCCGAAATCCGTTGCGCCATCCTCACCGGCGCGGGCGGCCACTTCTCCTCCGGCGCGGACCTCAAAGCGATGAGCAAGCCGTCCGAGAGCGAGCACGTCCGCGCTCGGATGGCCGAGACGCCGAATCTGCACTGGAAGGCGCTCTTGCGGGACTACCGCCTGTCCAAGCCACTCATTGCGGCCGTCGAGGGGTACGCGGTCGCCGGAGGCACCGAGATGCTCCAAGGCACGGACATCCGAATCGCGGGAGAAGGCGCGGTGTTCGGCGTCTGGGAGGGCAAGCGCGGACTCTTCCCCCTCGGTGGGTCGGCCATCCGCCTCCCCCGCCAGATTCCGTACACGATCGCCATGGATATCTTGTTGTCGTCCAAGCCGGTCCCCGCGCACGAGGCGTTGCGCGTCGGCCTCATCGGTCGCGTCGTCCCGGACGGGACTGCGCTCGACGCGGCGCGAGCCGTGGCCGACCAAGTCGCCGCGTGCGGGCCGCTGTCGACCCAGGCGATCCTGCGAGCCTGGCGCGAAACCGAATACATGACCGAGGCCGAGGCGATGCCGATTCAGGATGCGATCGGATGGGAAGTGTTTGCCTCCGAAGACGCGCAGGAAGGCCCGCGCGCGTTCGCCGAGAAGCGACCGCCCACCTTCCAGGGCAAGTAGGTGACGCGCAACGACGAGCACGACACGTTCGTCACGCCTCAACGACGGCGGCTCGCCGAGGCCGTCCGCCATCTGGTCGACGCCACCCTCACGATCGAGGATGCCACCGAGGAGCAGCTCGGGACTGCGGCTGACATGACCGAGACCGTCGCCCGTCACCTCGGACGGGAACCTCGAGACGAAGACCGGGGTGTGCGTCGACGCACCGAAACCGGCCACACCGATTACCTCGCCCGATCTCCCCTCGTCGGTGAGGTCAGCCCGCTTGCGCCGCCGATGCAATGGGTCAGCCGCGATGGAGGCATCGACATGCGCGGCCAATATCCCGCCGCCTACGAGGGGCCGCCCGGTTATGTCCATGGCGGCTGGATCGCGCTGACCTTCGACGAAGTGCTCGGAATCGCCAACATCGACGCCGGCCATCCGGGGATGACGGGCCGCCTCACCGTCCGCTACCTGAAGCCCACGCCGCTCCGGCGCCCGGTCGAGATCCGCGGCTGGACCGAACGCGTCGAAGGGCGCCGCATCATCGCCCGCGCCGAGATGTACGTCGACGGCATCAAGACCACCGAGGCCGAAGGCTTGTTCATCACCATCGACTCCCGGCTCGCCGCCGAATACTTCGGTCGGGACGAGGCCGGCGCCGCGGGCACTGAAGGGCTCTGAGTATCGACGCGAACCTGCGGCGCGACTCCGCTCGTGCGGGTCCCGACCGACCAGAATGAAGCGATGGCAGGGATCGGACTCGTCCTCGGCGCCGGCGGATTGACCGGCCAGGCGTACCACGCCGGCGTGCTCGCCGGTATCGAATCGGCCACCGGGTGGGACCCTCGGTCGGCGTCGCTGATCGTCGGCACCTCGGCCGGATCCGCCGTCGGCATGTACCTGCGCCTCGGACTCTCGGCCGTCGACTTCGCGGCGCTGCTCCGTCAGGAGCAACTGTCGGACGCCGGTGCCGCGCTCGTCGGCCGTTTGGGACCGACGGGCGACTGGACCCAACCCACCGTGCGGCGCGCGTGGACCGCACCGCATCTCAACCTCTTGGGCCAGCTCGTGCGCGCGCCCTGGCGCGTTCGGCCCGAATCTCTCCTGGGCGTCAACATCCCGACCGGCCGCATCGACACCGAATCTTGGACCGCAGCGCTGCGGCCGCTCGCCGGGCCGGAGTGGCCATCCGATCCTCTCTGGATCTGCAGTGTGCGCATGGACGACACGCGGCGGGTCGTGTTCGGACGCACCGACGCGCCCGTGACCGACGTTGCGACCGCGGTGGGCGCGAGTTCCGCGATCCCCGGCTACTTCGCGCCGGTCACGATCCACGGTCGTCGCTACGTCGACGGCGGTGTCCATTCACCGTCGAACGCAGACGCGCTCGTCCGCGAACCACTCGACCTCGTCATCGTGTCGTCGCCGATGTCGACGTCGCGTCACGCGCCGCTTCGCAGCGCATCCCACGCGGCCCGGCGCCACTTCCGCGCGCGGCTCGGCCAGGAGGTGCGCAAGCTCCGTCGCGCCGGGATGACGGTCGCGGTGTTCCAGCCGAGCGAGGACGATCTCGCCGTCATGGGCGGCCGAGCGATGGACACCTCCCGCACCGCCGCCGTCGTCAATGCGGCCCGAGCCACCACCCTGCGCCGGCTGTCCGAGCGCCCGATCCCCGGGCTCACCTTGAGCGCGTCGCCGGCCCCACAGCCCTGAGCCCGGCTCACCAGTCCGCGGGTGCGCCCGCTCGGTGAGCCAGAGCGAGAACGCGTTCTACGCCGCTAGGGTGCGCCGCCATGACCGGGGCCGCACCACCCGAAGCGCGTTCCGAACGCGATCTCGAGACCGCGCAACGGCGGGGCCGGATGGTCGATGCCGCCGTCGAACTCGCCGCCGCCGGAGGGTATGAATCGGTCCAGATGCGAGACGTCGCGTCCCGAGCAGAAGTCGCGCTCGGCACCCTGTACCGCCACTTCCCGTCCAAAGACCACCTGCTGCTGGAAGCGTTGACCGAGCAAGCGACCGCCCTTCGGGACCGCATGGCGCAACGCCCACCCGAAGGCGCGGTACCGGCGGAACGGATGGCCGACGTGTTGCGGCGAGCCACTCGTGCCCTCGCCCGTCGGCCGGACCTCACCGCGGCGCTCGTCACTGCGCTGACCTCTCCCGAGGCCGGCACGGCATCGCACAAGTACGCCGTCGAAACCGTGCTGCGGTCGATCATCACTACGGCGATCGACGGCGGCGACGTTGCCGATCCCGATGGGGTCGTACGCATTCTCGGGTACGTCTGGCTCGCCGTGCTCTCGGCGTGGGTCGGCGGAACGCTCGACACCGACCAGATGGCCGAAGACCTCACCAGCGCGGCACGCCTGCTGCTGCCCGAGAACGAGCGAATCACCGGAGGCGCGCGCGCACGTCCTCACCGATGAGGGATGCATTGGCTGGGTCACTCGAGTCGATCGGACCGAGGATGACCCACTCGGCTCCGGCGTCGCGGTAGCGCATCGCCGCGTCGGCGACGAGTTGGGGACCGCCCACGATCGTCGAACGGCCGGCCTCGAGCCGCTCCGCCTTCTGGCGCGCCGCGTCGTCGTCGGCCGCGAGCACGACCAACCCACCCCAGCTCATGGTGAACGTGGACGGATCCGGGTTCCGTTGATCGGCGAGTTCACGGACCTCGCCGGCCTCACGAGCGAAGCGGTCGACGTCGGCGCCCCATCGGTTCCAACCGTTGGCATGCTCGGCGGCGACGGTGCCGACGTGCGCGGCTCGGCCACCGACCCACGTCGGGTACGACCGCGGCGCGAGTTCGAGCACGGCCGCCCGGAGGCGCGCGACCCGATCGGCTTCGGTTCCCATCGGGAGACCGAACGTCTCCATTTCGGGACGGCTCTCCTCGTCCCCGGCCCCGATCCCGACGACGAGCCGCGGTCCCGCAATGCGCACCACCGTGTCCAGCGCGGCGGCGAGCGTGGGCGGCGGGCGGAGCGAGGCCCGCACGACGAGCGTTCCGAGGGTGATGGTCCGGGTCTCGACCGCCAGCGCACCGAGGAGCGCCAGACACTCGAGTGCCGGTCGCATCTCACCGTCGGGAGTGAGCCGGAACAGGTGGTCGTATACAAAGATCCCGTCGACGCCCGCGGCTTCGGCGGCCCGCGCGACGCGAATCGGAACATCCGGATCTTCCGTGAACGACGGAAGGGTCAGACCGAGCTTCACGGTCGTCCTCGCGGCACGGCCGCCGATGCACCGACGGGCGTGAGATCGAGCGCCAAGATCGCCGCGCCGATCACCCCGGCGCGCTCGCCCAACGTTGCGGGCACGATCTCGGGAGTCGGACGATGCACCGAACCCTCCACGTGACCGAGGAAGTGCGTGCGGATCGGCCCGAGGAAGAGTTCACCGTCGTTCACCAGGCCGCCGGCGATCGCAATCACCCCCGGATCGAAGATGTTGGCCAGACCGACGAGTCCGATCGCCACGTTGAACGCGTACTGGTCGATCAGGGCGAGTGCCTCGGCGTCACCCGCATGCCCAGCTGCGGAGACGTGCGGACCGCGGATCGCATCCGGATCGCCGCCGGCCGCGGCGAGCACCGCCGCCAACTGGCCCCGACGAGCCGCGGCTTGGGCCATCACCCCGAGCGCGGTCCCAGAAGCCATCGCCTCCCAATGACCTCGTTCGCCACATGCGCACATGGGGCCATTCGGATCGATCTGAAAGTGACCGACCTCGGCTGCGAACCCGTGTGCGCCGCGCAGCACCCGGCCGTTGACGATCACTCCGCCACCGATGCCGGTCCCGAGCGTGATGACGAGCGCGTCCTTCATTCCCCGGGCCGCACCGAATCGCGCTTCCGCATAGGCCGCCACGTTCGCGTCGTTGTCCACGACGGTGGGCAGCCCCACGGCCGCATCCACATCGGCACGCACCGTCGTCGAACGAAAGGCCGGAACATTGGGCGCGTAGTGGATGGTGCCGTCGAGGTCCACCATCCCCGCGGCCCCGATGCCCACGCAGGCGACGTCAGCGCGGCGACTCCGTAACTCGCCGATCGTGTCCACGATTGCGGCCAACAGGCCGGCCCACGTACCGGTCGGCGACGGAACCCGGTGTTCTTCGACGACTGCGCCGGTGTCGTCCACGATCGCGCCGAGGACTTTGGTGCCGCCGATGTCGAGACCGATGCCCAACCGCGGGGTCATGCGCTCCCCGGCCGAGGATCGAACGGAATGACTCCATCGGGGAACTCGTCGTTCGTCGTCGCCGACTCGGGCGCCGCGTCGTCGTGCGCCGCCTCCTGGCGAAGATCGGATCGAGCGGCCATCGCGGCGCGTTGTTGCGCGAGCACCGCTTCGGTCGCGTCCACCACCACCTTGACCGTCAGCACCACTTCGTGCGCCGCGGCAACGAGATGCTCCGCGGCTTCGGGTTGCGCGTCGCTCAATCCCTCCACCAGAGCAAGCAGGGTGGCGAATCCGCCGACTGCCCCATCGGATGCGTCCGCGCCTCCGCTCGGTGCCGAGTCGGCGTCAGTGGCCTCGTCTTTCCAGCCCATCCCCAGGTCCTCAGTTGCTCCGTCGGAGCCGTGTTCGAAAAAGGGGTTTCGGCGGGGGGTCCCCGGATCACGCATAGCGGCGCAGGTTACCTGGGCGCGCCTTCGACGGCCTTCTTCAGTTCACGCAACGCGGTGCCCATGATCATCCCGGCCGCACGGCGCTTGATGAGGCCCGGCAGCGGGATCGAAAGGTCCACCACGAGGTCGTAGTGCACGCGGGTGGCATCGCCTTCAGGCTCGAACCGATACGTGCCGTCGAGTTGGCGCAGCTTCTCGCCGGAGTTCAAGACCCAGGAGAACGAGTCGGGCATCTCGGAGTAGTCGTATTCGAGCACGTACTTGAAGCTCTGGCCCATCGCGGCGGCTCGGAACTCGACCAACCGGCCACGACCGTCGTCATCTCGCTCCTGGATCGTGACCTGCTTCAGATCGCGCGCCCAACTCGGATAGCTCTCGAAGTCCAAGACAACGCTCAGGCACTCGTCCAGTGATGCGTCGATCCGAATTCGTTCATTGGCGTGCTCGGCCATCGGCCCCCCTCTCGAATCCCCGACGTTGCCCCATCGGACGGGTCGGCCGCAACGGCCGGCTTTCGATTCTCAGATCGGTACGTCGCCCAAAGCTGGCATGTCGTGCGCCCCAGAGGCCCACGAAGCCGAGGCTCAACATCGGCACCAACACCGCGAATGGGTTGGAAGCCGCGGTGATCGCGGTGATGAGCACGCTCAGTCCGAACGACGCGTACAACGGGGTCCGCGCGGTGCCTGCGAGGCGACCCTGCACCAAGAACAGGCTGCCGACCGCAATGTCGTCGCCATCGGAACTCCTCGATGCGGCGACCGCAAACGCCCACACCCACACCAGCAGCGAGATCGCGAACAACGCCAGGCAGACCCCGGCGCTGATGGCGTCACCCGCCGAGAGCCCGATCATCGTGGGCACCGAACCCAGTGCGAACAGCGCGTTGCTCACCCACGAGGCGACGATGATGCGTCCACCGGGTCGATCGGCTTCCATGCACCGCAGGCTAACCCTCGCCTTTCACGCTGCCTGCCCCCAGCGTCGATCCGCGGCTCGCACTCGACGGCGGCCAGACTGCACCATGCGCGAATACGACCTCATCGTCGTCGGCGGTGGCAGCGGGAACATGATCTTCGGTCCCGCTTTCGACGGCTGGAAATGCGCGGTGATCGAAGAAGATCGCCTGGGTGGCACGTGTATGAATCGCGGCTGCGTCCCGTCGAAAATGTTCGTCGTGGCCGCGGATGTCGCCAACTCGGCGCGCGAGTCCCACCGGCTCAATGTCGACGCCCACTTCGACCACGTCGACTGGCCCGCGCTTCGCGACCGAGTGTTCGCCCGCATCGATCCGATTCACGAGCGAGGCATGCACTACCGCCGGGCCAACGGGATCGACGTGTACGAGTCGCGAGCTCGGTTCGTGGGTCCGAAGGTCCTGGAGGTGGACGACGAGGAGTTGACCGCCCGGCACATCGTCGTCGCCGTCGGCGCCCGCCCCACGCTCCCCCGCCTGCCCGGCCTCGACTCGGTGCCGTTCCACACCTCGGACACGATCATGCGCATCGACCAGCTCCCGGGCTCGATGGTGATCATCGGCGGTGGCTATATCGCTGCGGAGATGGCCCACGTGTTCTCGGCGTTCGGCACCGACGTCTCGTTGCTGCAACGCGGACCACGGCTCCTGCTGGCCCAAGACGACGACATCTCGGCGCGCTTTACCCAGCTCACATCGGCGCGTATGCGGGTGGAGACCGGCGTCTTCCACGAGCTGTTCACGCACGCAAACGGTCGCATCACTATCACCGCGCGCGTCGGGACCGCCAGTTCGTTCGAGATCCACGCCGACACGCTGCTCGTCGCCACGGGCCGGGAACCGAACTCCGATCACCTGTGCGCCGAAGCCGGCGGCTTGGAACTCGATGACCACGGTCACGTCGTGGTGGACCGATTCCAGCGGACCAACGTCGACGGCGTCTGGGCGTTCGGTGACGTCGCGAATCACTACCAGTTGAAGCACATGGCGAACGCGGAAGGGCGCGTCGTGGCCCACAACCTTGCGCACCCCGACGATCTGCACAGCCTCGCCGGGACCCTCGTTCCCGCCGCCGTCTTCGCCGATCCGCAGGTCGCCTCAGTGGGACTCACCGAGCGAGACGCGCGAGCGCAGGGCCTCGATGTCGTCGTCAACATCAAGCCGTATTCGGACACGGCGTACGGCTGGGCGTTGGAGGACACCACGAGCTTCGTCAAGGT
The DNA here is from genome assembly GCA_025361725.1 of Acidimicrobiia bacterium. Classification (GTDB taxonomy): domain Bacteria; phylum Actinomycetota; class Acidimicrobiia; order IMCC26256; family JAENVU01; genus JAENVU01. The sequence goes on along the minus strand of JANYJV010000052.1, from coordinate 23,839 downwards.
CGTCGTCGACGCGGGTACGCGCCGGATCCTCGGCGCCCACATCATCGGACCGAACGCCGCGCTCCTGCTCCAACCGTTGGTGCAGGCGATGACCTTTGGCCAGACCGCGGACCAGATCGCGCGCGAGGTGATCTACATCCACCCCGCCCTGGCCGAGGCTGTCGAACAAGCCCTCCTCGAACTCCCGTGAGCATCGACCGTCGCCCGCGAGAACACGGCGCGGCTCCATCACCCGAACGGAGCGCAGCGGAGTGAGCAGGCAGGCAGCGAGACCCACTCAGTGCCCAACCGTCGGAGCACGAGCGAACGAGCAATTTTACGTGAGAACGGTGAAGTCGCCGGTGGCAAGTCGGGCGAGCGGTTCGACGCGCCGGTCGTAGGACCACTCCGCTTCTGCACGCGCGCGGGCGGCCGACCCGAGACGGTCGCAAAGTTCGGGGTCGTCCAACAGTCTTCGGAGGCGAGGGGTGATCTCGCCCACGTCGCGCGGGTCGACCACGTACCCCGTCTCACCGTCGACGACCGCCTCGTGCGAGCCACCACTCCGACCCGCGACACACGCCAGCCCGGAGGCACCGGCCTCGAGGAACACGATCCCGAACCCCTCGGCTTCGAGGCCGCCCCACCGATCCCGACACAACATCGCGAAGACGTCGGCGGCTCGGTGCGCAAGCGGCAGATCCTCATCCGAGACGCGGCCGAGAAACTGCACGCGATGCGACAGCGATGCCGCGGCCGCGAGCCGTTCCAGACGCGGTCGATCGCGTCCGTCTCCCACCAACACGAGTTGGACGTCGAGCGGAAGACGGCCGAGCGCGTCGATGAGCACATCGAAGCCTTTGCGCGGCACCATCCGACTCGCACCGAGCACGATCCGTGCGTCGGCATCAAGTCCGAGTGCAGTCCGAGCCGCGAGTTTCTCGGCGGCGTCCGCCGCGGGCCGGAACCGCTCCGTATCCACACCTGGGGCCACCACGAGCGACGGCAGCGACCGGCCGGCCGCGTGCACCGCCTCGGCCAACGGATAGCCGCCGGCCGCAACGACGCCAGCGGCGGCGCGCAAGACCCGACCGAGCACCGGACGCGTGGGCAACCGGCCGGGCACCGTGATCTCGGCGCCATGGAGCACCACCAGAACAGGCGCGGTGTGCAGGCGAGAGGTCAGCAGACCGAGGGGCAACGCCGGGTCCAAAAAGATCACGTCGGCACCCACTTCGCGCGCCAACGCGTCCACGTCACGCGCCAACCCAGGAGTGGGGACCAACACTGGTTCCCTCCGCCGCACGACGCGGAACGGCTGCTCGGCATCCCACGCCCGGTCGCCCGAGTACGGCGTGGTCATGACCGTCGTCTCGCCCGCCGGCAACCGGCGCCACAGCTCCCACAGGTAGGACTGAATGCCGCCGATCTTCGGCGGGAAATCGTTGGTGACCAGCAACGAGGTCACGGCGGCGCGACCTCGGTCATGTTCCCGGTTCGGGCTCGGGGATCTGATCCGAACCGCGCGCCAAGATGTCGCCCTCACGAACCCGCGGGTCGAAACCACTCCACAACAACGCGAGGCCCGCCACCGCGAATACTGCGCCGGCGATGAACCCGCCTCGGTAACTCGTCGCGGACGCCACGACCCCCACGATCAGTGCGCCGAGGCCCTGCGACAGATCGAAGAAGGTGGAGAACGTCCCGACCACCGCCGCCCGCTGCGCCTCGTCCACACCCACCAACGCCAGCGTCATCAGGTTCGTGTACATCATCGACATTCCGAACGAGAACACCACCGTCCCCACGATCAGGCCCGGCACCGTCGGCCACGCCGCGATTACGATCATCGCCACGGCCGCGCCACCCAGCGCTATCGTCCCGCCGCGCAGCGGGCCGAGCCGGTCCGGCAAGCGCGCACCGAAGACGCGTACACCGAGCACCAAGCAGCCGTACAAGACGAAGAACCCGCCCACGTCGTGCAGGCCGACGGTCGCGCCGTACAACTTGAGGAACGCGGTGTAGCCGGCCAGCGGGATCAGGCCGAGGAACATCATCGTGCCCGGGGCGATCGCGGCGCGGTGCAACAACGGAACACCGACCGCAGGCTCCACATCCGGGCGCGTCTCGCGCGTCAACAGTCCGAGCACCGTGGCGACACCCGCGAGCGCGGCGCCGACGATCCAGACCGCGTCATACCCCCACGCGGTGTGCACCGCCTCGCCGATGATCGGACCGAAGGCGAGGCCGCCGTACACCGCCACCGACCAGTAGGAGATCGCCTCACCGCGCCGTTCGACGGGTGCGAGGTCGGTGATCATCGTCGCCGCGCCCACGAAGAACGCGGCCTCGCCGATCCCGCCGAAGAGTCGGAACCCGATGAGGAGCGGCAGCGACGTGGCCCACAGATACATCAGGATCGATACCGCCACGATCGCAGCACCGCCGATGATCAACAGTCGTCGACCGATGCGATCTCCGATGCGTCCGGCGAACGGCCGGAGGATGACCGCCCCGACCGCGAACGCGCCGACGGCGACACCGACACCGGCGTCTCCCGTCCCGTAGGTGTGTTTGGCGAACACCGGGATCACCGCGATCCCGGTGCCCAGTGCGGTGAAGTACAGGCCACCGCTCGCGGTGATCAGGATGAACTGTGGGGTCAGAAACCGTTCCCGGGACCTCGGCACCGTCACGGGTTCGCCGCGGCGAAGGCGAGAGCAGCGTCGAAGGTCGCACGTTCGGCGATCATGCGTCGGTACTGGATCACCCGGCGCGCCATGTTGAAGCCGAGTGCGCCGCTGACGCGGCCGTTCCGTTCGAAGATGGCGGTGAACTTGTAGTCGTCGGGGCTGCCGTGCACGATCTCCATGCGGTCATCACCGCTGAACCGACCCACACTCTGGATCTTGACGTCGTACTGATCGGACCACACGAACGGCACGGCCACGAACGGCTCGGCGTCGCCGCCCGCGAGCAACGAGCGGGCGGCGTGGGTGCCCTGTTCGGTGGCGTTGGTCCAGTGCTCGATGCGCATCACTTCGTCGTCGAACGCGGCGTTCGGCCACCGGCACAGATCACCGGCGGCGACGATGCCCGGCGCGGCGCGCAGCGCGGCATCGCACACCACACCGTTGTCCAGTGCCAGGCCCGATCCCTCCAGCCAATCGGTGGTAGGGACGGCACCAATCGCAACCAGCACCGCTTCACACTCAACCGCGGTGCCGTCCGCAAGTTGCACGCGCTCGACGTGCGCGCCGCCGGTGATCGACTCGACACCCACGCCGACGCGCAGGTCCACGCCGTGGTCACGATGCAAGGACGCGAGGACCGCCCCGATGACCGGACCGACCCCGCGCACCATCGGTTGCGGCAGTGCCTCGAGCACCGTCACGTCCCGCCCGCGCCCGCGCGCGGTTGCCGCAACTTCGGCGCCAATGAAGCCGGCGCCAATCACGCACATCCGTGCGCCGGCCTCGAGCCGTTCCGAGAGCGCGTCGGAGTCCTCGACCGTACGAAGCGTGTGGACGCCGGCGAGGTCGGGCTGGTCCGGCAGCGGCCTCGGGTGAGCACCCGTGGCGATGACCATGCCGTCGAACCTCAGCGTGTCGTCGCCGACTCCGACGGTACGCGCGTCCACGTCGAGCGAGTGTGCCGGCGCGCCGAGCGCCAAGGTGACATCCAGGTCGTCGTAGCCCTGTTTCCGGAGCGCGAGCGACGCAGCGTCGGCCGCGCCGGCAAGGAAGTCTTTGGACAACGGCGGTCGGTCGTACGGCTCGTGCGATTCCGCGCCGATCAGCGTGAGCTGACCACGGTACCCGTCATGGCGCAGCGCTTCGAGCGCGCGCAATCCCGCCAGCGATCCGCCGACGACAACGACGTGGTCCAGGTTCGGAGGGGCCAAGGAGACTCGTCCTACCCCTCGACCGAGATCGCTCCGGTCGGGCACGTCCGGATGGCTTCTTCGACGTCACCGCGCCGCTCCTCGCCCGGCTCCTCCTGCAACACGTACAAGAAGTTGTCGTCGCGTACCTCGAAAATGTCCGGGGCCACGGCCATGCACACGGCGTTGCTCTTGCACTTGTCGAAGTCGACGACGATCTTCATGTCATATCTCCCGAGGGTCGAGGCGGTCTCGGCAAGCTACAACGCGCCGATCCGACGGGATGGGTAGTAGCGGAGATGCGCGAAACCTGACCGCGGCGTCATACTGACGGCCCGCCAGCATCGCTCTCACCGATCGGATCTGCCTGTGCCCGCGCGCCCCGCCGTCGACCGTGCCCCGCGTGTCGCTGCCGATCTCGACGTCTCCGGCCGCCCGCTCGCCCTCCGTGACGTGGACCTGGACGCCTTCTTGCATCCCAAGTCGATCGCACTCATCGGGGCGTCCGAGCAGTCCGCCAAACCGAACACGGCGATGACCCGGAAGTTCGACGCGTGGGCCCGCGCCAACAACGCGAAGTTCTATCCCGTGCACCCCCGCTACGAGACCATCCTGGGTCACACCGTGTACCCGTCGCTCGCCGACGTGCCCGGGGACATCGACCTCGCGATCATCCTCACCGGCCAGGCCGTCGACACGTTCGAAGAGGTGCTTGCAAGCCCGGCCAAGTTCGCCGTCATCTTCGCCGCCGGCTTCAGCGAGACCGGCAAGGACGGCGCCAACCTTGAGCGCCGGTTGGAAGCGCTCGTGGCGGGCGGCACCGTCCGGCTCCTCGGCCCCAACACCAACCTCAACGCGTTCGAAGATTTCCGTCAGGACCTCCCCGGTCCGTCCATCGCGCTGATCACCCAGTCCGGCCATCAGGGTCGCCCGGTCTTCCAGGGCCAGGAGATCGGCATCCGGTTGTCCCACTGGGCGCCCACCGGGAACGAGGTCGACCTCGAGTTCGCGGACTTTGCCCGGCACTTCGCGGACCAACCCGAGGTCGGGGTCATCGCCAGCTACATCGAAGGCTTCAAGGACGGCCGCACCCTGATGCTCGCCGCGGATCACGCCGCGCAGGCCCAGAAGCCGATCGTCATCGTCAAGGTCGGACGCACCGATGCCGGCGCGTCGATGGCCCAGAGTCACACCGGCCATCTCACCGGCTCCGACGCGATCACCTCGGCCGTCTTCCGCCAGTTCGGGATGACCCGCGTCGACGGCCTCGACGAATTGCTCGAAGTCTCCGCCGGTCTGGCGCGGACCCGGCCGCAGCAACTTCCGGGGTGGGCGAAACGCGACCGGGAACCGGGCGTCTGCGTGTACGCGATCTCGGGCGGCACCGGCGCCCACATCGCCGACATGATCTCCGCCGCCGGCCTCGCGCTCCCCGACCTCACGAAGGCCACGCAGAAGAAACTGCACGACGGCCTGATCCCGGCCTACCTCCGGGTCAGCAACCCGGTCGACTGCGGCGGACCGCCAGTGGCCGACGCGCGCGGCCGCCAGATCCTCGACGCGATCGTGGCGGACCCGAAGGTCGACATGATCGTCGTGCCGATCACCGGCGCGGTCGCTGCGTTCTCGAAGCCCTTCACTCGGGATCTCGTCGCGGTCGCCGCCACCACCGACAAGCCGATCTTCGTCGTCTGGGGCGCGCCCCCCGGAACTGACGACACCTACTACTTCCAGCTGCTCGACGGCGGCCTGCCCGTGTTCCGAACCTTCGGAACCTGCGTGACCACGATGCGCGCCTACTCCGATTACTGGCGGTTCGCGGCGCACTACACCTCGCCCTTCGCGTCGGCGCCCACCAAGCCGTCGGCCGCGGCCGAGAAAGCGCGTGCGATCATCACGCAGGCCGAGCCGGGCGCGGCACTCTCCGAGTGGCAGAGCAAGCAGGTCCTCGCCGCCTACGGCATCAAGACCTCCAAGGACGTGCTCTGCGAGTCGGCCGTCGCCGCATCCAAGGCTGCAACCGCGATCGGGTATCCGGTGGTGATGAAGATCTCGTCACCGGACCTGCTCCATAAGAGCGACCTCGGTCTCGTCGAGGTGGGCGTCGGCTCGGCCAAAGATGCGCGGCGCATCTACGCCGAGTTGCTCACCAAAGCCACGAAGGCGGGCGGAAAGCGAGTCCGGATCGACGGTGTACTCGTCAGCGAACTCGTCACTGGTGGCGTCGAAGCCGTCGTCGGGATCTCTCGGGACGAACTCTTCGGTCCGGTCGTCATGGCCGGTCTCGGCGGGATCTTCATCGAGGTGCTCGGTGACGTGACGTTCCGAGTTCCCCCGTTCGACGAACATCAAGCCGCAGTGATGCTCAGCGAGCTCGCGGGGTCGAAGATGTTCGACGGCGTGCGCGGCGCCAAGCCGTCGGATCGCGCCGCGGTCGTCGACGTGATCATGCGCGTGCAGCGGATGGCGATGGAACTGGCCGACGTCCTCGGCGAACTCGACGTCAACCCCCTCGTCGTTCGCCCGAAGGGCGCCGTCGCGCTCGACGCGCTCATTGTTCGGGCTCAGCCCAGCTCACTCGCCAACCGAAAGTAGGAACGTGGACGACGCAACGCGCGCTCGCGCCGAGGAAGAACTCACCGCGGAACTCATCGGCGGTGTGCTCTGGCTCACCATCAACCGACCGGACGCATCGAACTCGATTCCGTACTATGTGCGCGACCGCCTGATCGAGCAGTTCCGGGACGCGCATACGGATCTCGCGGTCCGGTGCGTCGTGTTGACCGCCGTCGGCGAGCGGCACTTCTGCACCGGCTCGGACCTGCGGGTGCGGCCGCCGATGCCGACGAAGCCTGAAGGCGCGCCCGAGTTCGTGGCGGGCAGTGCCGTGAACATGATGCGCACCGGCTTCCAGCAGTTGATGGAGCGGATGCAGGATTGCCAGAAGCCGATCATCGTCGCCCTGAACGGCACCGCGGCCGGAGGCGGCGCAATGTTGACCCTCGCCGCCGATCTCGTGATCGCAGCCGAGACCGCCAAGATCGTCGACGTGTTCGGCAAGCAAGCGCTCATCCCCGACGGCGGCTTCCTCTACCTGCTCCCGCGCATCGTGGGGACCCACAAGGCCGCGCAGATCGTGTTCCTCGGCGACACAATCACCGCAACCGAAGCCGCCGAACTCGGCATCGTCAACCGGGTGGTTCCGGCCGATCAACTGCACGCGGCGGCCGAAGAATGGGCCACTCGCATCGCGGCCAAACCCACGAAGGTCTTGGGCTGGGCGAAGAAGCTGCTGCACGACGCCACCGAGATCCCGCGCACCGCCACGTTGGAGAACGAAGCCGTCTTCATCGAACTCAACCAGGGCACCGACGACGGCAAAGAACGTATGGCCGCCATGATGGAAAAACGCGACCCCGTCTGGCGCGGCTGGTGACACGAGGCACGCAAGACCGAAGCGACGGCGGGGTTCTGAAAGACCAGACCGCGGTCGTCGGGATCGGGCAGACGGCGTACGGCAAGGGGTTGCCCGACTCCGAGTTGTCGCTCGCGTGTCAGGCGATCAGCGCCGCGATCGACGATGCCGGCCTGCGGCCGTCGGACATCGACGGTCTCTCGATGTTCTCGATGGAGAACGGTCGCGAGGTCGACGTCGCCCGCAACGTGGGGCTCGGAGACATCACCTTCTTCTCCGAGGTCGGCTACGGCGGCGGTGCCGGCTGCGGGGTGGTCGGCCAAGCCGCCATGGCCGTCGCAACGGGCCAGTGCACCACGGCCGTCGCGTGGCGCGCCCGCAAGCGCGCCGCGAAGACGAGCCGACCGTGGGCGCAGGTCGACGAACGCCTCGGCGGCCACCAACAGTGGAGCCGACCGTTCGGCGTGATCCGGCCCGTCGACGAAATCGCTCTGCTCACGCGCCGAGCCATGCACCAGTACGGCTACACGCGTGACCACCTCGCCAACGTCGCGCTTGCGTTCCGGGGCCACGCGAACCGCAACCCCGTGGCGACGATGCACGCCAAGACGCTCACACGCGAGCAGTACATGAACGCACGCTGGATCTCCGAGCCCCTGTGCCTGTTCGACAACTGCCTCGAAACCGATGGCGCACTTGCGGTCGTGATCACCAGCGCCGACCGGGCACGGGATCTGCCCCAACCGCCCGCTTACATCCATTCCTTCGCCCAGAGCATCCCGAGACAACACCAAGTGATGACGAACTACTTCAACGACGACCCGTTAGTCGGGCCCGCTTGGGTGTGCGCTCGCAAGCTCTGGAATCGGAGCGACTTCCAACCGGCCGATGTGCCCGTCGCGCAGCTCTACGACGCGTTCAGTCCACTGGTTCCGCTGTCACTCGAGGGCTACGGCTTCTGTGCTCGCGGCGAGGGCGGCGCGTTCACCGACGACGGCACCCTCGAATGGCCGAACGGTCGGCTTCCCACCAACACGTCGGGCGGCGGCATGTCCGAGGCCTACGTGCACGGCTTCAACCTCATCCTCGAAGGCGTCCGCCAGATCCGCGGTACGTCCACGAACCAAGTGACGGATCCGGCCTGCTCACTCGTCACGAGCGGCGAAGGCGTCCCCACCTCCGCCATCCTCTTCCGGAGATGAGATCGTGAGCGAGGTGCCTGGAGTGAGTGACGCGGGCGCGTTGCTTCTGCCGGATCTCGACGACGAGACCAGCGCCGAGTTCTGGGCCGGGACGGCGCGCGGCGAACTCCTCGTGCAAGCGTGCGGCGCATGCGGTGCGTGGCGCATGCCGCCGCGTCCGATGTGTCCCGCGTGTCAATCGTTGAGCGTCCGTTGGGTCGAGACGAACGGCAACGCGTCGATCTGGTCGTTCATCGTTCCCCACCCGCCGCTGTTACCGGCGTATGCAGAACTCGCGCCGTACAACGCGATCGTCGTCGCGCTCGACCAGGACCCCACCATCCGGTTCGTCGGCAACCTGCTCGCCGCGCCGAATGGCGCCATCAACGAGGTCGACCCCGCCACCATCCAGATCGGTGAACCGGTGCGCGTCGTCTTCCAGACGGTGGAGGATGTCGCACTCCCCCGTTGGGTCCGCCGCTAGATCCGGATCAAGTGCGCTCCACGCCGACACGGCGCCGCGACTCCTGAATCTTCTCGATCCCCTCGGCCATCCGTTCGAGGCTCCCGGCGTCGAGATGGTCGATCAAGCTCCGCCGGACCGACGCCACGTGGGTGGGGGCGGCGTCCTCGAGCTTCTTCATCCCCTCCTCGGTCAGCACGGCGAGCATGGCCCGCCGGTCACAGGTCGACGGTGTACGGCTGACGTACCCGCGCTTGGCCAGCCCGTCGATCCGACGGGTCAGGCCGCTCGGGGACAACCGGAGCGCCGAAGCGAGATCACACATCCGCAGTCGGTGCTCGTCCGCCTCCGACAGGTGGACGAGCACCCCGTACTCCCCTTCGGTCAGACCGTGGGCCTCGAGGAGCGCTTCGTCCATTTCCGCCATGAGCGCGACCGTCAGATGCACGAAGGCGCGCCACGTGCGCATCTCTGCCGGAGTCAGCCACTGGGTGTTCTCGGATTCGGTCCGTTCCATGGTGCCTCATCCTACGCGCGGAAACGTTCTCACGTCAACTATTGCAATGCGAAGTACTCTGTGCAATACTTCACCTTGCAAGCATCCCACCAAGGAGGACCCATGACTCTCGCAACCACCCCCCGTACCGGCCCCCTCGCCGACCTGACCCCCGGAACCTGGAACGTCGACACCGCTCATTCCACGATCGGCTTCACAGCTCGTCACCTGATGATCACCAAGGTCCACGGCCACTTCAACGACTTCGACGGCGTCGTGAGCATCGGTGAGAACCCGCTGGACTCGACGGTCACCGCCAACGTGCGTCTGGCGTCGGTCGACACCGGCAACGCCGACCGCGACGGCCACCTGCGTTCCCCCGACTTCTTCAACACCGAGGTCAACCCCGAGATGACCCTCCGGTCCACCTCGATCGCCGAGCGCGGGAGTGACTACGTCCTCGCCGCCGACCTGACCATCGCCGGAGAAACCCACCCGGTGGAGTTCGCGCTCGAGTTCGACGGCGTCAGCACGGACCCGTTCGCCGGCAAGACCCGTGCGGGCTTCGAGGCATCCACCGAGATCAACCGATCGGACTGGGGTCTCAGCTTCAACATGGCCCTCGACGCGGGTGGCGTCCTGGTCTCGGAGAAGATCAAGATCGAGCTGGACGTCGAGCTGATCCTCGCCGACTGACCGAACCAGCACCACGCGAAACGGCCGGCCCCGAAAGGGGCCGGCCGTTTCATTTTCCGTACTCGACGGGTCGACGGGGGGTTCGACCCGGAGTGCGAGAATGGTTTGCTATGCAGCCCGGCGCTGCGGCGCCTGCTCGACCTTGCCGCGGAGCGCTCCGAGCGTGTGCTCCCACTTCAGCTGACGTTCTATCCAACTCCGAGCGTCCCGCTGGGACGACCGCGCCGGAAGGCCTGCGTTGCTGGGGTTGTTCGTCGCTGCGTTCATGATTTCCACCTAAACTCGTGTGATAACACTGAGAGTAAACACTCTCAGTGCGTACGCTGTCAAGTTCTATGACCGTCGTCACATCGGGCGAAACCGCTCATGTGGAAGGAGGTGCTCGCCGATGGGCTGGCGCATCGACGACCTCGCACGCGAGGCCGAGATCACCGTCGACACCATCCGCTTCTACCAACGCGAGGGATTGCTCCCTCCCGCCGAGCGGGTCGGCCGCACCAAGGAGTACGGCACCGATCACTTGGACCGGATCAAGCAGATCCGGGATCTCCAGCAGCGGCGGTTCTCGCTCGCGGCGATCAAGGCATTGCTCACGTCGGACCGCCAGGATCTCGTCGACGGCATCTTCGCCGGCGAGGGCGGGCTTTCCTATTCCTACGCAGATCTGATCGAACGTTCGGCACTCGACGCATCGACCGTCGATCGACTTCGGGACCGAGGGCTCCTTCGGGATCCCGCGGAGTTCGGCCGGGCGGCCTACGACTCCACCGACCTGGACGTGCTCCGAGCCGCCAGCGAGCTCAAGAAGATCAGCGTGCCCGAGGACGTGCTCGTCGAACTCGCATCGATTTACGTCGAAGGCGTCGAAGCCATGCAGCGCGAAGTGCTCGAGCTGTTCTCGGGCACTCGGGGACGGACCTGGGAACCGGGCGAACTCGAGGCGTTCCAACGGTCGGTCGCCGCGTCGGCCGGACAGCTGCTGCCGCTCGTCACCCGGATCGTCGAGTACGTGCACCAACGCACCCTCCAACGCCTGACCCTCGGCGCCATCGAACGCGGCGCGTTCCACCCGACCACCCCAACCCCCTGACCCCAACGGCAACTCGCACCAAAAGCGCAAGCCATAGCTTGCGTTTCTGACGTGAGTTGACGACGGACGGGTCGCGGATCAGGCGTGAGTACGCTGACACCGGTGTCAGGCACCACCGCGCACCAGCCGACATCGCTGCTCGACGGCATCGTCGTCGTCGACCTGACCGCGGCGCCCGGTGCGATGGCCGGACGCATGCTCGCGGATCTCGGTGCCGAGGTCGTCCGACCCGAACCACCGACGGGCGACCCGCTCCGCGCCGACCCGTACCGATTCGTGGCATGGACCCATCGCACCCGCATGGTGACCGTCGCCGGCGTCGATGACGCTGTCTTCACGGAGTTGTTGGCGCAGGCCGACGTCATCCTCGACACGCCGTACGAGCCGGGCGCGTGGACGGTGGAGCCGGCGACGGCACCGCAGGCGGTGTGGGTCAGCCTCACGCCGTTCGGGCTGACCGGGCCGCGATCACAGTGGCGAGCATCGGACCTCGGCGTGATGGCGGCCAGCGGGAACATGTACTGCACCGGCGATCCGGATCGCGCGCCCGTGCGGTGCTCCGAACCGTCGGGCTACGCCCACGCCGCAGCCGAAACCGCGTTCGCAGCACTGACCGGACTCGCAGGCGGGCGGCCGCAACGCATCGACGTGTCCATGCAGGAAGTGGTCGCCGTCGCCAACATGGCGACACCCGCGACGTTCCCTCGGACCGGATTTCGCGGCGTCCGGCGCGGCGCGAACATCGGCAAGACCCGCGAGATCTGGCCGACCCGCGACGGGTTCGTGAGCTTCGGCCTGCGCGGTGGCAAGGCACGGCTGGAGAGCCTTCAGACCCTCACGAACCTCGTCGACACCGAGACCCTGCGGGTGATGGATTGGGAGCGCTTCTCCCCGAATACCACCGACGACGACACGCTGGCCGCAGTCGAGCGTGACGTCGCCGCGTACTTCTCACAGCACACGATGGCCGAGCTGTACGACATCGCGTGCGAGACGAACTTGATGCTCGCGCCCATCAACTCGCCGAAGGAGATCCTGGCGAGTGCCCAACTCGATGCACGCTCGTTCTTCGAGACCGACGACAACGGCACTCGTCAGCCGACGTCATTCGTCACGATGACCCACCCCGCGGTCACCGCAACGACGCGCCACCGCGTCCCCACGCCGCCGAGCGCGGAGCCCCGAGCCGGTGCGTGGTCGGGTATCAACATCATCGAGTTGGGATCCGGCGCAGCCGGACCGATTGCGACGCGCTACTTCGCCGAACACGGCGCAACCGTGCTGCGGATCGAGTCGCGGAGTCGACCGGACTTCTTGCGCGTGTACGCGCTCGGTCCGAACAACCCGCACGGACTGGAAGGCGCGGCGATGTTCGACGGTCTGAACCCGGCGAAACGCGACGTGCTGTTCAACCTCAAGCACCCGACCGCGGTTGCGTTGGTCCGACGGTTGGTGGTCGAGTGGGCCGACGCAGTGGCGGAGAACTTTGCGCCGCGCGCGATGAAGGGTTTTGACCTCGACTACGCGTCGTTGGTCGCACACAAGCCCGACCTGGTGATGGTCAGCGCGTGCCTAAACGGGCAGACCGGACCGCACAAGGACTATCCCGGATTCGGCGGCCAGGGATCGGCGCTCGCCGGGTACAACTTCCTCACCGGATGGCCTGATCGTGAACCGGTCGGGCCGCACGGGACGATCACCGATTCGCTCGCACCGCGGTTCGTCGCCAGCGCGCTCGCGGCGGGCTTGCTCCGCCGTCGAGCGACCGGGCTCGGCGCGTACCTGGACGTCAGTCAGGTCGAGGCCGCGATCTACACCCTCACGCCGTGGCTGCTCGAGTACCAGGCGACGGGCGTCGCACGCGGCCGCGCCGGCAACGATCACCCGAACGCGCTGATCCACGGTGCGTTTCCCTGCGCCGACGCACCCGACGGCCGCAGCGGCACGATCGCCGATCGTTGGGTCGCCATCGCGGCGTGGACTGCTGACGAACGTGACCGGCTCCTGGCCATCACCGGGCCGGACATCGACGCGTACACACGCAGCCGCCAAGCAGCCGACGTCGCCGACACTCTGCAGCGGGCCAAACTCGAGGCGGTCCCAGTACAGGACTTCGGCGACCTCCACTCCGACCCGCAGATTGCCCACCGTGAACACTTCGTCCCGTTGACGCATCCGTTCATGGGTCCGGGCCTCTATGAGCACAACGGCTTCCGACTCTCCAACGCGCCCGCCGGCTACGACCGCTCCGGACCGACCCTCGGCCAAGACCAGGAATGGGTGCTCGGTGATCTCCTCGGCCTCGACTCCGCCGAGCAGGCGCGCCTCGCCGCCGACGGCGTCTTCGACTGACTTCACCCACCGTCTTGCGTCACCAGCGCTGGGCGGGTCGGCCTGTACGACGCCGGACGGTGGGTTCTTCACGGCGGGCTGACCGATTCCTCACAGTCCGGCGGTAGCCTGGCATCGTGATTCGCGCCGCACTTGCGCTCGTGATCCTCGGGATCGTGTTCATTCCGCTTGAGAAGCTGCGTCCGGTCCGGCGCGGTCAGCGTCTGTTCCGACCGGGCCTGCGGACCGACGTCATCCATTTCCTGGTGACGGGGACGCTCGGGACGGTCGCCCTCGTCGTTCTGGCGATCGTGATCGCCCTCCCGCTCCAACGACTCGCGCCTGACGCGCTGCGCCACGCCGTGATCGCCCAGCCGGCTCTCCTCCAGTTGATCGAGGCGCTCCTCATCGTCGAGATGGCCGGATACTGGGCGCACCGAGCCCACCACCAGATCCCCGCACTCTGGAAGCTGCATCGCGTGCACCACTCGAGCGAGCGGATGGACTGGCTGGCCGCTGCGCATCTTCACCCACTCGACTCGGCGACGAGCCGTATCGTCGGCGTCGTCCCGCTCGCCATCCTCGGGTTCAGCCGCACCACCTTCGGCGCGACGATTGTGCTCCTCCAGCTTCATGCGATCTTTCAACACGCGAACTTCCGCACGCGCTTCGGGGCGCTCGGACAACTCGTTTCGTCACCGCACTTCCACCATTGGCACCACAGCGGCGACGTCGACGCGCGCGACAAGAACTTCGCGGGCATGTTCCCGTGGCTCGATCGAGTCTTCGGTACCTATAACGCGCCGACCCAGGCATGGCCCGAGACCTACGGCATCGACGATCCGATGCCCGCGGGATACCTGCGACAGTTGCAGTCTCCTTTCGTCGCGACCAAGACCGTGGCGGCGTGATGCGCACGCCGATCGAACTGGACGTCATCGAGGCCACCGCCATCGACCTCCCTGCGATCGATCTCACCCACGCCGACGCGCGAACCGGGATTCCACGCATTGATCGCCAGACCTACGAAGCGCGCTACGCCGAACTGGGCTTCGGTCTCGGGACCGTCGCCCGCCGCCAACATCGCGATGATGCGTGGTGGGAGACGCCAGTCGGAATGATCGTGTGCGTACTGGTGGTGCTCGTGGCACTCGGGCTTTCGATCGCGGGCTGAACTCGCGTCGAGCGCGAGCGTTACTTGCGCAGACGCGCAATCAGGTTGAACTGCTCGGTCACCACCGGTGCGCCGGACTCGGCGTCGGTCCAAACGGTGCGGATCACGATGAACGTCATCGAGGCTGCGTCGGTGTCCTTCTCGTAGACGTCCATGACCTCACCTTCGCCGAGCAAGACGTCGCCGACGACCGGGGTGCGGTGGTACGTGAACTCCTGCTCGCCGTGCAGGACGAGCGCGCCCTGTGCATGCAGCGCACCCATCACCGAGTGCATCGGATTAGTGCCGCCCGTGGGGTCCTCGGGTTGGTCTTCCGCGAACGCGCCCCAGAAACCGGCGGCGAACGTGAACGTCGGCGGCGCCGGCAGGTCCTTGAATCCGGCAGCCTGCGCGACGTGCCGATCCCGGTAGATCGGGTTCGTGTCGCCGACTGCGGCCGCGAACGTCGACACCGGACCGCGCTCGACCGTCACCTTCCACGCGCCGGTCGGCTTGCCGATGATGCTCGTGTCCATCTCTCCCTCTCTTGCCTTCCCGCTCTTGCGACTCCGTCGCAGGCCGCTCCGGCCCCGACTCGCCGAACGCGGACTGTCGAAAAGCGCGTGCCTCGCATCCCTCGCCTTCGGCATTCCCTCTCTTGCGACTCCGTCGCAGGCCGCCGTTGAAATCGATTCGGTATGGTGACGCCAACGTCAGTTTCTCGTCGGGGGAAGGAACACGCAAATGGGCATGCTCGATGGCAAGGTCGCGATCGTGACCGGAGCCGGCAATGGCGTCGGTCGCGGTGAGGCGGTGTTGCTCGCGGCCCACGGTGCTCGGGTCGTGGTCAACGATCTCGGCGGTGCCGTCGACGGTTCCGGGTCGGACCAGCGAGTGGCCGACGAAGTCGTGGAGGTCATCAAGAGCCGCGGCGGCGAAGCAGTCGCGAACTACGACTCCGTAGCGGACTACGAAGGCGCCGGCAACATCGTCAGGACCGCGATCGACGCGTTCGGGCGACTCGACGTCCTCGTGAACAACGCCGGCATCCTGCGGGACAAGATGATGTTCTCGATGACCCCCGAGGACTTCGACGCCGTCGTCAAGGTCCACATGTACGGCACGTTCAACACCATGCAGCACGCGTCGGCGCACTGGCGCAACGAGTCCAAGGAAGGCCGTCAACCCAGCGCGTCGATCATCAACACCGTCTCCTCGGCCGGGCTCCAGGGACAGGCGAGCCAGATCAACTACGGCGCCGCGAAAGCCGGCATCGCCGCGATGACGATCATCGCGGGTCTGGAACTCACGCGCTACGGCGTGCGCGCGAACTGCGTCGGTCCGGGTGGGGCTACTCGCATGGTCGGCGCCGCCATGGCCGGAGTCGAGGTCAAGCCCGCCGACGAGTACACCGAGTTCACGCGGATGAACCCCGGCAACTCCGCCCCCGCCGTGGTGTTCCTCGCGTCGGACGAATCCAAGCCACTGACCGGTCAGGTCCTGCGCATGGTCGGCAACTCGTTGTGCGTGTACAAGCCGTGGGAGATGGGCGAGGAGTTCTTCGCCACCGATAAGGAGGGGGAAGCCACCCAGTGGGACCCCACCGACATCGGTCGGATTCTCGGCCGGTACCATTTCAAAACGATGAACGCCGGCATCGACGCGCAGCGCCGCGCGTGATCCCCGCGGCACAGTCAGCGGCGAGCGAGTGCGAATGGTGACGCGCGTCGCGATCGTCGGCGCGGCGTTGTCGGACACCGGCCGCGTCGATACGAAATCGCCATTCGAACTCCACTACCAGGCAGCGTCGCGCGCGATCGCCGATGCCGGGCTCACCAAAGACGACATCGACGGGCTCGGCTCCACCGGAATGGGCCTCATGGCGCCGATCGAGATCGGTGAGTACCTCGGGCTCCGGCCCACATGGATCGACGGTACCGGCGTCGGCGGCAGCGCCTGGGTCGTGCTCGCCGAACACGCCGTCGCCGCAATCCAAGCGGGCCACGCGGACGTGATCGTCCTCGTCTACGGCTCCACCAGCCGCGCCGACCTCAAGACCAGTCACCGGCGGGCGAACCTGTCCTTCGGCGCGCGCGGGCCGGTGCAGTTCGATGCTCCCTACGGCCACGCACTCATCGCCAAGTACGCCATGGCGGCGCGTCGCCACATGTACGAGTTCGGCACCACCATCGAACAGCTCGCCGAGATCTCGGTGTCCACACGGTTCAACGCGGGCCTCAACCCCGACGCCTACTACCGCGAACCCCTGACCATCGACGACGTCCAGAACTCGCCGATGATCGCCGATCCGCTGACCAAGCTCCACTGCTGCATCCGTTCGGATGGCGGCGGTGCGATCGTGCTGACGAGTGAGGAGCGCGCCAAGGATCTCCCGCGCGCACCGGTCTACGTGCTCGGCTCGGGTGAAACCTCGAGTCACACCACGATGAGCGAGTGGGAAGACTTCACGGAATCCCCTGCCGTGCGGTCCGGAAGTCGCGCCTTTCAACGGGCCGGCCTCACTCCGGCCGACGTCGACCTGTGCGAGATCTACGACGCCTTCACGCCGATGGTGTTGTTGTCGTTGGAGGCGCTCGGATTCTGTGCCAAGGGAGAAGGCGGACCGTTCGTCGAGGACGGGAAGCTCCGAGTTGGTGGCGCGCTCCCCACCAACACCGACGGTGGTGGGCTCTCGGCCTGTCACCCGGGGATGCGCGGGATGTTCCTCATGGTCGAGGCCGTCCGCCAACTGCGGGGTGAGGCCGGCGATCGCCAGGTCCCGGACGCGCGCATCGCCTGCGTCAACGGCACCGGCGGCTGGTTCTCCTCCGCCGCCACCCTCCTCCTCGGCACCGAGTAACCCCACCCATCACGTTTTGGCGTCCTGAGTTGCTGCGGGAGCGCGCGTGAGGACGCCAAAACGGTTTCAGGGTCCGGGGGCGCCGTTGAAGAAACCGCGATGGACGACGGTGGTCAGCGTGTCGATGGCTTCTGCGTGGTCGAAACCGAGGTCGCGCGAACTCATCGCGTAACTCGTCCGTTCGAGCAGCGCCATCAGCGCCGCGACCGTCGCCTCATCGTGGATCGCACCGGCGGTCCGAAGACTGTGCCACAATGCTCGAGCAACGTGGGTGAAGGCATCCACGCCCAAACGGTCGACGGCACCGTCGGTCACCTGGCCCTCCATCCACGCACGAATGACGACGCCGTAGTGCGCGTACACCTCGAAGAACGCGTCGAGAAAGCCTCGGAGCGCGGCCGCACCCTCCGAGTCGGGCCCAACGGCAGGGACATCGTTGGCGAGACGTTCGATCGCCGCGCTGCACTTGAGCGCCAACTCACGGAGGAGATCTTCCTTGTTGGCGAAGTACAGGTAGAACGTGCCGTGCGACGTACGGGCCGCGCGCACGATGTCGTCGACGCGCGTCTCGTGAAACCCTCGGCGGGCGAACACGCGCAGACCGGCATTGCCGAGCCGGCGCTGCGTGGTGCGACCCTGCGCGCGCAACTCCCGGTCCCGCGCCCTCGCGTCGTCGGCCCGACCACCTTCACGAGCGGGCGCGTTCGATGACGAGTTGTGCGATCCTCTGGCCATGCTCCCCCAGATCGCCCTCGAGGCGGCCCGTCGATTCGGCGAGACTACCGCCTACGTCGCGCCGGACGGCTGGGCGCTGAGCTACGCGGAGGTCGATCAGCTCTCGGACCGGGTCGTTGCGGGATTCCGTCATCGAGGCATCGGAGTCGGTGATGTCGTGGCCCTCCTGCTCCCGCCGGGAGTCGAATACCTCGTGGCGTACCTCGCGGCCGCCAAGGTCGGTGCCATCACGACCGGCGTCAATGACCGACTCGCACACCCCGAGCAAGCGGCGGTGCTCGCCATCGCGGCGCCGAAGCTCGTCGTCGCCCACGCAGGCGTGCCGGACGTGCCGTTCCCCGTGGAGGAATCCGTTCCCGCCGACCGGCCTGCCGACGTCCTCGCCGCGTTCCAACGCGATGAGACCGTCCCGCTGCTCGCGCCCGACGATGACCGCGCGGTCGCCATCGTGTTCACGTCCGGCACGACCGGGCAACCGAAAGGCGCGCTCTACACCAACCGCCAACTCGGGTTCATCACCCGTACCGACGTCGGCGACACCTGGGGCGGCGGTTCCCGCAACGTGTCGGGGACATCGTTCGCCCACCTCGGGTTCATGACCAAGCTCGCCGGCAACCTGATGCGCGGCGGGACCACGTTCATCATGCGGCGCTGGCGGGCGCGCGCCGCCCTCGACCTCTTCGCGCGCGAGCACATGACGACCGTCGCCGGGGTGCCGACGCAGCTCGCGTTGATGCTCGCCGATCCGGACTTCGACGCCTTCGACCTGTCCAGCGTGCAGTACATCGTGGTCGGGGGCGCACCGATCACTCCGGCCACCGCCACCGAGGCGCGATCGCGGTTCGGCGCTCGGCTCGCAACTCGGTACTCATGCACCGAGGCAGGGATCGGACTCGGGACCTCGTTCGACGATCCCGACGAGGATGCGATCGTGAGCGTGGGCCGACCCCATCCGGCCGTCGACCTCGCGGTCGTCGACGCCGCCGACGACCCGGTCGAGGTCGGGTCCGTCGGACAGGTCTGTCTGCGATCCCCGGCCGTCATGGCGGAGTATTGGCACGACCCCGAGGCCACGCGAGCCGCGTTCACACGCTCGGGTCACGTCCGTACCGGCGACCTCGGTTGGGTCGACGACCGCGGCCGACTCCGGCTGGTGGGCCGCAGCAAGGAGATGTACGTCCGCGGCGGATACAACGTGTACCCCGTCGAGGTCGAAGCGGTCCTGTCGAATCACCCGGGCGTCGCCGCGGTTGCGGTGGTCGCGGCCCCCGATCCCGTCATGGGCGAGGTCGGCATTGCCGTCATCGTGCCGAGCGACCCGTCGTCGCCACCAACCATCGACGCGTTGCGCGAGTTCGCACGCGCGCAGCTCGCCGCCTACAAGCTGCCCGATCGGATCGAGTCGGTCGCGGAACTGCCGTTGACGCCGGGAGAGAAGCTCGACCGCCGTGCACTCACCAAGGCCATCGCCTCCACCTCGCATCGACGGGTTGGGCGATAGGGTCCCGGCCCCATGGAACTCGATTTCGACTCGGATCAGGAGGCGTTGCGCGACTCGGTCCGAGCGTTTCTCGCCGTCGAATGCCCCATCGCCGCAGTTCGTCAGATCGTGGAGACACGCATGGGCGGCGGCCAGATCGAACCAACCGTGCTCCACACGAAGATGAGTGACCTCGGTTGGCCGGCGCTGACCGTCCCTGAGGTGGCGGGTGGTCTCGGATTGGGCGCGATCGAACTCGCGCTGGTTGCGGAAGAACTCGGGCGCGCCGTGGCGCCCGGCCCACTGTTCACCACGATGACCCAGTTCGTTCCGGTGCTCGCCGAGCTCGGGTCACCCGAACAGATCGTTGCGTTGCTCGGCCCGGTCGCGGCCGGCGAGTCCTCGGGCACGCTGGCGATCGCCGAAGCCACCGGCTCCGTCGATCCGGCGATGGCCACCACCGTCGCCGCGCCATCGTCCACCGGGTTCACCATCACCGGCACGAAGCACGTGGTCATGGAGCCGACGGCGAACGGATCAATCGTCGTCGTCGCCCGACTTCCTGACACCGAAGGTGACGACGGCGTCGGCGCGTTCGTCGTCCCGGTCGCCGACACGCGAATCGACCCGGTCGACTCGGTCGATCCGAGTCGCCGGCTCGCCACGGTGGCCTTCGACGCCGTTGACGTCGCCGGCGATCACACGCTGGGTGAACCCGGGCCGGCCACCGCGGCGGTGCTGCGCCGAGCGGTTCAAGCTGCGACCGTCGGCCTCGCACTCGACGCCGTGGGTGCAGCGCAACAGCTGTTCGACATCTCGCTCGAATACGTCAAGCAGCGAGAGCAGTTCGGTGTACCCATCGGCTCGTTCCAAGCCATCAAGCACAAGTTCGCCGACATGCTGATCTTGCTCGAGCGGGCCCGTGCGCTCGGCTACTTCGCAGCATTGACGATCGCCGAGGACGACCCCCGCCGCGCGCTCGCCACCGCGATGGCCAAAGCCGCCGCCGGCGACGCCGTCTCACGCATCGCGAAGGAAGCGATCCAAGTTCATGGCGGCATCGGCTACACGTGGGAATCAGACGTTCACCTCTACGTGCGGCGCATCGAGTCCGACGCCGTGCTCTTCGGTACCGCTGCGCAACATCGCCAAACGGTGGCCGACCTCATCGGCGTCTGACCGGCTGCGTGACCACGGGCCACGAGGTGGATCAGGTACCGAGGACGAGCGCGAAAACGATGATCACCAGCAGCGAGTACGCCGCGCCAGCAATGATCGCGTTCTTGTGCGTGTCGTAGATGATGTTCGTGCCGCCGGGCGCGGTTCCGCCGATCACACCGAGCGCGTTCAGTTCGAGCACGATCCAGACCACCACCATGATGAGCCAGAAGATGGCGCGCTTGCCGCCGCTGATCTCTCCGACCACGTTGTATGGGAAGTGGCTCGTGCCCACCATGAAGACGAGCATCGGGAGCGAGAAGATCGTGTTCATTCGGGAGGCGAGGAGGGCCTTGCGTCCCGCACCGGCCGCGGCCGGATCCGCTTCACCGCCGGCTTGGACGTTGCGGGCGTTGGCGATGACGATCTTCTGGTTGCGCCAGATGATCCCCCACACATTCACGAACATGGTCAGCGCGAGCAGGATGCCGGCCGAGATCGCCATTCCCGGAGCTGACTTGACATAGCCGGACTTCGTGATCTCGTCCTGGAACCCGAGGATGAGCAGACCACTGACGACGGTTGCGACTGCGGCCCACCGGAACCACCACAGCGCTCGGCTCGCGAGCTTGTCGATGGCGTTGTTGCGCGCCGCGCCTTCCATCTCGGCGAAGGCCGGGACCTGGACGAAGTTGAAGTAATAGAGCAGCCCGATCCAGGTGATGCCCACCACCACGTGCGCCCAGCGCGAAAGAAACGCGAAGCCGTTTTTGGAGAAAATGTCGAGTGCGGCACCAAACATGCCTGCTACCCCCTGAAATCGTCGAGCGTGTTGAGCGCGGACCGTAGCACTGCGCCTGATACCGACGACGGACTCATGTCGGACCGCGCCAGCAATCGCCTCACTCCGGACCGAGTTCGACCAACGTGACTCGGCCATCGGCGATTTCGACGGTGGTCCTCGAGCAGTGCGCGGGCCGGAAGCACACCACTCGGTCGTCGTTCGTCGCCGCGCCCACGACAGCGTTGATGGCGAGGAAGTGGGTCACGACGATCGAGTCGGTGGTGATTGTCCGAATCGCGCCGAGCACCCGAGCTCGGAAGGGATCCAGGACGTCCGGCGAGTCCGCGCCGTTCCCGGTCATCAACGATCGCAGCCAGGCGGCGTGGTCCGGACGCGGATTCGGGGGCGCCACGAGTTCACCGACCCCGTTCTCGACCACCGGCGCGACGCCCCAGTGTGCGGCCAACGGCGCAGCCGTTTCCCGTGTGCGCCGGAGCGGCGACACGATCACCGGAAGGGGCCCGAGCGGCGCGAGCAGTTCTGCCACCGCGCGGGCTTGCGCGTGGCCGAGGTCATCGAGGCCCGGATCCGAATCCTGTCCCCAGGTCCCGTCGGGTTGTCCGTGACGCACCAGCACCACACGCGCGACCATTCGGATCAGGAAGGCGCGTTGGGATCGGCCGAGCCGTAACCCGGCTGTCCGGCCTCGGTCCACTCCCCCATGAACGCGAAGAACTTCTCGCCGAACGGGTCGTCGCCGCGCAACGGCAGCGTGCCGCGACGAATGGTCCAATCCATCGGCGCGTATTCGACGGCGCGAGCGAAGTGGACTTCGGCCCGTTCCGCGTGGCCCTCGCGTGCGAGGTAGGCACCGACGCGGCGTTCCAGACGGGCGAGTTGTTCGTCATCGGTCGGAAGCATGATCTGCTCACGGCCCGTCGGCGCCGGGAGCGATCCAGAGCGGACCCACGCGCGCAGCTGGTCGTGATGCACCGACGAGTCGATGTTGGTGAAGTCTCGGAACATGTCGTCACCCGGCGCGATGACCGGCGGACGCGCGATCCGATTGTCCTCGTCGATCCAGATGACCGTCGGGACGTTGTAGATGCCGTACAACTCGCCGAGCAGGTGCTCGCGGTCGAGCACCATCGGGAAGGTGGGGCGAGGATCGGACGCGTCCACCCATTCCTTGGCGATCTCGATCGAGTCGTCGAACGCAACGCCGACGATGGCCAGACCGTGGGATGCGAGTTCAGTACTGAGACGCTGCCAGACCGGCAGGTCGTAGCGACAACCTCACCAGGACGACCAGGCGAGCAGCAACTTCTTGCGCTGGCCGAGCGAGGAGAACGTGAACGTGCCGCCGTCGATCTGGGGCAGCGTGAAGTCCGGAGCGATCCCCGCCGCGATCGGTCCTTGGCGTTCCGACGACCGCTCGCCGATCGCGATCACACCCGTCTCGGTGTCGACCACCGCGGGACGTCCGAGCGCCGCGGCGAAGCGCTCAGCGTCGACTTCGCCGTCGACCACCAGTTGGCCGTCTCGTACCGGCACACACACGTCGCCCTGGCAGAGACCTTCGGGCTTGAGCGTCCACCCCGTGAGTTCGGCGAGTCCGTCGGCGGCGAGGAGCACACGTGCACCGTCGGTCCGACCTTCCGCCGGACGGGGGCCGTGCTCGGCGTCGAGATAGGTGATTGCAGTCATGCGCTTCACCTTACGAGCCGAGCCCGTCTCACTCGTTCCTCGGCAGTGGTTCAGGTTGAACAACGGCGTGACAGCGCGTCGTAACTATGGGCCGGCGAGGTCCATGTCGGGGGGTTCGACATGTCGGTGTTCGAGGTCGGGGATCTGGTGTTCGAGGGTGGGACAGACTTCGGTGCCGTCGGGCCGGAAGACTCGGAACGTGATCTGGTCCCAGACGATCTGCCAGGTGGGATGTCGATGCAAGAAATGGTGATGTCGACTACATAACAGCACACCGTTCGCGATGCTGGTCTCCCCACCATGTTCCCAATACTTCACGTGATGGGTCTCACACCATCCTGGCGGGATCTCACAACCCGGCGCCTTGTCGGCTCGTCCGCTCGTGCTCCGACTGTCGACCGCGAGTGGGTCTCGCTCCCTCGCGGCTC
>JANYJV010000047.1 GCA_025361725.1 Acidimicrobiia bacterium | reverse complement strand
TCGCAACACGCGGATCTCAACGCTCGCCGAATCACCGTTGCCGATCGCGGCATCGATCCCTCGAGCGCGGCGACGGCTCCGATCTGATGGTCGAGGTCACGCGCGGTGGAGACCGCATCGGCGTTACTGGTGGAGAAGTTTGCGAACGCGGCGATCAAACCGATACCAACGACCGCCAAGCCAAACGTCGCGTATCCGATGATCATGCCGGCGAGCGCCAGGCCCGCACCGCCCTCGCCGGTCCGTTTGATCTGGCGTCGCGCGACGTGACCGAACACGATGCCGAGAATCGAGCCCACTCCGCAGGCCACGAGCGGGCACACCAGTGCGGCGATCGCAAACCCGTTCGTCGACTTTGTCCCCACGGCGCCGTACGCCATCACCGGCGGTCCCGTTGGGGGCGCGCCCAGCGGCGAGGTGAGTGGGGGTGGCGGCGGCGGGAGCCGTCCGCCGTCGTCAGGTCCGTCGGTACGGTTCATCGGCCCACCGTATGGCACCGCTCCCACGCCAACGCGGTTCTCGTCGGTAGGGTGCGCGCATGTCCGAGACCGGTCCTGCGCTCACCCCCGAGCCTCCCTATTACGCGGTGATCTTCAGCTCGGAGCACACGGGTGAGCACGCCGGCGAATACGCCGCCGTCGCGGAGTTGATGTTCCGGCTGGCATCCGAACAACCCGGCTACCTCGGCGTCGAGCGCGCCGGAGGAGACGACCTGAACATCACCGTCAGCTACTGGCGCGACGAAACGTCGATCCGTGCGTGGCGAGAACACTTGGAGCACACCGTCGCTCGTGAACGGGGCCGGTCCGACTGGTATTCGAGCTACACGCTGCGGGTGGCACGCGTGGAGCGGGTGAGCACGTTCACGCGTCCGGATCGTCCGTGACCAAGGAAGCACGAAGATCCGAGATCACCCGCGGTTCCAGCCCCACCGACGCCACGTAGTTCTCGATCGAACCGTGTTCGGAGCGGAGCGCGTCGAGCACCGTGGCCATCGTCAACGCTTGCGCGCCGTACTGCTGTCCGGCAACTTCGACGGCCTCATCGGTCCCGGACGCCCGCTCCGTATGTCGAGCGATGATCGTGGGCATCCGGGTCTCGGTGAACGCGAAGTCCGCCACGATGAGCTCATCCGCTACTCCGCACAGCCCGAGCACGAGGGCCGAGGTCAGGCCGGTCCGGTCCTTGCCCGCCGCGCAATGGAACACCACCGGTTGCGCGTCACCGTCGGCGATCACGCGCAACACCGCGGCGAAGCGGGTGCCGTACTCCTCCAACATAAACAGGTAGATCTCGTCCAGCGTCTGAAACGTCCGCGCTTTGCGTTGCCGCCGCGTCGTCGGCTCGGGCTCCCGGGTCGAGTCGACAATCGGCAGGTGGAGCTGGCGCACGTGATCTTGCAACGGACCGTGTCCGTATTCCTCGACCTCATGACCGGCGCGAAGGTCGATCACGGTCCGGATACCCACCTCCTGACGCAACTGCTCCACGTCTCGTTCGCTGAGTCCACTCAGTGAATCGCTCCGAAAGACGCGACCGCGCCGCACGAAGCGCGCGTCCACGGTGGGCTGGCCGCCAAGGTCCCGAAAGTTCGCCGGTCCGTCGAGCGCGAGCAGGTGCTCAGCGGTCAAGGTCGAGTCCGAGCATTCGAATCGCGTTGCCACGCACGATCTTGTAGACGACGTCCTCGGGCAAGTGTCCCATCATCGCCTCGGCGACGGCCAAGGTGTTCGGCCACGTCGAGTCGGTGTGCGGATAGTCCGTCTCGAACGTGACGTTTTCGACGCCGATGCGGTGCAGCGATTCGAGCCCATGAATGTCACGGAAGAAACACCCGTAGACCTGTCGGAAGTAATAGGACGACGGCGGCTCCGGAATCAGATCCTTCACGCCACCCCACGCCCGATGTTCCTTCCAGACGTCGTCCACGCGCTCCAGGATGTACGGCAACCAACCGATTTGGCCTTCTGAGTACGCGAGCTTGAGGTCGGGATAGCGCACCAGCACGCCGGAGAACAGGAAGTCCGACAGGCTCGCCATCGCGTTCCCGAAACTCAGGCTCGCGGCCACCGCGACCGGCGCGTCCGCAGACGTGGCCGGCATACGCGAACTCGATCCGATGTGCATGCAGACCACCGTCTGGCTCTCCTGGCACGCGACGAAGAACGGATCCCACTCGCCCGTGTGGATGCTCGGCAGACCGAGGTGCGGTGGAATCTCCGAGAAGCAGACCGCCCGCACTCCGCGCGCAGCGTTGCGGCGCACTTCGGCGGCGGCGATTTCCGCATCCCACAACGGCACGATGATCAGCGGCACCAACGCGCCGTTGCTGTCGCCGCACCACTCCTCGACCATCCAGTCGTTGTAGGCATAGACGCACGCCTGGGCGACGGCACGATCCTTCGCCTCGAGGAAGGTCTGGCCGCAGAAACGCGGGAACGAGGGGAAGCACAACGAAGCGTCGACGTGATTCATCTCCATGTCCGCAACGCGTGCTTTCGGGTCGTAACAGCCCGGGCGCATCTCGTCGTAGGTGATGGGCGACATCGTCATGTCGTCACGGTCGAAGCCGACGGCGGCAACGTGGCGCTTGTTGATGTAGACGAGGTCCTCGTAGACCCAGCAGTCCGCCTGCGGACCGTCCGGGTCGAAGGTCTGCTCGTAGGTGCCGCCACCGATGTGGCGCATCGTTCCGATGCCGCGGCGCTCGACCTTCGGACCCGCGTCCCGAAACTTCGCCGGGAGCCAGGTCTGCCACAGATGCGCAGGCTCGACCACGTGGTCATCAACGCTCACGATCCGCGGGATCGCCGTCCTCGGCACTGACTCGTCCGCCACGGCGGTCACGGCATCCTCCTGTGAAATCTGACGGGTCGTCAGATTACCGAGGCTGCGCCGAACATCACCGCACCGGCCACCTGTTTCCCAACCCCGTGGCGCAGCCGTGGCCCGAGCGGCCCGTGAGCGAAGCGAACATGAGCGGAAAGCCAGTTCGTCAGTTCGGAATCACCTGGACTCCGGATCGAACTTCTACCCACGGGGGCAGGC
The DNA here is from genome assembly GCA_025361725.1 of Acidimicrobiia bacterium. Lineage (GTDB taxonomy): Bacteria > Actinomycetota > Acidimicrobiia > IMCC26256 > JAENVU01 > JAENVU01. Next base: position 22,616 of record JANYJV010000047.1, on the reverse strand, counting down.
CGCACCGCTCTCCGGGGCCCGCAACTCCACGAGATACCGGACCAGGATCGCATCCAGGCACGAGTTCCCGTTCAGGCTCGCCGTGTGGGTGGTGTCGTCGACGGTGACCAACCGCCCACTCCCCAGCTGCGCGGCCAGGCCGCGCGCCCAGGCGATCGGTGTCGCGGGATCGCCACGCGTCCCCACGACCACGATCGGCGGTGCGGTCGGGGCCGAGAACGTGATGGGACCGGTACGCGCCGGCGGGTAGGGCCAGAACGAGCACTCGTATCCGAGTCCCACGTTGCCGGCACCGAAGTGCGGTGCTTCGATCGCCGCCCTGCGCTGCAACGCCTCCGCCGCGGCGAGCGTCAGGTTCGGCCCGTCCGCACAGCTGATCGCGATGAAGGCGGCCCACTCGTCGTTGTAGTGACCGTTCTCGGTCCGTCCCAGGTACTGATCCGACGTTGCGGCCAAGGCCGTGGCGCTCCCACCTTCGAGGTCATGGAGTCCCGCCGCCAGTTCGCGGTAACCCGACTCGCCGCGGTATAGCAACGCGGCCACCGAGATGTCGAGCTGCGTCGGGCCGAAGCGCGCCGCTCCACTCCCGATGGGCCGGCCATCGATGCGCCGGACCAAGGCGTCGTAGGCTTGCGCCGGATCGCCTTGACGATGGAACGCGCAGCTCGTTCGTGATCGACACCACCGGAAGAACTCGGTCAACGAGTCGTCGAATCCCTTCGCCTGCTGCACCGAAACGTCCTCCGCCGACAGCGTGGGATCCAGCGCTCCGTCGAGCACCAGGGCGCGCACGTGAGTGGGGTAGGCCGTGGCGTACAGGCCACCGATGTAAGTCCCGTAGGACAGGCCGAGGTAGGTGAGGCGGTCGTCGCCGAGCGCGATCCGAAGATCGTCCAGATCGGCCACGGTGTCGGCGGTCGAAATGTGGCGGAGGCGATCGCCGGTGTGCTGGACGCACGCGTCGACGAACTGCTTCGCCGCCGCCTCCAGCGCGGCGAGTTCGCTCGGGTTGTCGGGGGCGGTGTCGACCGCAAAGCGGCCGTCGAGTTCGTTCCCGCAGTTCACCGGCGCGCTCTTGCCGCTCCCGCGCGGGTCCCAGGCCACGACGTCGAAACGATCGGTGATCGACTTCGGAAGATTTGATGCGATGTAGCCGACGATGTCCAGCCCCGAAGCGCCCGGACCGCCCGGGTTCACAAGCAGGCTGCCGATGCGCTGGTCCGACTTCGCTCGCGAAGCGCGCGCCACCGCCACATCGATGCGCGCACCGTTCGCCACCGCGCGGTCGACCGGGACCGAGACGGTCCCGCACTCCCCTGCGTCACACCTATGCCACGTGATCGGGACCACTGGCGGCGAAGAGGTCGACGACGAGTCAATCGTGCCTCTGGTGGTCGTCGTCCTTGGACGTTCCGACGACGGGCCGGCCGTCGAACCCCCACTTGAACACGCCCCGATCATCATGCACGCCGCCAGCAACCCTGCGACGCGCGCATTCCTACTGTGGGGACGCCGAGCCATCGGACCACCCTTGCACAGGCACCGGCCGGTCCAGTGCGCGTGCCGCTGGCGCATCACCCGGCCCGGTACCGTGCGTTCATGGACCTTCTCATCGGCGGCACCGCCCGCCCTGCACACGCCGGCGGCACCCTACAGGTCATCGAACCGTCGACCGGTCTCGAACTGACCACGGTCGCGTCTGGAGATGCGACGGATGTGGATGCGGCCATTCGTGCCGCTCGCGAATCCTTCGACGCCGGGGTCTGGGCGAACCAGAGCGCGACGGCACGCGGCAAGGTCCTGCTCAAAGTGGCGGGACTGGTCCGCGAACGCGTCGAGGAAATCGCCACGCTCGAAGCCCGGAACGCGGGCAAGCCGATCGGCGACGCGCGTTGGGAGATCAACGCCGCGGCCGATGTCTTCGAGTACTACGCCGGTGCCGCCAACAAAATCTTCGGCGAGACCGTGCCCGTGCAGGACGCCGGCATCGACCTCGTACTCCGCGAGCCCGTCGGCGTGTGCGCGCTGATCGTGCCCTGGAACTTTCCGCTGCTGATCACCACGTGGAAGACCGCGCCCGCGCTCGCGTGCGGGAACTCCGTGATCATCAAACCGGCATCACTCACGCCGCTCTCCGCACTCAAGCTCGGTGAGATCCTCGTCGAAGCCGGAGTTCCCGAAGGCTGCGTATCGGTGCTGCCCGGACCGGGACGCATCATCGGTGACGCGCTGGTCAGCGATCCGCGTGTGGACAAGATCGGGTTCACCGGCGAGACCACCACCGGCGCATCGATCCTGCGCGCGAGCTCGGAGAACATCACGCGCGTCTCGCTCGAACTCGGCGGGAAGTCTGCGTGCGTCGTGTTCGCCGATGCGGACTGGGAGAAAGCCGCCGCCGAGACCCCGATGTCCGTGTTCGCCAACACCGGCCAGGACTGTTGTGCGCGCAGCCGGATCGTGGTGGAGGCGTCCATCTATGACGATTTCGTGGCCGCCTTTGCTCGAACCACCGAGGCCCTGCGCATCGGGAAACCACTCGACGAGTCGACCGAGATCGGCCCGATGATCTCCGCCGCGCAGCGTCAGGTTTCGCTCGACTACCTCGCCATTGGGCGTGAGGAAGGCGCCGAGTGCGTCACCGGCGGGGTCATGCCCGACGATCCCGGGTTTTACTTGTCACCCGCCGTGCTCGCCGGCGTGGGCAACTCCATGCGGGTCGCGCAGGAAGAGATCTTCGGACCCGTCGCGTCGATCATTCCCTTTCGCGACGAAGCGGACGCGATTCGCATCGCCAACGACACGCCCTACGGCTTGTCCGGCTCGGTCTGGACTCGCGACCTCGGACGCGCGCTGCGCGTGGTGAAGTCGATTCGCACCGGCGTGATCTCGGTCAACACCAACCGGTCAGTGCGCACCGAGGCGCCGTTCGGTGGCTACAAGCATTCCGGCCTCGGTCGGGAACTCGGCATGCACGCGATGTCGCACTACACCGAGGTCAAGAACGTCTTCCTGTCTTCTGAGTAGCGGCCGCGGCCGGTGCCAACCGTTTTGGCGTCCAGAAGTGCTGCTGGAGAGCACCTGGTGACGCCAAAAGCGAGAGGTACGGGCTATGCGCCGATGACGTCGGGGCGGCCGAGACCGCCGGCCTCGCACAGCGCGAAGTACGAGTCGCGTACGAGCCCGGCATCCACCACCGAGTCGACATTGCCGTCGGCATCGAGGTTGAGATTCGCACCGTGGATCGCGAACCACACGTCGGTCATACCGTCGTTGTCCTCGGGCACGACGAGGGTGTGGACCGAACCCGCCGGCTCGTAGAGGTAGGACCCGGCGACGTTGACCTCCGGATACTCGCGGTAGTGCCACGATCCGGCGATCGTGAAGGCGAAGATGTGCCCCGTGTGCTTGTGGGTCTGCACGACGACGCCGGGTTCGAACTTCGTCCGGATCACCCAGAGGCCGGCTTCGACGTCGACCTGCAACAACTGCAGATGCGTGCCGTCACCGAGCGCGACGAACGGGTTCTCACTCTCACCGCGGTGGAGAGCCTTCGGGATATCAGTCATCGTCATGGCGAGGAGTGTAGAAGCCTCGGCCGCACGAGTGCCGGGGGCGGTGACGCGTCGGGGGCACTCCGGAGGACCACGCCGGCGAGCGCACCGGTATGTTCGCCGTGTTGCATGAACACCTGGCCGTTGACGATCGTTGCGTCGTAACCGGTCGCTCGTTGCACGTACCGGCCGGCCCCGTTCGGGAAGTCATGGACGTACTCCGGCTGAGGCAGGCGCATGCCGTCGAGATCGATCACGTTCACGTCTGCGAACGCACCCGGCCGGAGCACCCCACGGTCCGGAATGCTGAACAGCTCGGCCGTGTCGGACGTCAATCTTCGGATCGCCTCACCGATCGTCACGAGACCACGATCGCGTACCCAGTACGTGAGGAAGAACGTCGGCTGGCTGGAGTCCATGATCATGCCGACGTGCGCGCCCGCGTCCGCCAGACCCAACACACTCGCCGGGTGTTCCAACATGCCCTTGACCGCGCCGAGATCGTCGTTGAGGAACGGCCAGTTCACCAACACCGAACCGTTGCGCTCGTCGCACAACTGGAGGAACGCCTCGGCCGGGTGCACGCCCAGCCGGTGCGCGTGCGCGGCCAGCGAATCTTGCGCGCCGAGGTCATAGCGGGCGTCGCCCTCAGGGAGGACGAACATCTCGTCCATCGGGATGGTCGGCACGCCATCCGCCGCGGCGATGAGTTCTGCCCGCCGCTGCGGATCTCGCACCGCCGCCAACCGTTCGTCGAAGGGAACGTCGCGCAACCCGCGCCACTCGGCCGACGCGTCGAACGGCGTGCGGAACACGAGGCCGAAGAGCAACCCGATGCCGCGTGCCGTGGTCTGTGGTCGTAGGCGCGCGCCCAACCCGTTCTGGATGTCGACCTCGTCGAACGTCTCGAGATCGAGGCCCGGCACCTTCTTGGTCTGGCTCACCCCGAAGGTCGCGGGACGGCCGGTGATCCGGCTGATCTCGCCGAGCAGCGCGATCTCGGCGCGCGTTCGGCGCTCACCGTCGGCACCGCGCTCGCCGATGGCCGGGGCGGCCTCGAACACGCCTTGACGTCGGTCACCCATCACACGCGCGATCTCGATGAGTTCGCGAGGATCGGCCTTGGTTCCCGGAACGACCCGACCGTCCGGCACACGATGCAGCGCCGTCCGCGAAGTGGAGAAACCGAGCGCGCCGGCATCGATCGCTTCGGCGACCAACTCGCGCATGGCGGCGATGTCGGCGTCCGTCGCCGGCTCGTCGCCCATTGCCCGCTCACCCATCGCATGGATCCGGACCGCGCAGTGGCCGACCATGCCACCGGCGTTGATGCCCTTCGGCATGCGATCGATCGACAGCAGATACTCGCCGTAGCTCTCCCAATCCCACGGGAGTCCGGCCATGATCGCGTGCGCAGGGATGTCCTCGACCGACTCCATCATCTCCGCGAGGAACGTACGGTCCTCGGGCTTACATGGCGCGAAGGTCACACCGCAGTTCCCGAGCACCACCGACGTGACACCGTGCCAACACGACGACGAACCAATCGGGTCCCATGCGAGTTGCGCGTCGAGGTGAGTGTGGATGTCCACGAACCCCGGGGTCACGTACCGACCCTCGGCGTCGATCTCGCGAGTTCCGGTATCGGTGACCACACCGACCGAACTGATGCGGTCACCATCGATCGCGACGTCGGCACGGACGGGTTCGGCGCCGGTGCCGTCGACCACCAAGCCGTTGCGAATGATCAGGTCATGCGTCATGGCGGCGAGCCTACGAGGGCGAGCGGATAGGTGTCTCGCGATGAACTCAACCCCCGAGCGCATCCACCATGTCGCGCAGGAACGGTCCGATATCCGCCCTGGTGGTGAGGAACCGTCCGAGCGCCACCGACACCGTGGTGACCCCCATCGCGGCGAGGTGCGGAACGGACGCGACGGACGCTGACACGTCGACCGCGCCATCATCGCCGACCACCAGCGGCAACCCGACCCGAACACCGAGTTCGTCCGGTGAGCGGCCGCGCTCACCGAACGCGTGCCGCAACGTCTCGATGCCGACAGCGATCTCGTCGGTCGTCGGTCCGAGCGGCAACCACCCGTCGCCCAGATCCGCGATCCGAGCGATCATCGGTGGCGTCAGTGCACCGCCGTACCAAACCGGAATGCGCGTCTGCACCGGGCGCGGTTCGCTCCAGATTTCCGAGAACGAGATCGTCTCGGACTCGAAGGACACCGGCGGCTCGGAATCCCACAGTTGTCGGCACGCGGCGATGGCGTCGTCCATGCGCTGAGTCCGCCCGACGAAGGCCATACCGGGCTCGACGAACTCCTCCCTTTGCCAGCCCGTGCCAATCCCGAGATCAACGCGCCCGCGGGACAAGACGTCGAGCGTGGCGACGGTCTTCGCGAGCAGCAGCATCGGTCGGAGTGGCGCGATGAGCACTCCCGTACCGAGTCTGATCTGCCGCGTGGCGCCGGCGATCGCCGCCAATGCCGTCAGCGGCTCGAGCCAAGGTTCCGACGGCGGATACGGAAACCGGGAGCTGTAGGGATAGCGGTCGAGCCGGGGACCGATCGCAACATGATCGGGGAACACGAGCTGCGCGACGCCGAGGTCGTCGGCCTGGCGCGCCACGTCGACCACTGCACCGAGGTCGTCACCGAACAATCGGTCGAGACCGGAGATGGTGACAGACAAACCCACACAGGCGCTCACAGGCGCGGAGCGTAGTGTCGGGCATGCCCTGGCTCGCCGTACTGCTGGCGCTCGGCGCCGCGATGCTGTTCGCGGTCGGGGCGGTGGCGCAACAGCAGGAAGCCGCGAAGCACCCGGACGTCCACGGCCCAAAGCTGATGGCTCGACTCCTGACTCGCCCTCGGTGGCTCGCCGCCACGACCGGCAATGCACTCGGATACGCGCTGCAAGCGTCGGCCTTGGCCGCCGGCTCTCTCATCGTCGTGGAACCACTGCTCGTGACGACCTTGGTGTTCGCACTCCCCCTCGGTGCTCGGTGGAGTGGTCGCAGTGTCTCCCGATCCCAGGTGGTGTGGGGCTTCGCGCTCGCGTCTGCGCTCGCACTTTTTCTGATTGTCGGTGACCCCGAAGGTGGCGTCGACGTCGAACCGCTGCGTGACTGGTGGTCGTCGATTGCGACGTGCGGCGCCATCGTTCTCGTCGTCGGCGGCATCTCGATGGCGGTCGGGCCGCCGCTGCGCGCAGTGGGCTTTGCGATCGTCGCGGGGATCGCGATCGGATTCGGGTCCGCGCTCACCAAGTCCAGCGTCCACTATCTGGCTCGCGGGGTCGGACCGCTCTTCATGCACTGGGAGCCCTACGCCCTGATCGGTGTCGCGACGTTCGGCATCTTCATGCAACAGCTCGCGTTCCAATCCGGTCCGCTCGCGGTCTCGTATCCGGCCACGATGGTCCTCGATCCGATCGTTGCCGTGTTCGTCGCGGTCAACACGCTCGAGGAAGAGGTGCAAGCTTCGGGTGCCGAGTGGCTGCTGATCGCCGCCTGTGCACTGGTCCTCGTGTGTGGAACTGCGGCGTTGGCGCGCGCCCGGCCGCCGGCGCGCACGGACTTCCTCTTCATGACCCCGGACGAGTTGCTCTGACGTTGTTGCCGTTCGGCCTCGCGTCACACCGGATCATTGGTGGGGACACTTGGTGACCGGAGGACCGATCCCGAGACGCGCCGCGACCCACGGCAGCGAACTCTTGAACGCGTCGGCCCACATCTGGAAGGTGTGCTCTCCTCCCGGGACCACCACCGAACACGTCGTCACACCCGCGCGCGGTGCGGCGGGGACGAGGGCCTGCTGCGCCGCGAGTGGATCAGCATCGTCGCTCCCCACCTCGAACCATCCACCGAGTTGCTCGAACCGCCGGGTGCGCAGGATGTCGAGCGGCTCGTGGGCCGCGAACTCGGCCTGATCGCCGTTGAAATAGATCCTTACGGTGTCACCGATGTTGTTGGCGTCGGAATCCCTCGGGCCGAGCAGGCCGCCGTAATCAAGGAAGGTCAGGTACTGGTCGGGATGACGCAACGACAACATCAGCCCGCACATCCCACCCTCGGACAAGCCGCCGATCGCCCACTTCGCCGGCGTCACCGCAGTGCCGAAGCGCGCCGCGACGAATCGCGGGACATCGACGGTCAGGTACTGCTCGGCCTTTCCCACACACTCGGTGTCGGAAGTGTCGGTGCCGTTGTTGTCGGCCATGACCAAGACGGGAGCGAGGCCGAGATGCGTCGCGGCGTAGGCGTCGCTGGTCACGTCCGCGAGTCCGCCCTGGGTCCAGTTGTCAGTTGCGCCCGGCTCGCCGGCCAGCAACTCGATCACCGGGAGTCGCGGTCGAGGCGTCTCGAACCAAGCAGGCGGGAGGTACACCAGCGCATCCCGGGCCGAGAAGCCCGAAGTGGTCGCCGGTATCGGAATGGTGATGACCTGACCGCGTTTGGGGACCGTACGTTGGCGCGCGATGGCGGCGACGCTCGACTGGTCCTGTGCGGTGCGTCCGAACAACTCGTCGACGGTGCGCACGGAGTCGAAATGTCGATTCACCCATCCCGCCGCGTTGCCGGCGAGCAGCGCAACGATCATCAACCACACCGCGGCAGTCGCGAGGCGGTTCATGTGATGACGGAACCCGATCGCAAACGCGATCACCGCAGCCGTGGACGCCGCGACACCGACGAGGAATGGGAAGCCGACGATCGAAAGATCAGCGATCATCAAGCGGGAGCGTACTATTGGCGATGCCCTGGCTCGCGGTTCTCTTGGCCTTGGGGGCTGCGCTCGTGTTCGCCGTCAGCGCGGTCGCACAACAACAGGAAGCAGCCGACGTCGATGCGCGCGGTTCCGGCTTCGTGACCGGACTGCTCCGAAGTCCGCGTTGGTGGGCGGCCACCCTCGGCGACGGTTGCGGTTACCTCATCCAAGCCGCCGCACTGGGCGCCGGTTCGATCCTCGTGGTCCAGCCCTTGCTCATCACGTCGCTCGTGTTTTCGCTGCCGTTGAGCGCTCGATGGAATGCCCGCCCGATTCGCAGGCGGGACCTGGCGTGGGCGGGTGTCATCGCTGGGGGGCTCGCAGTCTTCCTCCTCGTCGGCGACCCCGGTGGCGGTCGAAACACAAACAGCTTCGGACACTGGCTGCCATCCATCATCGGGTGTGGCCTCCTCGCCGGAGTCGGCATGGCCCTGGCGGCGATGCGCGGTCCGCGGGGACGCAGCATCGGTCTCGCCATTGCCGCCGGCACCATGTTCGGGTTGGCGTCGGCGCTCACCAAGACCCTGATGTTCCACCTCGACGAAGGAATCGAGCCGCTGCTTCGTTCGTGGGAGACCTACGGCGTCGTCGGGACCGGCGCGATCGGGTTGCTGTGCCAGCAGTTGGCATTCCAGGCCGGTTCGCTCGAGATCTCGTTTCCGGCCTCGATCGTGCTCGATCCGGTGGTAAGTGTCGCGGTCGGGATCGCGGCTCTGGACGAACGCGTCCACGCCGACGGCGTCGAATGGTTGGTGATCGGACTGAGTGGGTTGGCGATGATCAGCGGAACGGTCGCACTGGCGCGCGCCGGTGCGCCTACGCTGACCAGGCACACGGAGGACGCCACCACACCGGCGGCCAACGCGAGCGGTCGGCTCACGCGACGTCAGCCTCGACTCCCACCGATGTGAGCCCTGGCACCGCATCACCGCGAACGGGTGTCGGCACGAACAGCGATCGGCCGAACGGAAGCTTCAGGAATCCCTCGACCCCGGCGTACAACGCGCTGACGCGTGGCAAGTCCGACGCATCGGCGTAGACAATGCTGCGGGGCAGCCACTCCGGATCGAACTTCTCGTTGAAGGTGCGGAGTGATTCGATCTGGAAGTACGGATTCAGCTTTTTGAGGCCCCACGCGACCGCACGCTGCGGGGGGGTGTGAAGAATCTCCGGGTCCAGCAGGCGGCCCCATGCCGCGAAGTTCATGGACAGCCGATGGACTCCACGCCCGTCGAGCGCCACGGCGGTGTTCGCGATGAGGAACTCAGTCATGCCATTCGGTGCATCCGGGTCGTGACGCATGAGGTCGAGCGTGTAGCCACGATCGCGTCCGTACGCGGGAACGATCCGGAGAAATCCTTTGGCCACGCCGACAGCGTCGTAGGCCACACATAGCAAGAATTCTGAACTCGTTCCTTCGATGTCCTCGGACAACGACATCGTGAACCCACGTTCGGGATCCTTGCCGCGCCAAGCTTTGCTGATCGCATTCAAGGAGTTCACCAAGGACGGTGACGCGCTCGACTCGGTGATCATCTTGAACGTGTGCGTCTTCGCCACCCGCCGCACCGCCTGGCGCACACTCTTCGCTCCCCCACCGCGTGCCAGTTGGTCACAGTGCAGGATTGCTTCGTCACCGAGATAGATGTGACGAAGCCCGCGTGACGAATAGAGCGCGAGATCACCTTCGCGCACCGCGAGGAATGCCGGCTTCCACGCGTGAGCGCGACAGAACGCCAAGTACTCGTCGACGACCAGCGCAATGGACTCCGGCCGGCCGATCGGGTCACCCGCAGCCAAGCCATGACCGGCCATATAGGTGTACGCGATCATCGCTTCACCGTCGGAGGCGAAGAAAAAGCTCTTGTCGTTGCGCAGCGCGAAGTACGCGAGAGTGTCCCATCCGTAGTCCCGTACGAGTCGTTGGGCGAGATGCCAGTCCTCGTCCCGATGCGGGTCCCGACTCACCAACGGTCGGAAGAACACCACGATGAGCCCCACGAATCCGAAGATTCCGGCGGCGAGCAGCGCCGCCGGATAGAAGTCATGGAAGAACCGGGATTGGTAGGTGTACGGACCCGACACGCCGACGAGGCCGAACGTCACCGTCTCGAAGGCACCGGCAAGTGTGGGGGTCGGCGAGATGCGGCGGTGGTCGGCGAACAGGGCGAGGACCCCAAAGCCATAGACCACGAAGACGTACACCGGGAACAACCGGAGGAGGCGCCAGATCGACGGCGGGTCCGCCGGCGCGGTGAACCGATCGCGGAACCCGACGAGAAGCAGGAGCACCGCGATCGAATAGCCCGCGGCAACCAAGTGCGGACCCTTGGTCAGCTCGAGTACGGAGCTCAGCGCGGCAACACCCACCGCGAGTTGCCACGCTCGCCGTTTCCCCAGGCGGAGCTGGTCCGCCAACACGAGGAACGACAATCCGACCAGCACGGTCGCCACTCGCCCGGTTACCCGCAACTCGAACGGAAGCAGGCTGTTCCGGAACGGTTCGATATGGCGGTGCACCCAGGGAACCAGCGCCGCCACCGACAGGAGACCGGCGAACGCAACCATCCACGTGATCACCCGGACGGCAAGACGCGGTGGGCCGGCGGGTGGCGGCACGGCAGTGGCGATTGCGGCCACGGTCGCGTGGAGCTCCGGCGGTTCTCGCCCGGCACTTGCCGCGCCGCCACCCGCGACGGTCGCCGGCACGGAGTCGGGGTCCGAGCCGAGCCCACCCATTCCGGGCTCAGGTCGCAGCGTCGGGAACAGAATGACTTCCCGGATCGACGGTGTCCCCGTGAGCAGCATGACGAGACGGTCCACGCCGATGCCGAGCCCACCGGTGGGCGGCATCCCGTACTCGAGCGCGCGCACGTAGTCGAGGTCGATGTCGCCGGCCTCAGGATCGCCGGCTCGTTTGTGCGTCGCCTCGGCTTCGAAGCGCTCGAGTTGATCGACCGGATCGTTGAGCTCGCTGTACGCGTTCGCGAGCTCGTGCCGGTTCACCACCATCTCGAACCGCTCGACCAAAGTGGGATCGTCGCGATGAGCCCTCGCCAACGGCGACACTTCGCGCGGGTGATCGAGGACGAAGGTCGGTTGGACCAACTTGTCTTCGACGTACGCGTCGTACACCTCGTTGGTGAGCTTGCCCGCACCCCACGACGGTTCGAAGGCGAGGTCGAGACCGCGCAGCACGTCGCGCGCCGCTTCGAGATCCATCGCCGGGTTGATGTCGACGCCCGCGTGTTCCTTGATGAGTTCGACCATCGTGGCGCGCCGGAAGGGCGGCGTGAGATCGATGGTCTCGTCGCCAATCGTGACCTGAAGTTCCGGCGCGACGGCGCGTGCACTCTCGACCACGAGACCTTCAACGAGGTCCATCATGTCGTGGTAATCGCCGTAGGCCTGGTACGCCTCGAGCATCGTGAACTCGGGGATGTGAGTGGTGTCGATGCCCTCGTTGCGGAACACGCGCCCGATCTCGTACACGCGATCCAGGCCCCCGACGATGAGCCGCTTGAGGTGCAACTCCAACGCGATCCGCAGGTACATGTCCTGACCGAGCGCGTTGAAGTGCGTGATGAACGGCCGAGCGGTGGCACCACCCTGGATACTCTGCAAGACCGGGCCCTCGACCTCCCGGAAGCCGCGATCCATGAGGTGCTTCCGGAGCGCCGCGATGATCTCGATGCGGTCGACCGCGATGCGATGCGCATCCTCGTTGACCACCAGGTCCACGTATCGCTGGCGGTAGCGCGTTTCCGTGTCGGTGAGACCGTGCCACTTGTCCGGCAACGGACGGACTGCCTTCGCCAACAACTGGAAGCTCTCGACGTTGATCGAGAGTTCACCGCGACGAGTGGTCATCACCGTGCCTTCGAGACCGATCCAATCACCGCGGTCGAGCCGGTCGAACTCGTCGTGGGTGTCGGCCCCGATGACTGCGCTGCTCACGAAGAGTTGGATCGGCCCGTCGCGGTCCGCCAAGGTCCCGAAGCTCAGCTTGCCCTGGCGGCGCAGGAGCAGCAGCCGACCGGCGACCCGCACCTTCGTCTCGGTGCTCGTCCCCGGCTCGAGGTCGCCGTATTCGGCGCGGAGCGTTCCGGCCGTCGTGGTGAAGTCGAACCGCACCGGATAGGGATCGACCCTGGCCTCGCGGAGGGCGTCGATCTTCGCGAGGCGCATTGCCCGCTGATCGTGCAGGTGCTCCTCGACCGTTCCGGGATCGTCACTCTCGCCGCGGTCCATGGCATTGCGCTCCGCCGGTGTCTTCTCCGGGGCCGCCGAGCCGGTAGCTTCGCCGGTCGTTGCGGTCCGGACCGGCGTACCAGCAGAAGGTTCGCCGGCGTCGCCATCGTCAGTTTCGGCCATTTGGTCGAGGTTATCGGCGCGCTGCGTTCACAACTCGGACCTTTCCCACTCGGAGGACTCATGCCCAGACTCGACGGCAAGGTTGCGCTCATCACCGGCGCCGGCAACGGCATGGGCCAGGTGGCTTCGGTGCTCTTCGCACGCGAGGGAGCCCGGATCGTCGTCGCCGACTTCAGCGAAGCGGGCGGAGCCGAAACCGTCGCGGCCGTGGAGGCCGTCGGCGGTGAGGCTGCGTTCGTGAAGGTCGACGTTGCCAATCCCGATCAGGTCAGCGCCATGATCGACTTCGCGATGGCGCGCTTCGGTGCCCTCAACATCCTCTACAACAACGCCGGCATCTTTCCCGCCGACGACGGTGGAGTCACCGAGACCCCGGAACCCACGTGGGACCGCGTGATGGAGGTCAACCTCAAGGGCGTGTGGCTGGGATGCAAGTACGGCATTCCGGCGATGCTCGCCTCGGGTGGCGGTTCGATCGTCAACGTGGCGAGCTTCGTGGCGCTGATGGGTGCGGCCACCGCGCAGATCGCGTACACCGCATCCAAGGGCGGCGTGCTCGCAATGACGCGTGAGATCGCAGTGGAATACGGGCGCCAGAACATTCGCGCCAACTCGTTGTGTCCGGGCCCGGTGTCCACTCCGATGCTCGAAGAACTGATGAGTGATCCGGAACGGAAGGCCCGTCGGCTCGTTCACATTCCGATGGGTCGGCTCGGTCAGGCCGAGGAGTTGGCGAAGGCCGCGCTGTTCCTCGCCTCCGACGACTCGTCGTTCATGACCGGCGCGCAGCTCGTCGTCGACGGTGGTATCACCGCCGCGTACGTCACGCCCGAGTAGCCCCGACGACGGGTTCGACGGTTCTGGGCGTCCCGAACGACGGAATTCGTAGCAAATCTCCCCTTCCATTGCGCTCCGGAGTGTGTGACGATCCGCCCCGACATACGCCACGAGGGAAGGGGGCCCCGCGTGTCGGTTCACGACGCATCACTGGGCTCAACCGAAACCGTCGACGCGGACCGCGATCGACTCCACGAGATGGGCTACGCCCAAGAACTGAAACGCGGCATGGGTTGGTTCTCCAACTTCGCCGTGAGCTTCACGATCATCTCGATCCTCACCGGAGGGATCACCACCTTCTACCTCCCGCTGCTCGCGGGAGGACCCAAGGCCGTGACCTTCAGTTGGATCATCGTCGGGTTCTTCACGCTGCTCGTCGGCCTGGCGATGGCGGAGATCTGCTCCGCATACCCGACCGCCGGCGGCCTCTACTACTGGTCGGCCAAGCTCGCGAACCGCAACGCACCCGCGTGGAGTTGGTTCACCGGTTGGTTCAACTTCGTCGGTCAGGTCGCGATCACCGCGAGCATCGACTTCGGACTCGCCACCACCATCAACTTCCTCATCACGAGCTACATCTCGGACAACCTGCTCAACAAGTGGTGGGTCCTGACGACGTACGCCATCGTCCTCGTGCTCCACGGCCTCATCAACACGTTCCGGGTCAAGTTGGTCGCCGTGTTCAACGACATCAGCGTGTGGTGGCACGTCATCGGTGTTGCCGTGATCGTCGGCGCGTTGATCATCCTGCCGGAGTCGCACCAAAAGGTCGACTTCATCTTCTCGTCCAAGAACGCGACGGGCTGGGACTTCCCGTTCGTCGGCCTCTACGTGTTCATGATCGGCATGTTGATCGCGCAATACACGATCACCGGTTTCGACGCATCGGCCCACATGACCGAAGAGACCCTCGAAGCCAACGTGTCGAGCTCGAAGGCGATCGTGCGGGCGATCTACGTGTCGGCTGTGGCCGGTCTCGTGCTCAACCTCGCGATGCTCTACGCGATCCCGAAGGGCGCCTACGACACGCTGTCCGTCGGTGGCCTCACTGCCGGGTTCCAACTCTTCATCGCCGCAATCGGCCCCGCCGGCGGCAAGCTGCTGATCATCATCTCGATCGTCGCCCAGCTGTTCTGCGGTATGGCCTCGGTGACGGCGAACTCGCGCATGATCTACGCGTTCTCGCGTGACGGCGCGGTTCCGGGTCACCGGATATGGCACCGAATCAACCCGCGTACCCGGACGCCCACGAACTCGGTCTGGCTCGCGGTCGGACTGGCGTTCTTGCTCGGGCTGCCGTCGATTTACCAGAACGCCGGCTACTCGGTGGCGTTCTTCGCGATCGTGTCCATCGGCACCGTCGGCTTGTACGTGGCCTACATCATCCCGGTGTTCCTACGCCTGCGGAACCGGGACTTCCAAGTAGGGCCATGGAACCTCGGCCGCTGGTCCAAGCCCATCGGTTGGGTGGCATTCGTCTGGGTCGTCATCATCGGCATCGTCTTCTTCCTGCCTGCCTTCTACCCCTGGATCCCCGGCGACCGCGTGGGCGGCGTCAACGTGGGGCTCAACAACTTCAACTGGGCCGGCCCGCTGATGCTGCTGATCTTCGCGGTCATCGGAATCTGGTGGATGGTGTCGGCGAAGAAGTGGTTCAAGGGCCCACAGGTGCAGGGTTCGCGCGACGAGCTGCTGGCCATCGAACGCGAGCTCGCCGCCGTCGAGGCGGGCGCCGATCCCTCCACATTCGAACGGCTGGAGAGCGGAACCCCCGCTGAGCACTAGTCCGCCCGAGTCGGCCGACGCCGCGCGCGTCGCCGTCGTGATTTCACGTGTGCCCGGCTGGAGTGGCCGGGCCCACGTCGTGGGCGCGCTCAGCGGCGGGATCACGAATCGTAACCATGTCGTGGACGTCGACGGCGATCGGTTTGTCGTGCGCGTTCCGGGCGCAGACACCGATCAGCTCGAGATTGATCGGGAGTGCGAGTTCGTCGCCGCATCGCGCGCTGCGGCCCTCGGAATCGCACCACCAGTCCTCGGACTCTTCGACGGTTGCCTCGTGACCCGGTTTGTCGCGGGCGCCGAAATCCCGCGGGATCAGTTCGGAAGCGCGGCAACGCTCGATCGGCTCGCCTCCATCCTGCGGACATTCCACGGGTCGGGCGCGCTCGATCACACCTTCGACACGTTCACCGTTCCGCTTCTCCACCACGATGCTGCGTCACGCCGTGGTGTCGCGATCCCGGTGGCCTTCGAGCGCGTGGCCACAATCGTCGCCGAGGTGGCTGCGGCTTTCGCGGTCTCGCCCGATCCACTGGTGCCGTGCCATAACGATCTCCTGCGTGCCAACGTCCTCCGCGACGGGCCCCAGCTCTGGCTCCTGGACTGGGAGTATGCGGGAATGAACGATCGGGCCTTCGACCTCGGCAACCTCGCGGTCAACAACGACCTCTCCGCAGCGACCGAGGAACATCTGGTCGGCGAGTACCACGGGCGAGTCACTGCGAGAACGCTCGCCCGGATGCGGCTCATGAAGATCGTCAGTGACGCCCGCGAAGCGATGTGGGGTGTGGTGCAGCAAGGCATCAGCACCATCGACTTCGACTACCGCAGCTACGCAGAGGAGAAGTTCGACCGACTGCTCACCAACGCATCGGCACCCGAGTACGGCCAGTTGCTGCGCGACGCGGCGGAGGCGCTCGCATGAAGGACCGCGCCCAGGTCGTCATCATCGGTGCGGGCGTCGGCGGCGCGAGCATCGCCTGGCACCTCGCCGAAGCCGGCTGCACCGATGTGCTCGTCCTCGAACGATCCGAGATCACGAGCGGCTCCACCTTCCACTCGGCCGGACTCGTCGGCCAACTCCGGGGCAGCCTGCCGCTGACGCGCATGATGATGCACAGCGTCGACGTGTACCGCCGCCTCGAAGCCGAGGCCAAGAAGACCGGGCGCTCCCCCGGTTGGCGCGAGGTCGGGTCGCTCCGCATCGCCTCCACACCGGCGCGCATGGAGGAACTCACGCGCCAACACGGCTGGGCCAAGACCTTCGGCCTGCCGATGGAGTTGGTCGGTCCCGCCGAGGCACATGACCTCTTCCCGTTGATGGATCCGGCGGGGGTCCTCGGCGGGGTCTGGCTCCCCACCGACGGCTACCTCGATCCCAGCGGACTCACCTACGCGTTCATCGGGGGCGCCAAGTCTCGCGGCGTGAGCGTGGAGACCGGCGTCCGAGTCACCGGCTTCGAGATCGTCGACGGTCGCGTGCGCGCGGTGGAGACCGATCACGGACGCGTCGAGGCAGAGACGGTGGTGCTGGCGTGCGGGATGTACACCCCCGACGTTGCGTTGCTCGCCGGCATCGCGGTTCCGATTGTGCCGATGGCCCACCAGTACGTGGTCACCGCTCCGATCGACGGCGTCACCGACGCCCTCCCGCAGCTCCGAGACCCGGACAACCTCGTGTACTTCCGGAGGGAATCCGGTGGCCTCGTCCTCGGCGGCTACGAACGCGATCCCGCACCGTGGAGCGTGCACGGCGTCCCGGCCGACTTCAACAACAAGCTCCTGCCCGAAGACTGGGATCGGTTTGCACCGATCATGACCAACGCGATTCGGCGCGTCCCGGCCGCCGAATCCGCCGAGATCATCTCGTTGGTGAACGGCCCCGAAGGTTTCACTCCGGACAACGAGTTCGTGCTCGGTGAGAGTGCAGTCCACGGACTCTTCGTCGCCGCCGGGTTCTGCGCGCACGGCATCGCAGGTGCCGGCGGTGTCGGCCGCGTGATGAGTGAGTGGATCCTCGACGGCGAGCCGAGCTTCGACACCTGGAAGATGGACATCCGTCGGTTCGGTCCGCAGTACGCGAGCCGCGAACTCGCGGTGGCCCGATCCGTCGAGGTGTATTCCACCTACTACGACATCCATTACCCGAACGAAGAACGGTACGCGGGCCGACCGTTGCGTCGCTCCCCTGCCTATGAACGTTTGGTTGCGCTTGGCTGCGAGTTCGGCGAGAAGAGCATGTGGGAGCGCCCGAACTGGTTCGCGCCTCATGCCGAACTCGGCACCGAGACACTGCGCCCGCACGGGTGGGCCGGCGAACACTGGAGTCCGGCGATCGGAGAGGAGGCGCTGGCGTGTCGGGACTCCGTGGCAATCTTCGACGAGACCAGTTTCTCGAAGCTGGAGGTACGGGGCATCGGCGCGTGTGCGTTCCTGCAGCGGGTGTGTGCGAACGACGTCGACCGGCCGGTCGGATCGGTGATCTACACGCAGATGTGCAACGAGCGGGGCGGGATCGAATGCGACCTCACCGTCACCCGGCTGGCGATCGCTCGCTACCTCGTCGTCACCGGGACCGCGTTCGGCGCGCACGACCTGGGGTGGCTCCGCAAGCAACAGGATCTCCTCACGGAGGGAGACACGGTCGAACTCGTCGACGTCACGAGCGGCTTCGCGTGCTTCGGCGTCTGGGGGCCACACGCGCGGGACCTGCTTGCCCCATTGACGAGCGCTTCATTGACCAACGACGCGTTCCCATATCTGACCGCGCAGGCGATCACCCTTGGTTCGATCCCGACGATCGCATTGCGTGTCACGTATGTGGGTGAACTCGGATGGGAGCTGTACTGCCCGTCTGATTACGGCGGCGCGCTCTGGGATGTGCTGTGGGATGCCGGCACTTCGCACGATCTCCGCGCCGGCGGCTACCGCGCAATCGACGCACTGCGAGTGGAAAAGGGCTACCGGGTGTGGTCGGCGGACATCACGCCGGAGGACAACCCCTACGAGGCCGGGCTCGGATTCGCCGTCGCGCTCGACCATCCGGCGCCGTTCATCGGCCAGGCCGCACTGCGGCGGATCAAGGCCGACGGTATCAGTCGCCGGTTGCGGTGCGTTCGGCCGCTGGATCCGTTGGCTGTCCCACTCGGGTCCGAGCCGGTGCGGGTGGACGGCGCGATCGTCGGGCGCGTCACCAGCGCCAACTACGGCTACCGAGTGGGCGGGGCGCTCGCCTTTGCCTACGTTCCTGCCGACCGCGCCGAGTTCGGGCGACCGGTCGAAATCGAGATGTTCGGCACCTGGCAGCCCGCCGAGATCCTTCGCGATCCGGTGTGGGATCCACGCGGTGACCGCATCCGTGCGTGAAGGACGGCCCAGCGTCTGCCGGTCAGTTGTAATGTATACTGCTGGTGTATGCAGCGTACGCAGATCTATCTCACCGATGAGCAGCAGCGCGCCATCGCTGACCGAGCAGCCGACGCTCACATCTCGAAAGCCGAAGTTATCCGGCGGATTCTCGATGTCGACCTCGGCATCGATGACGGGGCGGCCGACCGACTCGCAGCGATCGATGCCACCGCGGGGGTGCTTCCCGACGCGCCCGAATGGCCGGAGTGGCTTGCCGCGGTACGCGGACGCGGCAGTGCCGATCGGCTTGCGGACCTCGGCCTATGACCGCGGCACTGTTCGATTCGTCGGTGTTGATCGCCCACTTGCGCGGCGACGAGCGGGCCACCGATCGCCTTCGACTTGCGGTGGCCACCGACGGCGCTTTCGCAAGTGTGCTCTCGCGTACGGAACTCGAAGGCGGCATGCGTTCCGCCGAACGCTCGAACGTGAACCGGCTCTTCGCCGGCGTTTCGCTGGTTCCGGTCTCGGATGCCATCGCCGCTCAAGCCGGGGAGCATCTGCGCAAGTTTCGACGTTCACACGGCGGAATCGACATCGTCGACTACGTCATCGCGGCCACCGCCGAAGCGGTCGACGCCGAACTCGTGACCCTGAACGTCCGTCACTTCCCGATGGTTGCGAAACTTCAGCCCGCGTTCTGAACGTTCCGACCCACGCCAATCATCGCTCGTAGTGCCCCGATAGCCCGCAATTCGCCGTGGGTTCGGCGCCGCCGGCGGGCGTGGCGCCATACGCTCTCACCGCCTCGTCAGTCGAAGGAGTCTCAATGTCCGGAAACCTCACGCCCGATGCGCTGCGGCACGCGATCTCGTCGGGAGAGATCGACACCGTGCTCGTCTGCTTCCCGGACCTGCAAGGTCGACTCATGGGCAAGCGGGTGATCGGCCACTACTTCGTCGAGCACATCCTCGACGGTGGCGGCGCCATCGAGGCGTGCAACTACCTCATCGCACTCGACGTCGACATGACGCCGTTGCCGGGCTACGAGTTCGCGAACTGGGAGCAGGGCTACGGAGACTTTCGCTGCGTGCCCGACCTCGACACCCTGCGTCGTATTCCGTGGCTCGAGGCGACTGCGCTCGTCTTGTGCGACCTCGTCGACGAGGAGACCGGCGCGCCAGTCGAAGAGTCGCCGCGCCAGATACTTCGCACGCAACTGGCGCGCGCGGCCGAGATGGGATTCGAGATCAAGATCGGCGCCGAACTCGAGTTCTTCCTCTTCGAGAACACGTATCGCGACGCCGCGGCTCGCAAGTACGCCGACCTCACGCCTCATTCGGACGTGATCGAGGACTACCACATCCTCCAGACGACACGCGACGAGTACCTCATCCGCCAGATCCGCAACGGGATCCACGACGCCGCGATCCCCGTCGAGTTCTCGAAGGGTGAAGCGGGCAAGGGTCAACACGAGATCAACCTCGTGTACGCCGAAGCGTTGGAGATGGCGGACCGCCTCGTGATCTACAAGAACGGCGCCAAAGAGATCGCGTCGTTGAACGGACGGTCACTCACGTTCATGGCGAAGTACTCGATGGAAGAAGTCGGCTCCTCGTGCCACTTGCATTCGAGCGTGTGGGACGCCAAAACCGGCGACAACCTCATGTGGGACGCCGACGCCGAACACCACCTCTCCCCTGTCTTCCGGGGCTGGCTCGGCGGGATCGTGTCGACCGGCCGGGAGTTGGCGTGGATGTTCGCCCACTACGTGAACAGCTACAAGCGGTACCAGCCCGACTCCTGGGCGCCCACTGCGCTGGCCTGGGGGTACGACAACCGCACCTGCGGGTATCGCCTCGTTGGCCACGGTCCGGCGTATCGAGTCGAGTCCCGCATCCCCGGCGCCGACGTCAACCCGTACCTCGCGTACGCGGGCCTGATCGCGGCGGGACTGCACGGGGTCGCGAATGGGATTGAGCCACCGGCACCGTTCGTGGGGAACGCGTACGACGCGCCGGAGCTCGATCACGTGCCGTCCACCTTGGTGGAAGCGATCGACGCGTTCGAGGCCAGCGCCGTTGCCAAGGAAGCGTTCGGTCCGGCGGTGCACCACCATTTGTTGAACACGGCGAAGCAGGAGTGGGCAACGTTCAACCGCGTCGTGACGGACTGGGAACGCCGACGCAACTTCGAGCAGATCTGATGAACACCGCGTCGGTCGTCGCGCCGTTGATCGCGCTCCCGGTCTACGCAATGCCCGCGGGGCGGGTCGACGGCTGGGCCGATTCCGCCGTCGCCATCCAAACGATCTACGTCGAGGCAATCCAACGGGCCGGCGCGCAAGAGGCGATGTTGGGCCCCCGCCATCTCGATCGCACGGAAGCACTCGCGGTGCTCGGGTACTTCGATGGCATCGTGCTCCCCGGCGGTGGTGACGTGAACCCGGAGCGGTACGGTCAGGCCGCCGCCGAACAGACCTACGGCGTCAACGCGTTGCGGGACGAGTTCGAGTTCCAACTGTGCGCGGCGGCGATCGAGTTGGAAATCCCGATGCTGGCGATCTGTCGAGGGACGCAGGTGTTGAACGTTGCGCGCGGTGGGACGTTGCACCAACACATCGCTGACGACTTTCCGGGCCACGGCAAGCCGGGTGTCGAAGCCGGCCAGAACCTGCACGACGTCGAGATCGTCCTTGATTCGCGCGTTGGCCGTGCCCTCGGCGGTGCCCACGCCGCGTGCTCGTGCCACCACCATCAGTCGGTCGATCGCCTCGGCGATGGCTTGCGGGTCACGGCGCGGTCCTCGGATGGCATCGTCGAGGCCGTCGAACTCGACGGCTCGGCGTGGGTGGCGGCAGTGCAGTGGCACCCCGAGGACACCGCCGCGGATGACCCGGCCCAACAGGGCCTCTTCGACGCGCTGGTCACCGCCGCCCGCCGCTGACCACTCCTCCCCGACTCCTCCCGACCGTTTGTCGTTTGAGGCCGCTATTGGCGGCGTCAAACGACGAACGCTGGCAGGGTCAGAGGTTCGCGAGCCGCCCAAGGAATGGGCGAATGAGCGCGACGAGGGCGTCCGGTTGGTCGATCATCGAGAACGTTCGAGCGTTCTCGATCCAGTGCAGTTCGCAATCCGGGATCGTGCGCGCCGGGCGTTCGGCATCCGCGTCGGGAAAGAGGCGGTCGGCGCGAGACCACGCGATGAGCGCAGGGCGCGGGAACGTCTCGAGTCGTTGCGCGGCGGCATGGGCGAGCTTCGGCTTACAGGTACGGAGGAACGCCCGGACGTCTTTGCGGTTCTCATGCGAGTCCACGAGCCGGCGAAACCACGGCTCGATGATCGCATCGTCGATTGGGTGGTTGAGCAAGAGACCGGCACCGGTGAA
This sequence comes from Acidimicrobiia bacterium, assembly GCA_025361725.1. Classification (GTDB taxonomy): domain Bacteria; phylum Actinomycetota; class Acidimicrobiia; order IMCC26256; family JAENVU01; genus JAENVU01. Next base: position 558 of record JANYJV010000047.1, on the reverse strand, counting down.
GGAGCGTCGGACGCGCTGCGATCGGTACAGGTTCGCGATGAGATCGATCCCGCCGGGCATTGCGAGCAGCGGGAGCAACAGCTTGATGAGCGTTGGCGGAAAGTGGTCGAAGGCGTCGCAACTCGTCAGGATCAGAGCCTTGACCCGATCGGGATGGCGGGCGGTGAAGATCTGTGCGAGCGCGCCGCCGGTGTCACTCCCGATGACGGCGGCCTGATCCACGTCGAGCGCATCGAGGAGACGGACCAGGGAGTCGGCGATTGCCTCGGGATGCAGCAAGTCCCTCCGAGTCACCCGAGTGCGGTGTGAGCCAATGGGAAGATCGGGTCGGATCAGGTCGGCCGAGGGCTCAAGGCCGGGCACGATCCACACCTCGCCCATCGCCACCCAAGTGCGCAGCAATCACACCGAGACGATGGCTACCTCAGGCGGCCGTCAGCCCGATTTCTTCAGCAGGACACGCGATTCCAGAACCCCTCGTCGCGCCCCCATCACCCGGGTGGAGCGAAGAACTCCAACGCGATGTTGTCGGGGTCTCGGAACGACAATCCTGAACCG
>JANYJV010000045.1 GCA_025361725.1 Acidimicrobiia bacterium | reverse complement strand
CGGTGGACGTCGTCATGGCCGGTGGCACCGAGGCGAGTCTGATGGCGCCGGCAGTGGCGGCGTTCGCCCGTATGGGTGCACTGAGCAAACGCAACGACGAACCCGAACTCGCATCCCGTCCCTTCGATCAAGCCCGCGACGGGTTCGTCATGGGCGAGGGTGCCGCGTTCTTGGTGCTCGAGCGCGCGGACCGGGCTGAGGCGCGGGGCGCGCGGATCTACGGCGAGATCGCCGGGTACGGCGTGAACTCCGATGCGTTCCACATCACGGCTCCTTCCCAGGGCGGAGCCGGTGCCGCAGCCTGCATGCAGCTGGCGTTGGACGATGCCAACCTCGGCGCGGACGCCATCGGTCACGTCAACGCGCACGGCACGTCCACCGAGCTGAACGACGCCGCGGAATCCCAAGCGATCCGCAAGGTGTTCGGTGATGCTGCCCCGCCCGTGACGTCCGGCAAAGGCGTGACCGGTCACTTGATCGGCGCGGCCGGCGCGGTGGAGGCGATCGTGGCGCTGCGTTCCGCTCGCGACGGCATTATCCCACCTACGGCCAACCACGATCAGACGGCCGACGACGTCGTCCCGTTGGACGTCGTTCACGGTGCGCCGCGCTCGATCCCCCGCGCTCCGGTGCTGTCCAACTCGTTCGGCTTCGGTGGTCACAACGCGACGCTCGTTCTGATCCCGAACGATTGATGGCCGAGAGGTGACTTGCTGATGCTGCTCGACGGCAAACGGATCCTCGTGACCGGGGTGCTCAACGACCAGTCGATCGCGTACGCGGTCGCCCGACTCGCGCAAGAGCAGGGTGCCGAGATCGTGGTGTCGTCGTTCGGTCGGGTGATGAATCTCACCCGACGGGCGGTGCGGCGACTGCCGACCGAGCCCGAGATCGTCCAGCTGGATGTGTCCGACACTGACGACCTGAACGCGCTGGCGGAACGGCTCCCGTTCGACCTCGATGGTGTGGTGCACGCGATCGGGTTCGCGCCACCGTCCTGTCTCGGCGGCGGGTTCCTGGACGCGCCTTGGGAGGACGTCGCGATCGCGATGCAGGTGTCGGCGTATTCGTTGAAGGCGCTCGCGGTGGCGGCACTCCCCCGGCTTCGCGACGGTGGTGCGGTGGTGGGCTTGGACTTCGACAATCAGTCCCAGGCCTGGCCGGTCTATGACTGGATGGGGGTCGCCAAAGCCGCCTTCGAATCGACCGCCCGGTATCTCGCGCGCGAACTCGGACCTCGTCAGATTCGCGTGAACCTCGTGTCGGCCGGACCGCTCCGCACCCTCGCGGCGCGATCCATCCCGGGGTTCGAGCACTTCGAGTCGGTGTGGTCCGAGCGGGCTCCACTCGGTTGGGACATCCGTGACACGGAGCCGGCGGCGAAGGCCGTCATCGCGCTGCTATCGGACTGGTTCCCGGCGACGACGGGCGAGATGGTCCACGTCGACGGCGGTTTCCACGCCATCGGCGCGTGACGCGCCCCTGATCCCCCCGTTTTGGCGTCCTCACGCGCGCTCCCACAGCACTAGAGGACGCCAAAACGGGGGGAGCCCGGCAACGTTCAGGTCGTGAGCGCGGCGGTGACTTTCGGAACGGTGTCCTTTGGACTGACCTTGTAGAACGCGCCGGCGATCTTGCCGTGTGCGTCGATCACGAAGGCGGAGCGGACGATGCCCATGTACTTGCGTCCGTACATGGACTTCTCGGCCCAGACGCCGTACTTCTCGGCCGCGACATGCTCGGGGTCGGACAGCAGGGGGAAACCGAGTGAGTACTTCTCGTCGAACTTGGCCAGCTTCGCCGGTGTGTCGGGGCTGATACCGAAGACTGCGGCGCCGAGTTTCGCGAGGTCCTTCCGGTGGTCTCGCACCTCGCAACTCTGGGTGGTGCAGCCGGGGGTGTCCGCCTTCGGGTAGAAGTACAGGACCACCGGCTGTCCCTTCAGCGCGGTGAGTGCGACCTTCGTGCCGGACTGGTCCAACAGAGTGAACGCGGGCGCGCGGTCTCCGACCTCGAGCTTGGCCATCTGGTCCTCCGGTACATCGAGACGAACGATTCGAACCGTAGTGTGACCCGTCGTGCGCCGGTCGGAGCGAATCCATCTCCCGTGCGCGCCCGAGCCCGCACAGCAGCTCACGTACGCAGCGCTGGGACTCGACGCCGGCGGCGGCGGCCGCCTCGCCGGATCGCCGCAATCCTCGGTGACCGTGCAGGTCGAAGAGGACGGCTATTCATCGGGTTCGGTGGTGACCCTCACCGCCGAGAACCTCACCCGGTTGCCGTTCTTCGGCTGGTTCTACGCACCGATCTTTCGTTTCGAACTTCGGCGCGGGCTGCGGTGGTCCCGAACGGCCGTCGAAGCCGCCGAAGCCGGAACTCCTGCGCCGGAACCGCTGGGGGTGCATCCGTTCTCGACGCCGGGCAACTTCGACGCCGAGCAGTCGAACCTGATCGCGACGGTCGCGTTCGCGGGAGCACTGACCGCGTTCGCGGCTGCGTTGTTCGGCCAGTTCGGGGACCCGATCGCGAAGTCGTTCCACGAATCTGACGGCAGCTTGGCCAGCGCGTTTGCGATCACCCGGGTCGGCGCCGTGATCGCCTTGGTGGCCGCCACTCTGGCGGACCGATACGGGCGCCGCCGGATCTTGCTCGGCTCACTCGTAGGCCTTGCGGTGGCGAGCGCGATCAGTGCGGTGGCGCCAAGCTTCGGGATACTCATCGCGGCCCAATCCGTCGTGCGGGCCTGCGTGAACGCCGCACTGATCGTGGGCGGGATCGCCGTTGTCGAAGAAGCACCCGAGGGCGCCCGCGCATTTGCCGTATCGATGCTCGCGTTGGCCGCGGGCGCGGGCTACGCGCTGTCGGTGATCTTGTTGCCGATCGCCGACCTCGGACCCGACGCGTGGCGGATCGCCTTCGGGGTGAGCGCGCTCAGCATCGTGCTCGTCCCGTCGGTCGCCCGTCATTTGAAGGAGACCTCACGATTCCGCGCGCTGGCCGCCCGAACCGACGAATGGGGTCGGTTCCGTGAAGTGTTCGACCGCGCCTACGGGAAACGACTGTTTCTCCTCGCGGCCGTCGGTTTTCTGTCGAACATCTTCAGTGCGCCGTCGGCGCAGCTTTCGAACCGGTACCTCGGCCACCAACGGGGATTCTCAAGTTCGGGGATCGCGCAGTTCAAGGCCGTGACCACCGGAATCCCCGGGCTGATCGGCATCCTGTTGGCCGGTCGGCTCGCCGAGTCACGCGGCCGACGGCCGGTGGCAATCATCGGCGTGTTGGCGGGGACCCTGCTCACCGTCGTCTTCTACCTTGGCACCGGTCCCCTCATCTGGGTTGCCTCCAGCTTCGGTGTGATCGCGGCGGCGTCCGGTTCGCTCTCGGTGGGAACGATGGACGCCGAGCTGTTCCCGACCGAGGTGCGGGGCACGGCCAACGCGTTCCTGCTGCTCACCGGGGTTCTCGGATCCGTGGTGGGTCTCCTGCTCGCCGGGCTGCTGTCCGACCAGTTTCACGATCTCGGTGTCGCCATCGCACTGTGTGGCGTGGCGCCGATCCTCGCGGGCGCGTTCCTCATCCGGCGCCTGCCGGAATCGTCGGGTCGGATGTTGGACGACGTGAGCCCGTCCGAGGTCTGAGAGAGAGGGCGCTCCAAGAGGCAAGCAAGTTCATTCAAGACTTTTGTCCGTTCCGGTCGATACCACCCGCGTGACGACGCCAGCTGTTGATGTAGCGCACCTGCGCCGGCGGACCGGGTTCGAGGCGACGCCTGCAGAGATTGCGAACTTCACTCCGATAGACCTGCCGGCCATCGTCGACGCGCTCCTCGACTTCTCCCTGAACCCGACCGACGCGCCACCCCCGAGTTTCGGAGATCCGGCCAAGGCGAACTGGGGGCGGATGCAGGATCTCATCAAGTGGTGGCTCGACCGGATGTGCACGGTGCCGCGTCCGCTGCAAGAGAAACTCAGCTTCTTCTGGCTCGGCCACTTCGCGACTCAGGTCAGCAAGGTCGACCACGCCGTCGACATGTACGACCAGAACCATCTCTTCCGTACGGAAGGTGCGGGGAGTCTCGAGACGCTCGTACAAAACGTGTCGCTGCAGGTCGCGATGTTGATCTATCTCGACAACGACCCGAACGAGAAGGGCACTCCGAACGAGAACTTCGCGCGGGAGCTGATGGAGCTCCTCACCCTCGGGGTCAACCAGTACACCCAGGATGACGTCGTAGCGTCCGCGCGAGCGTGGACCGGACACAACGTCGACTACAACGTGGAGCCGCGCGTGTATCGCTTCTACCCGGAGCGTCATGACACTGATCCCAAGACGTTCATGGGTGTGACCCGGAACTGGGACGGCCCGGAGATCATCACGCACATCCTCACCGTCGAGCCGCACCGGTCGACGGCGGCGCGCTACATCGCCAAGAAGATGTGGACATTCTTCGCGTATCCCAAACCCTCTGCCACGGTGCTCGACGCGCTCACGACAGCCTTCCTCGATTCGAACCTGAACATCACGGCGTTGCTCCGTGCCATCTTTCTCCGACCCGAGTTCTACAGCGCGACCGCGCGCCAGGGCCTGCTGCGCGGTCCGGTCGAGTGGATCGTGACCTGTCTGCGGATGACGGGTCTGACTGCGGAAGAGATGAACCCGCAGTGGTGGATGGAGGAGATGGGCCAGGAACTGTTCGAGCCGCCGAACGTCGCCGGCTGGATGGACAACGCCTACTGGTTGAACGGCACCGCGCTGTGGGCGCGCGCGGACTTCGCACGGAATGTCACGTGGAAGGTGCACAACAACCACTGGACGCCGACGGCCGGGTTCTTGAGAACAGTGATCGAACGCAACGCGCAGAACCAGTACGTGATGTCGGCGCCGGCGGCAATCGATCTCGCGTTTCAGAGTTTCGGTCGAGTTCCTGCGATTGCGCCGGTCTCGACGTGGGACCGAGGCGTGCTCGAGAACTGGCTGGTGACCCAGCGGGCCTCGGAAGCCGCGCCGGTCTACACGTGGCGAGATTGGGCCGCCATCAATCTCACGACGATGACCATGTTGAGTCCCGACGTCCTGCTCGCCTGAGGAGCCGACCGTGAACGGTGAAGACTTTGATGACCTCGCGCTCGATCGCCTCTCGCTTCCGGCGTCATTGCCGGGCGGTGTGAGCCGGCGGCGATTCCTGCAACTCGCCGGTGCCGGAGCCGCCACCCTCACGCCGTATCTGTCGAGTCTCTCGGCGTTTGCCGCACCGCCGGTCGGAGCGAACGACGGCATCCTCGTGCTGATCATGATGGAGGGCGGAAACGACGGCCTGAACACCGTCGTGCCCACGAGTGAGTCTCGGTACTACTCGTTGCGGCCGGGCCTCGGGATCGCGCCCGGCGCCGCGCTGAGTCTCGGGCCCGGTGTCGGGCTTCACCCGGCGCTGCCCAAGCTCAAGGCCCGTTTCGACCAAGGCGACGTCGCGGTCGTGCAGGGAGTCGGGTACGCGAATCCCGACCTGAATCACTTCAGCTCCATGGGGATCTGGATGAACGGTTGGGGTGGCGCTCGGCAGACCGGCCCCGCCACCGGTTGGGTCGGCCGCTACATGGACGGACTCCCCAACGCGGCCGACGAAAGTCTGTACGGCGTCGTCGTCGGCACCTCGGTGCCGTTGCACATGGTGGGCAACATCGCGCGAGCGTCAGGGCTTCCCACCAACTTGAGGGGTGCGTTCGGGATCGACCTCCGTGACGCAAGCGACGCTCGAATGTTCGACGCCTTGAGTTCGTTCGCCGGCGGCGCAACGGGACTCGGGCAATGGGGCGACCTCACCGCCAAGGTCGAACACGACACGCTCGATCTGGCGCAGAAGATCCCGCCGGCGTATCAGGGGACGTTCCCCAACACGAACCTCGGGCGCGAACTCACGCTGGTGGCGAAGCTCATCAACACCAACCTCGGGATCCGCGTCTTCAACACGAACATCGGCGGCTTTGACACGCATTCGGGTCAGGCCGGCGGGCACGCCACCCAACTCGGCGAGATCGACGACGCCATCGATGCGTTGTTCACCACGCTCTCACCGGCGTGGCGGTCCCGAGTGACGGTCATGACCTTCTCGGAGTTCGGACGCCGACCCGAACAGAACTCGGACGCGGGAACCGACCATGGCACCGCGGCACCGCTGTTCGTCGTCGGGCCGAGGGTCAAAGGTGGTCTGTACGGCGCGCCCTCGCGGACCAACGACCTCGATGCGAACGGCAACTTGAAGTACCACGTCGATTTCCGTCAGGTCTACTCGACGATCCTCGACACGTGGCTCAAGGCTGATTCACGGCAGGTGCTCGGATACAACTTCGGGAGCCTCGGATTCTTCGACGGCGGCCCCGGGGGCGGCACCGTCGTCACGACCCGCCGCCCCCGCCGCCGCCGGAAGAGGCTCACGGTGTAACCATCGTTTCTGCTCGTACGGTCGGCGGCCGAGGGACCGCGTGCTTCGTGGGCGACCTCCCGAGCTGCTCGCTTCGCTCGGTGAGTGCCGGTGTGGTTCTGTGAACTCAAGAATCGCGTCCGGCATACGGGAGCCGTAGCGAGGCACGAGCGGAGGCGTACAGCTCGGGAGCGTCCCGCCGGGCACGCGCTTTTCAACCACGGAGCGTACGAGCAATTAGTTGGGTCTCTTCTTTCGGAGGCCGTGGCCGAAGAAGCCGCCTTGGGGGCGGGCGTGGGCGTGGTAGTGGTCGGGGATGTTGCGCATGTTGTCGTCGACGTAGTGGTCGAACTCGAAGTAGGTGGTGACCACGATTGCGAGCTGCGCGTGCATGTGAGCTAACTCGTCGGCCGGCGGTTCGATGCTGTGGGACTTCCACACGACCATCGGCGTCGAACAGATCTCGCACTCAGCGATCCAGCAGGTGTCGTCCTCGTGGAACCACTCGGTGATCTTGGCGGCCTCACACAGGTCACAGGTCTCCGAAAACGGCCGCGCTGATTCGGCTCCACTCATCTCTTGTCCTCTTGGTCCTGCGGGCCGGGCCGGACAGGCCACGTTGCGCTGGCTGACCGGCTGCGAGCGCGTGCCCGTTTCGTTCCACTCATCCTTGGTCCAGTCCTTGTCGCAACTCGTGGACGAACTCGGCGGCACCTTCCGGGCCGCCGCCTTCGAGGAGTCGACGCACGAGCGCGCTGCCGACGATGACGCCGTCGGAACTCGCGGCCGCAACCCGCGCCTGATCCGGGTTGGAAATCCCGAGACCGAGCAAGACTGGTTTGTCTGTCACCGCTTTGAGTCGACGGCCCATCTCCGTCGCTTCAACCGCGAGCTCGGTCCGCTCACCGGTGATGCCGAGCAGGGCGACGCCGTAGACAAAGCCGCGGCTGCGCTCGCAGATGGCATGCAGCCGTTCATCGGACGTCGTCGGCGCTGCGAGGAGCACGGTCTCCACGTCGGCGGCATCGGCGGCATCGGCCCAACCGTTGAGTTCGTCCAGGGGCAGGTCGGGAACGATGGCCGCGTCGATGCCCGATGCGGAGAGACGTTGCGCGAAGCGTTCGTGACCCATGTGATGCACCGGGTTGTAATACGTCATGACCGCGATGGGGACACCGGCATCGAGCCCGTCCAATTCGTCAATGATGCTGCCCGGGGTGGCCCCGATGTCCAGTGCCCGTTGCGAGGCCTCTTGGATGGTCCGGCCGTCCATGACCGGGTCCGAGAACGGGATCCCGACCTCGATCGCGTCGGCACCCGCAGCCGCGACCGCGCGCACCACGTCGAGCCAACCGCGGCCGAGTCCGCCGGTGACGTACGGCACGAGCAGCTTGGCGCCGCGATCTCGCGCTCCCCGCAGGGTCGCCTCGAGGTTCACCGGCCGGCCTGTTCGGCGAGCATCTCCGAGACCTGCATCGCATCCTTGTCGCCGCGTCCGGACATCGTGAGCATGACGGTCGAGTCCTTGGGGACGCGGTTCCCGGCTTCACGCATCAACCATCCGACGGCGTGGGCCGGCTCGAGGGCCGGCACGATCCCCTCGAGTTTCGAGAGCAGCTGAAAGCCTGCGAGGGCTTCGACATCGGTCGCCGACGGGTACTCCGCGCGTCCGCTCGCAGCGAGTGCCGCGTGTTCGGGTCCCACTCCCGGATAGTCCAGGCCCGCGCTGATCGAGTGGGCTTCGAGGATCTGGCCGTCTTCATTCTGAAGATACAAAGACCGAGCGCCGTGCAGCGCCCCGGGAACTCCTCGGCTCACCGAGGCTCCGTGGTGGCCGGTCTCGATCCCGAGACCACCGGCCTCCACGCCGATGAGTTGCGCATCGGTGTCGGTGAACCCTGCGAAGGTGCCCATCGCGTTCGAGCCGCCGCCCACGCAGGCCACGACGAAGTCAGGGTCGCCCCCGAGGATGCTTCGCGTCTGTTCACGCGCTTCGTCGCCGACGATTCGTTGGAACTCGCGCACCATCCATGGGAACGGATGGGGTCCGACCACCGAACCAATGCAGTAGTGCGTCGACTGCACACTCGCGACCCAGTCGCGCAGGGCGTCGTTGATCGCGTCCTTCAGCGTGGCACTCCCCGATGTCACCGGGATCACCTCGGCTCCGAGGAGTTGCATGCGGAACACGTTGAGCGCCTGGCGTTCGACGTCGACTGCGCCCATGAACACGATGCAGTCCAGGCCGAAGAGCGCACACGCAGTCGCGGTGGCGACACCGTGCTGACCGGCCCCAGTCTCGGCGATCACCCGCCTCTTGCCCATCCGTTGCGTGAGCAGCGCCTGACCGAGGACGTTGTTGATCTTGTGGGATCCGGTGTGCGTCAAGTCTTCGCGCTTCAAGAGCACGCGCACGCCGAGATGTTCGGACAGGCGATGACATTCGGTGACCGGCGTGGGTCGGCCCGCGTACTGGGCCAGGAGCTGCGCGTATTCCTCGCGGAACTCGGGGGACGTCCAGGCGCGCCGGAACTCGAGCTCAAGTTCTTCGAGCGCCGGGACCAAGGTTTCGGGAACGAACCGTCCGCCGAACTCGCCGAACCGGCCGAGGTCAGTGGGTTCGGGTCCGGGCGGACCCAGGGTGACACCGTCACCGCGGCGAGGCGCGGACATGCATGCTCCTGTGATCGAGGGAGTCGTCATCGTACGAGGTCGATCCCGTGACGCCGAGATCCAATCGGCAGGCTCGTCGGACCGGCGCGTCAGCGTGGCCGATCCGCGACGCGTCAGGATCCCGCGAGTTCGTCGAACTCCCAGTTGTACGGCGCGTCCGGCGCTGCCGGGGGACGTTCGTCGTCCTCGACGATCTCGCCGATGGCGCGCGCTTCCTGGATGAACTTGCGCAGTTTCCGAGCGTCCTTGCGGCCGGGCGAGGTCTCCACGCCGGTCGACACGTCGACCCCCCACGGACGCAGCCGGCGGATCGCCGCACCCACGTTGTCCGAGTTCAGGCCACCCGCGACCATGAGTCGGACACCGCCGGGCGCGCCCTCCGCGAGTTTCCAATCGAAGAGTCGACCGGACCCCGCATCGGGTGAATCGACCAAGATCACATCGGCCGGACCGTTCGCGGCGCTCGCGAGGTTGGGATCGCCGGCAGTGAAGGCTTGGATCACGAACTTGGCGCGTTGGCGGATCCAACGGACTTCTGAGAGCGGCTCGCGACCGTGGAGTTGCGCACCGGTGAGCCCGACGGTGTTGACGATCTCGATGACTCGCTCCGGCCGCTCGTCGCGGAAGACCCCGACGGTGACCGTCCCGGTCGGCAAGCGTCGGACGATTTCGTGCGCCTGGTCCACGTGCACCTGGCGCCGACTCCCGGGCGCGAAGACGAAACCGAGCGCGTCAGCACCCATCGCAATGGCGAGGAGGGCATCTTCTTCATTCGTGATGCCGCAGATCTTCACGAACACACCGTGACCGTACTGCCTGGTCCGGCACTGGCAGTGGACATTCACCCCACCGAAGTCGGAATCAGTGCCGGGATCAGCGTGGGGCCACCGTGGGCGCGACGAGCGCCCGGGCCAGAAGTTGCGCGTCGTCACTGCGGACGAGTGCCTCGCCCACCAGCAGCGCATCGAAACCGGCGGCCGCCATCCGCGTCGCGTCGTCCGCATTCCGAATCGCGCTCTCGGCGACGGTGATCGACGCGGAAGGAATGAGATCGATGAGCGCGGAGGCACCGGCGAGGTCTTCGGTGAAGGTGCCGAGGTTCCGCGCGTTCACCCCGAGTATCGGCATCTCGAGTGCGACGCCGCGTTCGACCTCGGCCGCGTCATGTGCCTCGACGAGGACGCCGAGTCCGAGCCCCTGCGCGAGTTCGGAGAGGTCCCGCAGTAGGGAGTTGTCCGAAATCGCAGCGAGGATCAGCAGGATGGCATCGGCGCCGACGGCACGCGATTCATAGACCTGCACCTCGTCGATGACGAAGTCCTTGCGCAAGACCGGGAGGGAGGTGGCTTCGCGTGCGGCTTGGAGGTCCTCGATTCCACCCCCGAAGTAGGAAGCGTCGGTCAGGACGCTCAACGCAGTTGCGCCGCCCGACTCGTACTCCTTCGCGAGTGCGCCCGGATCCAGGTCGAGCGCGAGATCGCCCTTCGACGGGGACTTGCGTTTGATCTCTGCGATCAGACCCGGATGACGATCTTCGCGTCGCAGGGCGCCGGCGAAGTCGCGGGTCGGTGGCGCGTCCAGCGCGACCTTGCGGAGCAGGGTTCGCGTTTGCGGTCGACGAAGGACGGTGACCTCGTCGCGTTTGGTCGCGAGGATGCGATCGAGAATGTCCATGAGCGCCCGAGTCTACGGACCAAACCTCACCACGCCCCACGCTCTGGCGTCACCAGCGCGGGGCGGTTCGGCGTGTACGACGCCAGACGGAGGTCAGCACTACGCCTGAGGTCGCAGGACGGCGGCGACGCGAGCCACGACACCGTCGACGGCCGCCGATGCGGGTGGCTCGACCTCGCGGCGGACGAAGCCCATCGCGATCCCCGGCGCCGAACTCGTCACCGAGCCCACGACCTTCTCGCCGACGACGATCTTCGCGCCGACGGGCAGGGTGACGCCGGAGTCTTCGGGAACGATGTGACGCAGGAAGCGGTTCACGTGACCGCGCGAGTCGATGCGGCACACCAACTCCTGGCCGATGAAACAGCCCTTGGTGAAACTCACCGCGTCGAGTTCGAGGAACGCCTCTTGCGGGATCACGGAGTCGTCGAGATCCGCGCCCATGCGGGGCACGCCGGCCGCAATACGGGCGGCTTCTTCCGCGGCGAACGCGTCGGCGTCGATCTCCGGTGCCGGTTCGACGGAAAGTTCCACCTTGGTCCGGATCTTGAAGCGACTCAACGCGGCGACGAGTCGTTCACCCCAACCGGGGTCGGTGTCGATCACCGCATCGTCACCGACCCGAGTGATGAAACCCACCACGTCGACCTTGCCCTGCGGTGTCAGCAATAGGGTCGGCAGGAAATCGCCGTCGGCCAGATTTGCGACGTCTTGGGACAACAGACTCTGCAAGAACGTCCACGTGTCCGGCCCAGCCACCCGGACCCTGTCGCGTCTCATCATTCCCACTCTCGGCCCTGCGGGCCGGGCCGTTCGAGCCACGCTCCGCTGGCTGATCGGCTGCGATCGCGTGCCGGTCCCACTTCGCTCATGACTTCACCGAGCGGAGGTTGCGGGAGGCCTGAGCCGCGGTGAGCAGCGCCTTGGCCTTGTTGTGGCACTCGAGGTCTTCGAGTTCGGCGTCGCTGTCGGCCACCACACCGGCGCCGGCCTGGACGCTCGCCTGGTCGCCGCGCCACACCATGGTGCGGATGGCGATTGCGGTGTCGAGGTTGCCCGAGAAATCGAGATAGCCGACCACCCCGGCGTATGGACCGCGCTTGACCGGCTCCAGCTCGTCGATGATCTCCATGGCTCGCACCTTGGGCGCGCCGCTCACGGTGCCGGCCGGAAAGGTGGCGCGCAACACGTCGACGGCGCTGCGGCCGGGCGCGAGATCGCCGGAGACTTGCGAGGTGAGGTGCATCACGTGGGAGTAACGCTCGAGCACCATCAATTCATCCATGTGCTCGGTGCCGAACGTCACGACTCGGCCCACGTCGTTACGAGCGAGGTCCACCAGCATCACGTGTTCGGCGCGTTCCTTGGGGTCCTCGCTGAGTTCCGCCGCCATCTGGCGATCGTGCTCCACGGTGCGTCCACGAAAGCGCGTGCCTGCGATCGGGCGGCTCACCACGCGACCGTCGGTGACCTGCACCATCGGTTCGGGTGACGAACCCACGATGGTCGCCTCGTCGTGGCGGATGAAATACATGTACGGCGACGGGTTCACCTGCCGGAGTACGCGGTAGACGTCGAACGGGACGTACGTGCCTTCGAGATCGAACCGTTGCGCGAGCACCACCTGAAAGATGTCGCCCGCCAGGATGTACTCGCGCGCTGCCTCGACCGCGCGGCGGTACAAGTCCGAACCCATCGAGTTCGTGTACGGCGGGAGTTCGTCGAGACGATCCGGAGGTGGCACGGACGGTTCGTACACAAGGGGCTGGGCGAGCTGGCCGACCAACGCGTCGATCCGGTCGAGGGCGCGCGCGTAGAGGTCGTCGAGTTCCGCCGCCGTCATCCCCGGATCGACGAACACGTTCTCGATCAGAAACAGGCGTTGGCGAAAGTGATCGAACGCGGTGATGTGCCCAGTGAGCGCCAGGACGGCATCGGGCCAGCCGATCGGATCCGTCGGGACATTGGGCAGGTGCTCGATTTCGCGCACGACGTCGTAGCCGAGGTAGCCGACGACCCCACCGTGGAAGGGCGGTAGCTCGTCGAACTTCGGTGCCTGGTAGCGCGCCAACAGCGCTTCGAGCGCGCACAGCGCACCGGCATCCGTGGGCACGTCCGGCGGAAGGTCGCCCGTCGCGACCACCTCGTCCCCGTGAGCGACGAGCGTCACCACCGGGTCCCGACCGATGAACGAGAACCGACCCCAGTGCTGGCCGTGCTCGACGGACTCGAGCAAGAAACCGTCGCCGTCGCCGACGAGTTTCAAGAAGGCCGAGACCGGCGTCTCCAGGTCGGCAAGGACTTCACGCCAGACCGGCACCACCGTGTAGTCCTGGGCGAACGCTCGAAACTCGGCGAGCGACGGGCGGGCCGAACTCACACGCGGCCGGGTTCGGCGCCCGAACCGAACGCGCGGAAAAAGCACGAGCGTTCGCCGGTGTGGCAGGCGCCGCGCCCTTCTTGTTCGACGATGAAGAGCAGCACATCCGCGTCGCAGTCGTAGTGGGCACTGCGGACGAACTGGCGATCCCCCGAGGTCTCGCCCTTGCACCAGAACTCCTGGCGGCTCCGGCTCCAGAACCAGGTGCGACCGGTCTCGAAGGTCCGGCGCAGCGACTCCTCGTTCATCCACCCCACCATCAACACGTCTTTGGTGGATTCTTCCTGGACGATCGCCGGGACGAGGCCGCTGGCATCGAAAGCCACACCGGCGATTTCGGGCTCGGTGAAGGAAATCGGTGTCGCAACTGGCATGGCGGCGAGCGTACCGCCGCCCCTCGCCCGAGTTCCCACTCTTTCCGATGGCAGACTCCCCCGCCGTGACCCTGACTCCGCCTTCTGCGCCGCCCCGTCCCGTCGAACTCGAACGGCACGGCGACGTGCGCGTCGACCCGTGGTATTGGCTGCGGGACCGGGACGATCCCGAGGTGATCGCGTACCTCGAAGCCGAGAACCGCTACACCGACGCCGTCCTCGCTCCTACCCGCGCCCTGCAGGACGATCTCTTCACCGAGATCCGCAACCGCATCCAAGAGAACGACATCTCACCGCCGGCGCGCAAGGGCGCGTGGGACTACTTCAGCCAGACGTTCGAAGGCGCGCAGTACGCCAGTCACGGCCGGCGCCCCGCAGGTTCGCCCGAGGGTGTCGACGAGATGGTGGTCTTGGACGAGAACCTGCTCGCCGAGGGTCTCGAGTACTTCTCACTTGGCGGACTCGCGCTGGCACCGAATCAGGATCTGCTCGCGTATTCCTACGACGTCGACGGCAGCGAGCTCCACACGCTGCACTTTCGTGACCTGACGACCGGGATCGATCTCGCCGACGTCATCGAAGGGACCTACTACGGCCTCGCGTGGGCAAACGACAACCGCACCATTTTCTATGTGCGCCCCGACGACGCGATGCGGCCCTTCCAGATTTGGCGCCACACCCTCGGTGAGGCCGACGACGCCCTCGTGTTCCATGAGGCCGACGAGCGGTATTTCGTGTCCGTGGGTCGAACCCGCAGCGGTCGGATGATCGTGGTCGCCACCGAGTCCAAGGTCACCAGCGAGGCGCACCTCCTGGATCCTGACGATCCCACCGCTGGCCTGCGGGTTGTCGAGCCGCGCTCGGACGGCCTCGAGTACGGCGTGGATCACCACGTGGCGGCCGACGGCACCGAGCAACTCTTCATCGTCACCAACGCGGATCACGCCACGAACTTCAAGGTGATGACCGCGCCGGTCACGGCGCCGAGACGGTCGAACTGGCGCGAGTTCGTACCTCACCGTGCCGAAGTCAAGGTCGACGACGTCGACGCGTTCGCGTCGGCGGTCCTGGTATCCGAGCGGGTCGCCGGGCTGGAACAGATCCGGGTCATCGGTCTCGGCGATCCGGCGTACGACCGGGTCGTCGAGATGGACGATCCCGTCTACAGCACCTGGGTTGCGGACAACCTCGAGTTCGATGCCGAGCGGTTCCACTTCGGGTACACGTCGTTGGTGGTGCCGGTCAGCGCGTACGACGAGACGTTCACGGGTGGTGAGCGGACGTTGGTGAAACGCACCCCGGTGCTCGGGCCGTTCGATCCCGATGAGTACACGTCGGAGCGACTGTGGGCGGATGCGCCCGACGGCGCCAAGATCCCGATCTCGGTGGTGCATCGTCGTGACGTTCCGTTGGACGGTTCCGCGCCGGCGTTGTTGTACGGATACGGCAGCTACGAGTCCTCGATCGATCCCACGTTCTCGTCGCTGCGTTTGAGCCTCCTCGACCGCGGGTTCGTGTTCGCGATCGCACACATTCGCGGCGGCGGCGAGCTGGGCCGCCAGTGGTACGAGCAGGGCCGCCTCAAGGCCAAGCGCAACACCTTCGACGACTTCATCGCGTGCGCCGAACATCTCTGCGACCACGGGTACACGTCCCCCGATCGGCTCGGTGCCCGCGGCGGCAGTGCCGGCGGTCTGCTCATGGGCGCGGTCGCGAACCTCCGTCCGGATCTCTTCCGTGCCGTCGTCGCCGAGGTGCCGTTCGTGGACGTCGTCACCACGATGCAGGATGTGGAGCTCCCCCTCACCGTGACCGAGTGGGAGGAGTGGGGCAACCCGCTCGACGTCGCCGATGATTACCGCTACATGCTTTCCTACTCCCCCTACGACAACGTCGAAGCGAAGGCGTATCCGGCGCTACTGGTCACTGCCGGCTTGAACGATCCGCGGGTGAGCTACTGGGAGCCGGCGAAGTGGGTGGCGAAACTCCGCGCGGTCAAGACCGACGACCGGACGCTGCTCCTCAAGACCGAGATGGGCGCCGGGCACGGCGGACCATCCGGGCGGTACGACGTGTGGCGAGACGAGGCGATGGTTCTCGCATTTCTGATCACCGAGTTGACGGGAGTTTCGGCATGACCATGACCACACCGACGGGCGGCCTCGAAGGCGCCGCCATGCTGGTGACCGGAGGCGGCAGTGGCATCGGCCTCGGCTGCGCCACGCGCTTCGCCCGGGACGGCGCGCACGTGACCATCTGCGGTCGCACCGAGGACCGGTTGGTCGCGGCCGTCGAGCAGATCCGGGCAGCGACCTCCACGGACGCGACCATCCAGTATGCGGTGGCCGATGTCACCGAAGAGGACAGCGTGGTCGCGGCGGTGGCGGCGGCCGCGAGCATCACCGGCACGCTCGACGGCGTGGTCGCGTGCGCGGGCGGCTCCGAGACGCTCGGACCGATCACTACGATGGAAGTGGGCGCGTGGCGGCGCACCATCGACCTCAACATCACCGGCACGATGCTCACGATCAAGCATGCCGCCCCGATCATGGCGAAGGCGGGCAGCGGATCGATCGTCGGGATCTCCTCCATCGCCAGCTCGAACGTGCATCCCTGGTTCGGTGCGTACGGTCCGGGCAAGGCGGGCATCGATCACGTCTGTCAGCTCGCGGCGATCGAGTTGGGCGCGAGCGGCGTGCGGGTCAACGCGATCCGCCCGGGTCTGGTGGATACCGAGCTCGTGGGCTTCGTGACGGCGGGTGGCGAAGTGCTCGACGATTACCTTGCGTGCATGCCACTCGGACGAGTGGGGGCGGTGGAAGACATCGCCGCGCTGGCTCGGTTCCTCGTGGGACCAGACTCCACCTGGATCACCGGACAGCTGATCAACGCCGACGGTGGTCATCAGCTGAGCCGCGGTCCGGACTACCGCTCCATCGTCGAACCGATCTACGGCGCCGACGCGCTGCGCGGCCTGACCTAACGACGGGCTTCCCGCTCATGTTCACTTCGTTCACGGGCCGCTCGGGCCACGGACGAGCGGATTTCAAATGAACGCGCGGTGCCTCTCCGCTCGTCCGCTCAGATCTTGAACGGCATCACGGTCGCGAGTTGGCGGGACTGGGTGAGCAGCGTGCCGTCTGGAGCCCATACCTCGCCGTCCTCCTCGAGGAAGCCGTCGGCGGCCACCGTGGTCCGAAAGCGCGCCAGGACGAAATCGTCAGCCGCCAGACCGGGGTGAGGAAGCTCGGCGCGGAAGTGGATCGTGAGGTCCACCGTCGGGACGATGACCGGTTCCTCGATGCGGCTGAACGTGGGTGGCACCCATGCGTCGGTGATGGCGGCGGCCACGAGCGCGTCCACCGCACGGTGCTCCGGCAAGCGGATCCAGCCACCGGCGACGGCGCGCGCTCCACGCGGCACACCCGGAACCGGCGGATGACCAATGGCCCAGCGCGTGTCCCACCGGTGCGCAATCGGCGGCGCCTCACGAGGCACGGCGCGAGATTGGTAGTGATCGGGTCCGGGAACCTGGGGCATTACGAGATCGCAGAACTCGAGCCCGGCGCGCGGGGTCGAGAACGCCGCGAGCGCGAGTGCAACCAGCCGACCGTCTTGGGTGACCCGAGCCGAGCAGCTCGTCATCGACCGGCCCACCCGTTCCTGGCGGGTCTCGATCTCCACGTCGCCGTCCCCGGCGGGACTCAGATAGTGGACGGTCACCGATCTCGGGGTCCGCTGGCCGTCCGCCACCGTCGCAGTGAGGGCGCGCAGGACCACGGCCGCGAGGTAGCCGCCGTTCGGGCCGCGAGCCACCCACCACTCCCGAGCCATGGTGGCCGCATATCGGTGTTCGCCGATGCTGCGGACTGCGGTCTCTTCGTCGAACGGCGTCGTCATCAGCGCCGGAGAATACGCTGCGCCCTCATGCCCGAGCTGCTCCGACTCCTCGCATCGGACGGAGTGGCACTCGAGGCCGAGCAGGCAGTCGCCGAGGACGAGCGGGCCCGGATGGTGCTGTGCCATCCACATCCGCTGCATGGCGGGACCATGAAATCGTTGGTGGTCTCCGAACTCTTCACTGCGCTGCCCGGCCTTGGCATCTCCTGTCTGCGATTCAACTTCCGGGGCGTCGGTGAGAGCAGCGGCACCCACGACGACGGCGACGCAGAACGTCTCGACCTGGTGGCGGCCGTCGATGCCTTCGATCACACGACATCTCCGCTCGTGATCGCCGGCTGGTCGTTCGGAGCCGATGTCACCCTGTCAATCGACGCGGCGAGGGCCGCCGGCTGGATCGCGATCGCTCCGCCGCTCCGTTACGGCCTCGGTTTCGCAGACGTCGCCGCGGATTCACGGCCGAAGCTTGTCATCTTGGCCGCGCACGACGAGTTCCGTCCCGCCGCCGAGGTTGCGGAAATCACCGCCGGCTGGACCGCCACCACCACCGAGACAGTGCCCGGTGCATCGCACTTCTTCATCGGTCGAACCGACCGTCTGGTCGCTCTCGTCGGCACGTGGATGAGCGATGAAGTCTTTGGGAATCGGCACTGAGGTCTTGTGTCATCTGCCCGGCGAGCGCGTCGCGCCCGAGATCAGTTCGAGACCGGGGCCGCTGAGTTGTCCAGGTCGTGACGCTGGAGAAACGCCAGCCGCCGGCCGACCGTTTCCTTCCATGTCGCGAAGTCAAGTTCGTAGTGCTCGCGATCGCCGTCTTCTACCGCATGTTCGAGTTCGTCGAAGGCTGCGGACTCGGCGTCCAGCAGCTCTCGGTAGCGGTTCAGAAACCCGTCGTCGATGACACCGTTCAACGGCACACCTTCCGCTCGCGGGTGGCCCCGAATGGCCCACCCGGTCCGACGACGCTACCCGCGAATGCGCGCCGGAATCACGGTCGCTCGGATCCGCCGCCCCGGCACGCCTGAATGCCTTCGGCAACCGTGAACCGCCGCTCGTAGAGGGCCTTGCCGGCGATTGCGCCGGCCAGGTGGCGGCCTCCGCTCTCGAGTCTGGCCAGATCACGAAGGTCGTCGACGGTGCCGACGCCACCGCTCGCAATGAGTGGCGTGCCCGTCATCGCCAGCACCGCACCGAGCTGATCCAGGTCCGGCCCGGCCAAAGTCCCATCCCGGCCAATTTCGGTGACGACCAGCGCGGAGATGCCCGACTGCGCGAAGCGCTGGGCCAGATCCAAGAGGTTGCGGCCGCTCCCGGCCACCCAACCTCGCACCGCGACCTCACGCCCGCGCGCGTCGAGGCCGACGCCCACATGGCCGCCGTGGAGCTGGCACAACACGTCGACCAACTCGGGTTTCTCGACCGCGGCGGTTCCGACGATGACCCGCTCGACACCGGCGCCGAAGAGCGCGCCGGCCGCCTCCACCGATCGGACGCCGCCACCGGCCTGAACCCGACACGAGACCGCTGCACAGATCCGCTCGATCGCCTCGAGGTTGCCGGCGACACCCGTGCGGGCCGCGTCGAGGTCGACGACGTGGATCCAGCGCGCACCCTGGGCTTCGAACTCGCGCGCGACCGACACCGGATCGGCGTCATAGACCGTCTCCGCGTTGAAGTCGCCACGAAGCAGCCGCACCGCGTTGCCGCTGCGCAGGTCGATGGCCGGGTAGAGGTCTACAGCGCGCCCTTGGTGCTGGGGAGCTCACTGCTCTCCACTCGGACGGCGTCGCGCAGGCAGCGCGCAACACCCTTGAACGATGCTTCGATCACGTGATGTCCGTTGCGTCCGGCGATCGACGTGAGGTGCAGTGTGATGCCCGCTGCGAAAGCGAACGCGCGCCAGAACTCTTCGGCGAGCTGGGGATCGAAGGTGCCGATCCATTCCGACACCGGATCGACGTCGTACGCCACGAACGGACGGCCGGAAAGATCGAGTGCCACTTGGACAAGCGCTTCGTCGAGCGGGAACAGTCCGGAGGCGAAGCGGCGCACGCCCACCTTGTCGCCGAGTGCTTCTTTGAACGTGGAACCGACGACGATCCCGACGTCCTCGATCGTGTGGTGGGTATCGACCGCCAGGTCACCGGCGGCCGTGATCGAGAGGTCGAAACCGCCGTGCTTGCCGAGTTGCTCCAGCATGTGATCGAAGAACGGAATACCGGTGTTCGCGTGGGCGTCTCCAACGCCGTCGATCGTGAGCGCAACCGAGATCTGGGTTTCGTTGGTCACTCGGGTTTGTTCGGCGCGCCGTACCCCGGCGGTTTCAGGCATGGTCGGTACTCTCGCGCAGAACCTCGTCGAGACTCGACAGGAAGCGGTCGTTCTCCTCTGGTGTTCCCACGGTCACGCGCAAACAGTCTTCGACGCCGGGCCAGGACGAGAAGTCCCGGATCAAGACGCCGCGCGCGACGAGACCGTCCCACACCGCTCGCCCACCCGTGGCACAACGAAACAGCAAGAAGTTGGCGCCGGAGGGAAACACTTCGACGAGCGGTTCGTCACGGAGTGCAGCGAAGATCCGCTCTCGCTCTTCGACGAGATGATGAACCCGTCCTTGCATCTCATCGACGAATTGCAAGGCCACGCGTCCGGCGGCTTGGGTTGCAACATCGAGATGGTACGGCAGGACGACCTTGTCCAACTCCTCGATGAGCCACTGGGGTCCAACGGCGAACCCGAGCCGGAGCGCCGCGAGCGACCAAACCTTGGAGTACGTGCGCGTTACCACGAGAGCGCGGTCGTTGTCGATCAACCGCAGCGCCGACTCGGGCGCGAACTCGCCGTAGGCCTCGTCCACGATCACGAGTCCCGGCGCGGCGTCCGCGATGGCGGCGATTGTGGCGAGTGCCTCGACGGTGCCGGAAGGGTTGTTCGGACTGCAGACGAAGACGATCTCCGGTGACTCGCGCTCGATGAGTTCGAGCGCGTTCGGGAGGTCGATGCCGAAATGGTCGTTGCGATGTCCGGTGACGACGGGAGTTCCGGTGATGCGGGCGATGTGGGCGTGCAGCGCGTACGTGGGCTCGAAGAGCAACGCTCGCCGCTCGGGTCCGCCGTAGGTGAGCAGCAGCGTCTGGAGCACCTCGTTCGAACCGTTGGCTGCGAAAACTCGCGCGGGCGGCTGACCGAGGTGATCGGCAATCCCGCCTCGAAGCTGCTCGGCGCCGCGATCCGGATAGCGATTGAGATCGGCGGCCCGCAGCTCGGCCACCCACGCGTCCACAAACGCGGCCGGGGGCGGGAACGGACTCTCATTGGTGTTGAGCCGTACGGTCACGTCCAGCTGCGGCGAGTGGTACCCGCTGAGAGTTTGGAGATCGGGACGCGGACGCGGGCGGGTCATCGCCGTATCCGTCGGTCCACCGACGCGGCGTGGGCCTCGAGGCCTTCGGCGCGCGCCAGGAGCGACGCGCTCGGGCCAATCGCGTTGAGTCCTGCGTCCGTGGCCTGCACGATGTGCATGTGGGTCCGAAAGTCGTCGACTCGTAGGGCACTCGAGAACCGGGCTGCGCGACCGGTGGGCAGCACATGGTTCGCCCCTGCGACGTAATCACCGATTGCGGTCGGCGCGTCGATGAACACCGCACCGGCGTGGCGGATCGACGGCACGATGTCTCCGGCGTGCTCGACCTGGAGTTCGAGGTGCTCGGGGGCGACCAGGTTGGACACCATGACCGCTTGGTCCAGATCTCGGACCAGCACCGCCCGCCCACCGCTGGTCAGGGTCGACTGGATCTCCTCGGCACGCGGCGCCACCGCCAGATACCCGAGCACCGCATCGAGCACGTTGTCCAGCACGGCTTCGTCCCAGGCGACCACGTACGCGGTCCCGCCGGGTCCGTGCTCGGCCTGTGCTGCGAGATCCAACGCCACCTGCTGCGGGTCAGCCGATCCATCGGCGATGACGACGAGTTCGGAAGGTCCCGCAGGGCCGTCGATCCCCACCACGCCCATGCCGGCCACGAGCCGTTTTGCCGCATCGACGTAGGCGTTCCCCGGGCCGACGATGACATCGACCGCCGGGATGGACTCGGTGCCGAACGCCATGGCGGCGATGGCCTGCGCACCGCCCACTCGGTAGATCTCGTCGACGCCGGTGAGGAATGCGGCCGCGAGGGTGACGGCGGGTACCCGGCCCTGCGGATCCGGCGGCACACACAGCACCCGTTCGGGCACGCCTGCCACACGCGCCGGGATCGCGGTCATGAGGACAGTCGACGGATACGCCGCGCGCCCGCCCGGCACGTACAGGCCGGCGCGGTCGACGGGGCGGATGGCCTCGGTCACGGTGACGCCGTCGGCCGAGAACGCGGCGGGCGTCTCGCCAACCTGCGCCTGGTGGTACTCGTTGATCCGACCGGCGGCGACCTCAAGCGCGTCACGAACCTCGGTCGGAGTCGTCTCGACGGCGGCCCGGCACTCGTCGTCGGTGACGCGGAAACGCTCAAGCACGGCGCCGTCGAATCGTTCGGTGAACTCACGCACCGCCGCGTCGCCACGGCTGCGCACCGCGTCGACAATCACGGCGACCGATTCCGTCACCGAACCGTCCGGGCCGCCGTCATTGGTACCAATGCCGAGTCGAGCGGCGAGATCGGTGCCCGCGTCGCGGACGTCCAGACGGGCGAGCATCGACGCAGGATAACGGGACCGATTGTGCGTTCCCCGACGAGTTGCACCGCGCCAGCGTCATTGTCAGGCTCACGTCGGTGAGCGGAACCTCTGACCATGCCGAACTCGTGACGCTGCGATCGTCCTTGGAGGAGCTGACCCAACGGGCGGTGACCGTCGGTGACACCTACCGAAACACCGACAGTTCGGGGATCGCGGCTGATCTCGAGACCGCCGAGCGCGCCCTGATCTCCGCCCGCCGAGCGTTCGACCGGGCGATCAAGTCCCTCGCCCCCCGCGCCTGACCCAGCCCTCCCCCACTTTTGGCGTCCTCACGCGCGCTCCTGCAGCACCTCAGGACGCCAAAACGGCGGGAGAGGTCAGAAATCGTCGTCGAGGACGGGTGGGGGTGAGGTCAGGAGACGGCCGAGCGTGTCGACGGCACCGGGACTTCCCTGCATGCGGCCCGTTTCCAGGAGCGTCTCCGTCGAGAACCGACCGATCATCAGCGCGCTCAGCGCGCCGATGTCCGTGGCGACAGTGTCCGCCGAAGCGCAGTCCGACGAGACCGGTGCCGCATGGCCCGTGCCGTCCTCGACGGAAATGTTCCACGTCCCGGTGCAACCGCCGGGCCAGGGATCGTGGATCTGCACTGGTACCGAGCCATTGCCGACGCCGGGATAGCCACGCCCGCCGATCGCGCCGGCGACATCGACTATCCGGAACATCCACCGATTCGTGAAGCGGACTGAGAGATCTTGCTCGTCCAGGAGGAGCAGAAGCGGGTCGGTGCACGCGTGGGGCACCTCGAGGTGTGGCACCTGCATCGTGTGCGCGCCGAGGAATCTCCACAATGCAATGGCGACGGCGCTGGTCTCGGCGACGAAGTCGTCCACGACGATCCGGTATCCCCAACCAGCGGTCCCGGGGCGTTGCTCGTACCGCACGTAGCCGTCAAGCCCGTCGGTACCGCGCACGCCGTAGGTGAACCAGCTGGAACCGTCGTCGACCGGCTCGCGCAACGCCCAGAACGACTCCGAGCGATCGACGAATCCGTGATGAAGCGCGGCCGTTCGTGCGTAACACGCGCGCGCCGCCGGCCAATCTTCACGACCGAGCCGCACGACGGGCGGTTCGGGCGGCGCATCGGAAGCAGTACGTATCGCGGCCAAGCTGCGACCATTCACGCGCACGGTCTCCTGAGTTCCGGCGATCTCATAGCCGGCGCTGCGGTAGACGCGCGTCGACGCGGGATGCAAGGTGCTCACCGCGATCCCGCGGTCGCGCATCCAATCGAACGCGGCGAACTGCAGACTGCGTGCCACGCCCAGCCCACGTGCCTCCGGCCGAACCACGACCGCAGCGAGTCCGGCCATCGGCACCGAGCGCCCGTTCAACCACTGGCCTCCGGGCAAAGCCCGCAAGCCGCCGACGAGTTCGCCGCCCACGTAGGCGCCCAGGCGCATCGCGTCGTGATCCCGTTGCACTCGGTCGCGCCATTGGGTGCGTTCGGTTTCGGGGTGCCCGAACGACTGCGAGCGGATGTCGTAGTAGGCGTCGAGGTCTCCATCCTCGACCTCGCGGATCTCGAATGCTTGGTTCACATCGGGCCCGATCACCGGGGGTCGGCTCACAACCGGCCTACCGAGGGACAGATGTCGGCCAGGACGCAGTCCTCACACCGTGGTCGACGCGCCCCGCACACTTGCCGGCCATGAAGGATCAGCCGGAGCGAAAATCCACCACGCGCCTCGGGCGCGATCAATCCGTTGAGATCGAGCTCCACCTTGACGGGATCCGTTTCGTTGGTGAGCTTCAGACGCGTGGAGAGTCGTCCGACGTGGGTGTCCACCGGCAGGCCCGGAAGATCGAAGGCCACGGACCGGAGGACGTTGCCAGTCTTGCGTCCCACCCCGGGCAGCTGCACGAGGTCATCGAGTTCGGTCGGCACTTCGCCGCCGAATCGGTCCCGTACCGCGGTCGCCATCCCGATCAGGCTCTTGGTCTTCTGGCGAAAGAATCCCGTCGCGTGGACCAGCACCTCCACCTCGGCCGGATCAGCCGCCGCCAGCTCGTCGGGCCCCGGAAAGCGTTCGAACAGCTTCGGGGTGACGGCGTTCACCATCTCGTCGGTGCACTGCGCCGAAAGGATGGTGGCGGCCAGGAGTTGGAACGGCGTGTCGTGGCGAAGCGCGCAGAGTGCGGTGGCAGTTCCGGGGTAATCACGCTCGAGCCGCTCGAGGACCACGGCGCTGCGTTGCTTCGCACCTCGGGGTCGGGCCATCCGGGGAAGGTAGCGTCTGACGCGATGTCCCTCCCCGTTGAAGCGGTTCTACCGTCGCGCGCCGACGAGACCCTTCTGCGCGCCATCGACCGTGCGGTCCAGGACGCCAGCGGACATGAGGCCTTCCCCGAAGCGGTCTGGGCTGCCCTTGCCGATCCGACGCGCCACCCGATCGTGGCGATCGACCCCGAGGGCAGCGCGGCAACCGTCGCGTTTGAGTCCGACTCGTTCACTCCGGCGCACGATCAGCTGGCGGTCGGCGCGCTGAAGGGTGTCGACGTGGCTCGAATCGCCGCGACCGTCGACGCGGTGGTGCACACCCGAGGCGCCGATCATGAGTTAGTCGCCTGGATCCCCGGTTCCGACCCCAATGTGATCGAGGCGCTCACCGCCAACGGCGGATTCGCCGTCGATCGGCGCCAGTTCCAACTCGACATCGTCTTGCCAGTTGCCGAGGCCGCACGGTGGCCTGACGGGGTGACGGTTCGCTCGTTCGTTCCCGGTCGCGACGAAACTGCGTGGCTGCGAGTCAACAACCGGGCGTTCGCGAATCACCCGGATCAAGGCGGGTGGGTCGCCGAGGTGCTGGAGCGTCGCCAGGCGGAACCCTGGTTCGATCCAGCGGGGTTCCTCCTGGCGTGGCGCGGCGACGATCTTGTCGGGTTCTGCTGGACCAAGGTGCACGCCGAACCGGCTCGGCAGGGCGAGATCTACGTCATCGGCGTGGACCCGGATGCGCAAGGTCTCGGTCTCGGCCGCGCGCTCGTCATCGACGGGCTGGACCACCTCGCGCGCGAACGCCACTGCGAGACCGGAATCCTGTACGTCGCCGCCGACAACGCAGCCGCGGTCGGGCTGTACCAGGCGCTCGGCTTCACCACCAAACGAACGGACACGGCCTTGATTCGGCGAGCGGAGGTCGGTCGATGAGGACGCGGTACGGCGCGAGTAAGGCGGAGTACGAGGCGTGGCTCCAATCGAACGGCCACCCTCGGTACCGCGCGGAGCAGGTCTGGGACGCGCTGTACCACCAACGCCGTCCGCTCGAAACCGCGACCAATCTCCCGGCCGCGCTGCGCGACGGAATCTCACGTGAGTTCCCGTTGGCACTCACGACCATCGCCGAGCGCCACGGAGATCGCGGTACGACGCGCAAGTTCCTCTTCGGCACGCGTGACTCCGCGCAGGTCGAGACCGTGCTCATGGTCTCGCCCAACCGCGCGACGGTCTGCGTGTCCTCCCAAGCTGGGTGCGCCATGGGCTGCACCTTCTGCGCGACCGGGCAGGCCGGGTTCGAACGCCAACTCGACGCCGGGGAGATCATCGAACAGATCCTGGTGGCCGGCCACGATGTGGACGAGCCCATCACCAACGTCGTCTTCATGGGGATGGGCGAACCGCTCGCCAACTACGACGCCACCTGGGCCGCCGTCGAACGCATCCATACCGACCTCGGTATTTCCGCCCGACGGATCACCGTGTCCACCGTGGGCGTGGTCCCCGGTATTCGGCGCTTGGCGCGAGAGTCGATCCCCGTCACGCTCGCGGTCTCCCTCCACGCCGCGGACGATCGGTTGCGCAACACGATGATTCCGCTCAACCGTCGCTACCCACTGACGGAACTGATCGACGCGGCGCATGAGTACGCACGGGCGCGCGGGCGGCGAGTCACTTTCGAATACGCCTGCATCGACGGCGTGAACGACCAGCCCGAACACGCGGAACGCCTCGCGGAGCTGCTCCGCCCGCTCGGACCGCTGGGCGCGCACGTGAACCTGATTCCGCTGAACCAGACCCACGACTTTTCGGGTCGTGCCCCCGCAATGGTCCGGATCCGAGACTTCGCGGAACAGCTCACGGACCTCGGTCTCAATGCGACCGTTCGCCGCAATCGGGGCACCGACATCGATGCCGCCTGCGGCCAACTTCGTGAACGGATCGGGACTCCGACGCCACTCGGACCGCTCCGCGCGGGTCCCGGACCCGAGTCATCGACCAGAATGTCCGAGTGAATCAACGCCAGTTCCTGAACCGATCGCATCCGCAGACCCTGCTCAACGCAACGCTGCTGTGTTACTTCGAGGCGGTCTTCTCGTTCCTCGACGCACCCGGGAACGCGGTCCTGCTCTTGATCGCGGTCGGACTGGCGGCCGGCGGCTTCGGTATCGCCAACGACATGAAGTGGGGCTACGGCGTAGCGCTCGTTGCCGCCATCCTGCACGCGGCGATCTGGGTCTTATTGTTCGGCGCCGACGTCCTGGGTTTTCCCCAGATCATCTCGTTCGCGTTCGCGGTGCTGCTCGTCATCCTGTTGGTGCATCCGATGAGCAGGGACTACCAACGCATCTGGTTTCGCTGACCGGCCTCCGCCGCCGGCTTCCGCGCGCAAACCGCGGAGGCGAAGCCGGCCACTTCTACACTCGAACGATGACGTCTCCCGTCGACCTCGTCGAGCAGTTCATCGCCCGCCTCGCGCCGTTGGAGCACACCGCCAACGAGGCCTGGTGGGCCGCCAGCACTGACGTCTCGGACGAGCACGAAGCAGCACGGGTCGCCGCCGATGTGGCCCTCCGAGATGCTCTGGCCGATGCCGACGTTTTCGCGGCCACCGTCGGCTGGGCGGACATCGCCGATCCGGGCCTCGCTCGCCAGTTGCGCGTCCTGCACGATCGCATGCGGCCGCACCAGGTCTCGGCCACAACTCGGGACGAGATCGTTCACCTGGAAGCCAAGCTCGACGCCACCTTCAACGCCTTCCGGGCCGAACTCGACGGCGAGACCGTGGACGACAACACGATCGCGGACATCCTCCGGAGATCGGACGACGTCGACGCTCGGCAGCGGGCATGGCTGGCGTCAAAGTCCGTGGGCGCCACGGTGGCGGACGCGGTACGTGAACTCGCCCATCTCCGGAATCGGTCAGCGCGTGAACTCGGCGCCCGTGACTACTTCGCCCTGGCACTCGAGACGTCCGAACTGGACGAGGAACGACTCATGACCACCCTGGACGCAGTGGAGCACGCGACGGCCGCGCCGTTCGTAGCATGGAAGCACGCCGACGACGTCGGTCGCGCGCGGAGGTTCGGATGTCAACCGAGCGACCTCCGTCCCTGGCACTATGACGATCCCTTCTTTCAGAGCGCGCCGCGTACCGACGATCTGGACCTCGAGGAGTGGTTCGGTGATGCCGATCTCGTCGCATTGACTCGCCGGACCTATACCGGCATCGATATCGACATCGATCCGGCCCTCGAGCGGAGTGACCTTCTCCCCCGGCCCGGCAAGAGTCAGCACGCGTTCTGTATCGATGTGGACCACGCCGGTGACGTCCGGGTGCTGTGCAACAACGTGTCCGGTTCGTACTGGGCGGAGACGATGCTGCACGAGTTCGGACACGCGGCGTACGACCTCGGCGTCGATCCACATCTGCCGCTGTTGGTGCGCACCATGCATCCCCTCACCACTGAAGGGATCGCGATGCTCTTCGGCCGTCTGAGCCTCGACCCCGATTGGTTGGTGCAGATAGCCGGTGTGCCCGAGGATCAGATTGACGCCGCACGGCCTGCGCTCGCGCGCCGGCGCCGGACCGCGCTCTTGGTCTTCGCCCGTTGGGTGCTCGTGATGACCCACTTCGAGCGCGGTTTCTACGCCGATCCCGACGCCGATCACGACACGAGGTGGTGGGAGCTGGTGGAGCGATTCCAGCGCCTCACCCGTCCCGACGGTCGCCATGCGCCGGACTGGGCCGCCAAGCTGCACGTGGCCTTGGCGCCGGTGTACTACCAGAACTACCTGCTCGGTGAACTCGTCGCGTCACAACTCCAGGCCACCCTCATCGAACGGTTCGGAGGCGTGATCGGACGGCCTGAGGTCGGCGCGTTCCTGGGTCGAGACGTCTTCGGGCCGGGATGGAGCGTCCGGTGGGATCAGCTCGTCGAAACTGCGACGGGTGCCCCGCTGCGCGTCGACGCGTTTGCCGCGGAACTGGCTGCGCTCGCCGCACCCGTCGGCGCCGCGGACCGGTGATCGGATGTGCGATGCACTCTGTCTGATCGGGCCGTCGGGGCTGATCTTCGCCAAGAACTCGGATCGACCGCCCAATGAAGCACAGGTGGTCGAAGCGTTCGCGGCGCGTCGGGCCGGCGGTGTCGTGCGCACGCAGTACCTCGAAATCCCTGATACTGGATCGGTCGCGTTCATCGGTTCCCGACCCACGTGGCTCTGGGGTGTCGAACACGGACTCAACGAGCACGGAGTCGCCATCGGCAACGAGAAGATCTGGACGACGGGTCGGCCGCGAGATCGCGAGCCCGCCTTGCTCGGTATGGATCTCGTTCGTCTCGGGCTCGAGCGGGCGGAGACGGCCGACGACGCGCTCGCAGTGATGACCGAACTGATCGAGACCCACGGCCAAGGCGGGAGCGGCGAGCGGGATACCGTCGAGCCTTACGACTCGTCGTTTCTGATCGCGGATGCACGCGGCGGCTGGATGCTCGAGACCTGCGATCGCACCTGGGTTGCGCAGCCGGTCGATGCCGGCGCCGCGATCTCGAACCGCATCAGTCTCGAACAGGACTGGACGAAGGCATCGCCTGACGTCCCTGCCGGCGCGAACTTCCAAGCCTGGCGCCATCCGCGCAGGCCCACCACGATCGCGGACCACCGGCTCGCTGCCACCCACGCGTGTGTGGCACAGGGTCCGCTCACGACCGCGAACTCCGTCGTCGCGACACTGCGCGATCACGGCCACGGGCCGTGGGGTGGGCCACTCGAACCGAACGGGTGGCCGAGCGCGCTGCCCTCGGAGCCCGGCGCAGATCACCGCGGGGTCACGGTCTGCATGCACCTCCGCGGGTATCAGGCAACGACGGCCTCGATGGTGTGCCGAGTCGATCAGAACCCGAGCACGGGGACGCGTGCCTACGTGGCGCTCGGGAGTCCGTGCGTCTCGGTGTACGTCCCGGTGTTTCCGGCCGCAGGTATCCCGGCGTCACTCTCGGACGAGCGCACGTGGTCCCGATTCGCGGCCGCGCGGGATCGAGTGGAGGCGGACCCAGACGCATTGGAGCAGATCCGCGCGGTCTTCAGTCCGGTCGAGGACGAGTTGTGGGCACACGCGGATGCCATCTCCGCCGCCGATACAGTCGCGATGCAGGCCTTCACCGCGACCGCGTTCGAGTCGGTGAAAGCGGCTCTCACGCGACTCTCGCTCTAACCTCCGCGCCGTGAACCGACTCGCCGAGGAGACCAGTCCGTACCTGCGCCAACACGCGGACAACCCGGTCGATTGGTACCCGTGGGGGCCCGAAGCATTCGCCCGGGCCGAGGCCGAAGACCGGCCCATCCTCCTCTCCGTCGGCTACTCGGCCTGTCATTGGTGTCACGTGATGGCGCACGAGTCGTTCGAAAACCCAGACATCGCGGCGGTAATGAACCGGCTGTTCGTCAACGTGAAGGTCGACCGCGAAGAGCGGCCCGATGTGGACGCCGTATACATGGGCGCAGTGCAGGCGTTGAGTGGTCAGGGCGGCTGGCCGATGACGGTATTCCTGTCTCCGGATGGGCGCCCGTTCTTCGGCGGCACGTATTTCCCGCCGGCCGACCGTCAGGGTATGCCTGGGTTCGTGCGGATCATGGAAGCCGTCTCGGACGTCTGGACCAACCAACGTGACGACGTTGCGGACCAGACCGCGAAGCTCCACGACGCCATCGAATCCAACACGTTGCGCGATCGGTTGACCGCAGGGACTGGGGACCTGCAGTTCGCGGTCCTGGACCGCGCCTACGAAGCGGTGCGAGAGGCGTTCGATCCCGTCGACGGCGGGTTCGGTCGAGCTCCGAAATTTCCTCCGTCCATGACCATCGATTTCCTGTTCCGCTGCCACGTCCGTGGTGATGCACCCGATGCACTCCCGATGGCGGTCACGACTCTGGACGCCATGGCGGCGGGCGGGATCTACGACCACGTCGGCGGCGGATTCGCTCGGTACTCCACCGATTCGGTGTGGCTCGTCCCCCACTTCGAGAAGATGCTCTACGACCAGGCGCTGCTGGTCGGTGCGTACGTCCGGGGTCACCTGCTCACGGGCTCGGAGCGGTATCGGGCGGTGGTGGAGGAGACGATCGAGTACGTCCGACGCGATCTCGGCCATCCCGACGGCGGGTTCTTCTCCGCGGAGGACGCGGACTCGCAAGGGATCGAAGGGAAATTCGCGCTGTGGTCACTCGAAGAAATCACCGAGCTGTGCGGTGATGATGCCGCCGAGGTCGTGCGGTACTTCGGTGTGACCGCTGAGGGCAACTTCACCGATCCGCACACCGGCTACTCCGGCACGATCCTGCACCAGGTCGATCGACACGAGCCCCGACCCGAGGCGGTCCGGCGTGCGTTGCCGCTCCTCATGGAAGCGCGCAACCGGCGGGTCCGTCCCGGCCTGGACGACAAGGTCCTCACCGCCTGGAACGCGATGTTCACCCGGTCCCTCATCGAGGCTGCGGCCGCGTTCGACCGAGCCGACTGGATGGACGCGGCACGGGCGAACCTCGAGTTCCTCCTCCGCGAGTTGCGACCGCACGGGCGGCTGCTCCGGTCCTGGCAATCAGCCGGAGGCGCTCGCCACCTGGGCTACGCCGAGGACTACGCCGCGCTGATCGGCGCGCTGGTCACCATGGCCGAACACGACGACGTCCGTTGGCTCGCCCCCGCCATCGAGCTTGCGAGTGAACTCGTCGACCTCTTTGCCGACGACGAGAGCGGCGGCTTCTTCACCACCGGCACCGACGCCGAGCCGCTGATCGTGCGGCCGCAAGACTTCTTCGACAACGCCACACCGGCGGAGAACTCACTCGCGGCGGACGCGCTCCTGCGGTTGAGCGCGGTCACCGGCAACGCCGAATGGTCGTCACGTGCGGAACGACTCCTCGGCTTCCTCGGTCCGGCGATGACGCAGTACCCCACTTCGTTCGGCATGCTCCTCGGCGCGTACGAACGCGCGCTGACTCCCGCCATCGAAGTCGCGATGGTCGGACCTGACCGCGCCCTCAGCACCGCGTGGGCGCAGCGAGTCATTCCGAACGGCGTCGGT
Organism: Acidimicrobiia bacterium; assembly: GCA_025361725.1. GTDB lineage: Bacteria > Actinomycetota > Acidimicrobiia > IMCC26256 > JAENVU01 > JAENVU01. The sequence continues at coordinate 9,147 of JANYJV010000045.1, read as the reverse complement.
GTGCGCAGCGCGGACGGCGGAGGCGAGGACCTCACTCCACTGCTGGCGGATCGGCCGTTCGACGGCACGACGCGCGCCTACGTGTGCGAGAACTTCGCGTGCCGCCAACCCGTCGATTCCGCCGCCGCCCTCGACGCGCTGCTGAACCAAGTGCTGTAACCCACACGCTGGCGTCGCCAGCGCTGGGCGCGTCGGCCGGTACGACGCCGGAGTGTGATCGTGGGAAGCGAGTCAGATTAGGAGTGACCGAGGCCGTTGGCGAGTGCGTCCGCGGTCGCCCAGCCGAATGCGATGACGGCTTCGCCGCGCATGGGGTCGACTTCGCCGAGTACTGCCGTCGCTGCCTTGCCGCCACCCTTGACGGAGCTCGCGTCGAGCACTGCCTCCGGCGCCGCCTTGCCCTTGCCTTTGTGGGCGACGCGGAACGCGCGGTCGTCATAGCGGGTGTCGCAGCCAAACCGGCGAGCGAGCCGTCGACCCCATGCCCGCTCTTCGCCGGTCGGCGCGTAGTCCTGGCGCGGAACGACGTCTGCGAGTCCTTGGAGCAGGCCGTAGGCCGCCGGATGCGCAATGCGTCCGGCGACGAGCACGTCTTCGTCGGGGAAGGAGATCGCCGCACGACGGTAGAGCTCGCCGACCATTCCCTTGACCGCGAGGCCGGCCTGGCGCCCCTTCTTGGCGGCACCGAGCCCCCAGAGGATGCACGGCGTACCGCCGACTCGTTCGAGCGAGCCGAACATGAAGCCTTGCGTGTCTTCTTCGACCGCGGCCAGCACGATGAGTGGAAAATGCTCGACGTGGTTCTCCAACTGCGTGTCCATGCCGGGCAGCCCGACAGAAGACAACAGCTGACCGAGCTCATCGAGTTCGGCGGGCTTCAGCGAAACGGAATCACGGGATTCGACCTGCATCGTGTCTCCATTGTGCCCGACTCACGCAGCGGCGAGCCAGTCGATTCCTCGCCCACCGCAATTGCGGCGGGTCGTGGTGCGTAGAAAGTCAGTCTTCGAGCGGTGTGGCGGTAGACATGTCCCAATAGGCCCGGACGCTGGTGAGAAGGCCGTCGTCGTTGAAACGCATGATGTCGACGGCCGGCATCACGAGGCCGCTCTCGCCCATGTGGGCGTTGATCTCGATCGTGACGGCGGCTTCGCCGCCGGCGATCACCGCACGGTCCATCTTCAGGACGATGCGATCAGCCAGCTCTCGGGCCCCGTCCCAGAACGCGCCGAGCGCGTCTGTGCCCACGTGCGCCGGCGTACCGACCGGATCCTCGAGCACGCCGTCGGGTGCCCAGAGTGCGAGAAACGCAGCTTTGTCGTTCTGCGCGTAGGCGTCGATGTACCCATCGATCGTCGCCTCGATCTGCTCATTGGAAGCCATACGAACTTTCTGCGCGCGCTTCGGGGGGAACACTCAGCTTACTAGTTCGTCAGAGGCCAACTCCCCTGGCCCGATCCTGACCCGGCCAGTAGGGCCCGGGGCTCGCCCCCGCCGGCTTTGATCCACCGGCGGCAAACGGGTGCAGGCCGCCCCAGCCGTCGAGAATCCAGTCTCCGCCGGTGCCGGGCACCAGGGTGATACCGCGGACGATGTCCCACCCGGGCCAGTACGGGCCGCCCGTGGTGTCGGGCGGCAGCGCCGACGAGCCAACTCGGAATCCGTGGGCGCCTCCCCAGCCGTCGGCGACGTACCCGGTCCCTCCGTTCTCGGAGACCACCACGCCTCCAGCGATGTCCCACCCGGGCCAGTAGGGGCCGCCTGTCGCACGTGGAGGCAGCGGGCTCCCCGCACCGATACGGAATGGGTGCAGACCGCCGTACAGGTCGACGATGTAGCCGCCCGTACCCTCAGGCGCGATCGCGATCCCTCGAGCGGCGTCGGCGGGGAACGATGGTCCATCGGAGATCGGCGACGGTGTCTGGCCGCCAACCCCGACGGGCGTCACCACTGCATTTCCTTCCACGATGTACCCGCCGGCGTAGGGCCGGACGGTCTTGCTCACCCAGGGACCGGAACCGCCGGTGCCCACGGCCCGAATCCGGAGCACCGCATTCGTGTTGTTCGCCAAGCCGTTCAGGGACAACGAGGTCGTGGTGAACGGCACGCTGGTGACGCCGCCCGGTCCCTCCACTTCGTAGCCCGAGACCGTGAACGAGTTCCCGTTGGAGTCGGGTGCCGACCACTGCAGGGTTGCTGTCCCGCTGTGCACTCGGGCCCGGACCGCGAGGGGTTTGGTCGGGGCGATCGACGGGCGTCCGTCGCAGTTGGGGATGGCCTTGCAGACGTCGAGGCGGCCGTTGGACGCAACCTTGCCGGACAGCGATGGGAGCGGGTCGACCGACGCAAGGAGCCGGCTCCGCAGATCGGTCACGTTCAGATCGGGCTCCGCGGCCAGGACATCGACGGCCGCGCCGGACACCATCGGAGCTGCCATCGAAGTGCCGTCGAAGAGGCAATAGTCCTCTTGGCCGCAGACGCCGCGCGGCACCGTCGAGAGGATGCGATCGCCAGGTGCGGCGATGTCGACCGCGGTGGCGCCGTAGTTCGAGAACGTCGCGAGCTGACCGAACGAGGTCGTCGCGCCAACGCAGATCACATTCGGGTTCGTGTCTTCGCACGGAAGGAGATCCACCCCGGGTTCATCGAGGTTGAGTCCCGACTGGCCCGCGTCGCCGTTGCCGCTCGCCGCCACGAAGAGGATGCCGGCGGCGTTCGCTCGGGCGATGGCGTCGTGAAGCGCGGTCCTCCCGTCGGGTCCCAACAGCGCAGCGTCAACCCCCCCACGATGCCTGGAACACTCGGAGGTTGACGCCGCTCGCTTTCGCGTCCAGCCCGAAGCCGATCGCCTCGATGGCCGAGGCGATGCTGCCGTCGCCGTTGCGTCGAGCATCTTCAAACTCATGAGCGACGCCCGCTGCGCGACGCCCGACACGCCCATACCGTTGTTGCCAGCGGCGCCGACGATGCCGGCAACGTGAGTGCCGTGGCCGTGGTCATCGATGGGTGTGCAGGTGTGCGCGAATGAATCCCATCCGTGGGTTCCGTATCCACAACCGTTGATGTCGGTGCGGTTCGTCCAGATGTTGGCTGCGAGGTCCGGGTGGTTGACCAGGATCCCGCTGTCGAGCACGCCGACGACCACATCCCGCGTGCCGGGCGTGTCGTTCCACGCCGACTCGGCGCGGATGCCGCCCGGTTGGGTGTTCAAGAGTCCGTACTGCTCGGAATACAGCGGGTCGTTCGGCGCCGCGAACGCGTGCAGCCGACCGTTCGATTCGACGGCCCGCACCTGCGGAATCGCGTCGATGGTCGCAGCGCTGGCATGGAGAGCGCCCGGCGCCGCGACGGGATCGAGGATCAGCGTGTCACCGACGCGCCGTTCGATCGTGGCGCCCGCCTGCGCAGCGATTTCCTGGGCTTGTTCCGCTGATGTGCTCGCATCGACGGTGACCAGCAGACGATTGTCGGCTGGGGTCGAGTTCGGGGTCGTCGCCGCAGCGAAGGTGCCGTGCGACGTGGCAGCGTTCGTGGCCGAACTTCCCGATTTCGACGCGCCGGCCGGCGCCGGAATCGTCAACGTGAACGATGCCACACCGCTCACGGCGAGGATGGTGACAAGAGCGCGAGAGCCGCGGCCTGAACGCATGCAAAGGCCGTTCTGTCGAGAGATTTCGGGCACTGCAGTGCCCGGACTGAGAGTGGAGCGTCCGCGATTGTGCCGGCCGACGCGGCGATGGTTTCGCGCGATCCCTCCCAAAAATTGGGGTTCTCCGTTTTCTTCACGGGAACGTGAAGCGAAGCAACGGCGTTGTTGAGAGTCTCCGAGGCACCCGAACGGCGGTGCTGCGATTGAAGGTGACTGAATGTCCGAAGTTTCGTTTCGTGAACGCCGCGCGTCCCAAGGGTCGAGCGACTTGTCTCCTGTCGAGATCGTGCAGGACAACATTGAGTGCGCCCAGCGCCAACTCGATGACGCGCGAGCCAAACTGATCTCCGCCCGTCAACGGGTCGCGTCGCTCCAGGCCGCCACAGAGAACTGGTCGGACTTTGCCGCCATGCTCGAAGAGCCCAGCCGCGCCCTCACCCACTGACGCCGAACTCAGACGGGCTGCGTCGTTCAGCCGCGTTACTTTGGAATCCCACCATGGCGCGCACGGAGCTGTCGGGTACCTTCTCAGACGAATGAAGCAGCGACTCAAGCGTCTCCTTCGGCCCTTCCTGAGGCCGATCATCAATCGGTTCGACGACCTCGCCCGGCGCGATGAAGCGCTCGCGGCCCAAGTCGCAACCCTGGCAGAACACGTCACCGCGCTCGAGTCTCAGTCCGGTGTAGCCGAGGCACCGGGGGAAGCTGGCGAGGCGTGGACGCTGGCCGGTGACATCAGGAATCGGACGGGCGGCATCGTGTTCAGCGGTCCCTTCTCCGGTCTCGTCCTCTCGGACGACGTGTCATGGGGTTCAGCGGAGAGTCAAGTGCCGCTGCTGGTGGGTTGTTACGAACAGGAGCTTCACGAAGCGGTCGAGGAACTCGTGGCTCGTGAACCTTCCCAGGTTGTCAACATCGGTTGCGGAGAGGGTTACTACGCCGTTGGCATTGCGCGCCGGCTCACGTCGGGCGTCGTCACCGCCGTCGACCTGGACCCCAGAGCACTCGAGATCTGTGCTGCAACGCATCCGACAACGGAGTGGCGGACCGCGTGCGGTTGATGACCCCGTCGGTCTTCGGGGACACCGAGCTCCCTCCGAGCGACACTGCATGGATCGTCGACTGTGAGGGGTATGAGCTCACATATCTCGATCCGGTCCGGAGACCGGATCTGGCGCGATCGATGATCATCGTCGAGTGTCACGACTTCGTGGACCGTTCCATCACGCCGGCATTGATCGAACGGTTCTCGACGACTCACTCGATCGAACTGCTCGAGCAAGGCGGACGAAAATCCCAGCGCATCCTCACTTCTCAGGCACCTTCCGGACATCTACCGCTGGCAGGCGGTCGACGAGGGTCGTCCCGAGATCATGCACTGGCTGGTCCTCAGACCCCACGCGCCGCAACCTTGACTCTTCGTCCTTCGAGGCCCGTGACTGTCCCCAGTTGAGGCTTCACGGCGTCCTGCATGTCTCGCGACATGAAGTCGGTGGGCGATGCGGGATTCGAACCCACGACCTCTGCCGTGTCAAAGCCCCAGGGCCGTATTTGGGCGGATGGCCGCGGACGATAAGGGCAGGTCAGCGAATTTCGCGACCGTCGGCGGACGGGGGCGAATGGCGGCACGCGCGCGATGGACGCGCGATGGAATGCTTCACCGATGAGGTGGGCTCGGGAGGACAAGTAGGGGCGACTGTCACATCCAGCGCGGCCGACCGAACCCTCAACGCCGGCACTTCGGATAGGTCACTCCCGAGCCCGATCCGACCCTAGGTCGTCCGGCGCGGTCGCCGCGTCAGGCACGATGTCCGTCCAACTTTGGGAAGCTCAGCTTCAGAGCGCAGGACGGCAGTTCTGGGGCGGTCAGGCGTCGGGCCGCTCGTGCCAAGTGATGATCCACTCATCACCGGAATTCGCTCTCGTGGCGATGTGACCCGGCGGCGTCGTCGCCAGTGTGGCCATCGACGAGTTGCGCTCGATGGCGTGCCAGATGTGCGTCGCAATCGATGCTCCGACACCGTTTGGATCGTTGACACCGTCACCGATGAGCCAGCTTCCATCCTCGGCGTGGATGACTTGGCGTGCTGGTTCGACGCCATCGAGCACGGTGCACTGAACCACCGCGCCGAGTCGGGCGGGGAACTCGTCGCGGTCGAACGGGAAGGGCAGGTACTGGAGCATCTCCGCCATGCTGCTCATCGTCGCGCACGCCGCGATCCAGATTCCCTTCTCCCGCCGCGCGCACGGTCACCCAAGGGCGCAGTAATGACACGCGAGCGACGAACGAGATCGGCAGCGAGGAACGGCACGCGAGTTAAGTCTTACGAGACGAGTCGAACAACCTTGTCGAGGCCGTGCGGCGCATACATCCCGTTCGTCGACAGGATCAACGTGTCGATGCCGAGTCGTGCCGCTGCGCCGTCTTTCGATACCCGGTCGCCGACCATCAACGCTTCGTTCGGCTTCACGCCGAGAGCATCGATTGCTGTGGTGAACATCAACGGATCTGGCTTCTGGACACCGAGTTCAAACGAGAGTGACCAATGGTCCACATCGGCGGCAATCCCAAACTTGATGGCATGGTGTCGAAGATCCACGTGGATGTCGCTGATCACACCGATCTGAACGCCAGCTCGACGTATCGACGCCAGGGCATCGGCCGCATCGGGATAGAGCGGATGCATGTCAACGTGACCGAGGAGCGCATAGAGGCGTTCCGCCAACTCGGTGTCGAGTCCAGCGCGCTCGAAAACCTCCATGTTCACCGACCGGTGCATGTCGACCGATACGTCCTCGGCCTTCAAGCGCTCCGACACCGACGGCACGGATCGAGCCTGCCGGATTGCCTCCACAAGCGCGCCGACCATCGTCTCCTCGGCCGGCCGTCCCAACAATTCCAGCGCGGTGCGGCAGAACTCGGCGTCGGTCGGATAGTGCGCGAGCGTCAGCATCCAATCGAACAGCACGACGCGGTAGGTAGCCACGCCCCGACCGTAACGGTCGAGCCACACCACGAACCACGCAGTTTCACCAACCGCACAGATCGCCCGCGAGCAGAGCGCTCTCCCAGCGCACGTACTGCAAGTCACCCAGGCGTTCGCCAATGATCCTCACAGTCATCCGATCCCGGAACCGTCGCGGCCGGCGACGTCCTGAGAGCCACCCGCGGCTCGAAAGGCTTGGACCTGCTCGCGAACGTCGATCCAGTACCGCATGTGGGCACGGACCGACCGGGAACGTCCACCACATCCTGCAACGTGCCGCCGCTTGCCTCGATGATCCGGCGCGATGCCTCGTTGCCGACGTCGCAGGTGACGAGGGCCCGTTCGATTCCGAGATCGAGACAATGCGGAAGGACCAGCGCCAACGCGAGCCGGCCGAACCCTCTCCGGCGCATCGTTGGACGGATCGAGTAGCCGATGTGCCCACCGCGAACGCGCAGCGCGTCGGTCAACCGATGACGGATCTCCACGAACCCGATGAAGTTGGCGCCGTCGACGAGCCAGAACGTCGATCCCGCGACCCAGCCGTCCGGCAGATCGCGCCCCTCCGACCACGCGTGGAGCTCCCTCACAAAGGACGAGAAGTTCGCGTGGCGCCGAAACGCACCCAGCTCCTCGTCTCGCCCCTTCGGCAACGAACTCTCGCATCGCATCGCGAAAGGACTGCTCAACGTCGGTGCACGGTGAGACCAGGACGGCCATCCACCAAGTATCGACGACATGCGGTCGCCGCCGGGAGAGGTTTACAAGGCTCTCGGTCGCACTGGACCGCCGCGACCCTTGCCTGCCGGCGTGGCGCTTCGCACCACCCAAGCGTGCGCTAATGACACCCGAGTGAGTCGTCGACGGCGATGTACGCCGCTACCTACCCGGTGCCGCCCGAGCACCAACCGTCTTCTTCAGGTTGCGGCGACGCGGTCGAGTGATGTGAGGAGCTGGTCCAGGGTGTAGCAGGCGCTGTCGAACGCGTGTGGTTCGCAGTGCGCGCGCCATTGCTGTTCAATGCGGGCGACCGCGTTGCCGGCCTCGTTGAGGAGTTGGCGTCCTCGCGACGTCGGAAAGATCAGTTTGGCGCGTCCGTCGGTCGGATCGAGGCGCCGTTCGAGGTAGCCGAGACCCTGGAGTTCGTTGACCAGCTCCGAGCAGGCGGCGAGGCTGAGGTTGGCGCGGTCAGCGAGTTCGGTGAGTCGGATGCCGTCGACGCCGAGGTTGCCCCAGATTTGCAGATGGGGGAAGCGAAGACCTGGGAACAGTTCCTCGCGCTCTGGTTCGCCGAAGAGTTCCGCGCGGAAGCGGTGCACAAGCCGGCCGAGAAGTTGACCGACCGCGAGGCGATCGTCCGGAACTGGGGGCGGGGTTGACGTGCTCATCATCATCGATGATACTTCGGTTACCGAAACTTCGGCTACCGAATCAACCAGGGGGACTGCATGACCGCGACCGACACGGTGCGCCGTATCTATGACGCGTTCGCCCGAGGCGATCTCGATGCCGTGATGGCGGAGTGCGCATCCGACGCAGTCATCACTCAAGATCCTGCTCTTCCATGGGGCGGCCGGTACGTCGGCCGGGACGGCATCGCCGAGTTCGCCCTGAAGCTCATCGGGACCAGCGACTCAGCTGTCACCACCGAGGAGATCTACCAAGCGGGCGAGCAAGTAGTGCAGTACGGCCGCAGCAAAGGGACCGTCCGCGACAACGGCGCGACCTTCGACGTCGCCGAATGCCACGTCTGGACTCTGCGCGACGGGCTCGTCGTCCAAGCCGAGTTCTACATCGACTCCGAAGCGATGCTCAAGGCGCTCCAAGCATGAGCCTGCCCACCACGGCCTCCGTAGCGATCACCATCGACGCGCCTCCCGGGCGCGTGTACGACCTGATTGCTGACGTCACCCGCATGAGCCAGTGGAGCCCCGAATGCACCGGTTGCGAGTGGTTGGACGAGCCCAACCAGGTCGGCTCCACATTTCGCGGTCGCAACCGCCGCGGGATCGCCCGGTGGTCGACCCTCGCACGGGTGCTCGTCGCCGATCGACCCCGCAGTTTCACGTTCGCGACGCTCCACCGCGATGCGATCGCCACCCGCTGGAGCTACGAACTCGGCGGGGACCACACCACGACGCTGACCGAAACCTTCACCTCCGTCACCACGCCCCTCCTGATCGGGCTCACAGAGCGATGGATCATCCGCGATCGCCAAGCCCAACTCGAGTCCGGAATCGCACTAACACTCGCCCGGATCAAAACAGCCGCTGAACTGACCCACACCCCGTAACGGACACCCAGGGCCCACCCGCAAGCCAGACATCCAGTCGCAACACCCAAGGGCGCGGGAATGACATCCGAGGCGACGGCTACCTCAGGCGGCCGTCAGCCCGATTTCTTCAGCAGGACACGCGATTCCAGAACCCCTCGTCGCGCCCCCATCACCCGGGTGGAGCGAAGAACTCCAACGCGATGTTGTCGGGGTCTCGGAACGACAATCCTGAACCG
>JANYJV010000038.1 GCA_025361725.1 Acidimicrobiia bacterium | reverse complement strand
GTGCTCGGACTGTTGCGTGAAGCCGCGTGCCCGCGTGAGACCGTGCACGACGCCCGACTTCTCGTAGCGGTAAACCGTGCCGAACTCGAACATGCGCAACGGCAGCTCGCGATACGAGCGCGTGCGATTCCGGAAGATCAGGACGTGGAACGGGCAGTTCATCGGCTTGAGGTAGTAGTCCGTACCCGCGTCGAGCTCCATCGGCGGATACATGCCGTCGGCGAACCACTGCAAGTGCCCGCTCGTCTCGAAGAGGTGCGACTTCGAGATGTGCGGCGAGTTCACGAACTCGTACCCCGCGTCGACGTGACGTTGCCTCGAGTAGTCCTCCATGACCCGGCGGATCGTGCCGCCCTTGGGATGGAAGACCGCCAGCCCCGAACCAACTTCCTCGGGGAACGAGAACAGGTCGAGCTCAACCCCGAGCTTGCGATGGTCGCGCCGCTCCGCCTCTTCCAGCTGGTGGAGATGAGCGGTGAGTGCGTCCTTGCTCTCCCACGCAGTGCCGTAGATCCGTTGCAGCTGCGGTCGTTTCTCGTCGCCGCGCCAGTACGCGCCGGCGACGCGCGTGAGCTGGAACGCGCCGAGCTTGCCCGTCGACGGGACGTGCGGGCCACGGCACAGGTCGAGGTAGGCCGTCGAGCCGTCGGAACGAACGTTGCGGTACACGCCGACGACGCCGTCGCCGACAACCTCACCGGCATCGTCGTCGCCGCCTGCGCCGCTCGTGACGTTTTCGATGATCTCGATCTTGAACGGCTGATCGGCGAACAGGGCTTTGCCCTCGGCCGCCTCGTGCTCCTCGCGCACGAACGGTTGGTTCTCTTTGATGAGCTCGCGCATGCGCGCGTCGATCCGCTCGAGGTCCGCGTCGGTGAAGTGCACGCCGTCCGGAAGCTCGAAGTCGTAGTAGAAGCCGTTGGAGATCGACGGTCCGATCGCGTACTTCGCGCCAGGGAAGAGGTCGAAGACCGCCTGCGCCATGAGGTGCGAGGTGGAGTGCCGCAGGATGTCCCGACCCTCGTCCGACGTGCCGGTGACGATCGAGATCGCGGCGTCCGCGTCGATCGGCCGGGTGAGATCCACCAAGTCGCCGTCGACCGTGACGGCGAGCGCAGCCTTGGCCAACCCGCGGCCGATGCTCGCGGCGATCTCGCCGCCCGTCACCCCCGCGGGGTACTCGCGACCGGACCCGTCGGGCAGAGTGATCGTGATGGAGGAAGGAGACGCCACGCCGCCGAGGTTACCGGCGAGGCCCAACGCTTCTGGGGACGATTCACGCAGATAGAGTCGGCCGCCGCCGGCCGTCTCGGTCTCCCCCCGCCGGATTCAAGGAGCCCTCATGTCCACCGCCACCGCCGAACTCGCGATGAACGCAACGCCCGATACCGTCTGGGCACTCGTCGGCGACTTCTACGGCATCGGTGGATGGATGCCCGGCATCGAGACCTGCGAGGCCGATGGCGACGACCGCCTCATCGCCATGATGGGCATGACCATCCGTGAGCACCTCGTGAACCGCGATGAGGACGCCAAGGCACTCACCTACTCCATCACCGACGGCGCCCCGGTCGAGTCCCACGAGGCCACCATCACCGTCCACGAGGCCAACGGTGGCTCGCGCGTCACGTGGGACGTCACCGCCACCCCCGACGACATGGCCAACCTCATGCAAGGCCTCTACCAGCAGGCCCTCGAGGCGTTGAAGACCAAAGCGGAAGGGTAAAGATCCGCGCTACAACGGTCGCGACGCGTCCACACCGATCAGTTGGCAGAGTTCGGTGAGGGCGGCCGGGGCGCTGGGATCGGAGCCGCCGGAGAGAATGGCGTCGGCGAGTTCGCCGAGAGCTTCGAGGGCCTTGGGCGCGTCCAGGTCGTCGTCGATCGCACCCCGCACCCGAGCCGCGAACGGAGTGGGATCTGGCCCGGTGGTCTCGGCTGCCGCGGCGACGAGACGATGCAGGAGCGCCGTTCCGTCCTGGATGTCGGTGTCGTGCCACTCGAAGCCCGACCGGTAGTGGTGATGCATCAGCGCCAGGCGGATGGCACGCGGGTCCGCCACCTTGCGCAGGTCGCTGATGAACACGAGGTTGCCGAGCGACTTGCTCATCTTCTCGCCCTCGTAGGCAACCATCGCCGAGTGCAGCCAGTGACGCACGAACGGCTGACCCGTGAGCGCCTCGCTTTGGGCGATCTCGCACTCGTGGTGCGGGAAAATCAGGTCGGTGCCGCCGCCGTGCAGATCAATGGTGGTCCCGAGTTCCTGCATCGCCATCGCCGAACACTCCACGTGCCAGCCGGGCCGCCCGACGCCGAACGGCGCGCGCCACGCGGGTTCGTCGGCCGCGCTCGGTTGCCACAACACGAAGTCCAACGGGTTGCGACGGTGCGGATCATCGGGGTTGCCGCCGCGGGCACGTGCGAGGCGGACCATCTGGTCCTCGGTGTAGTGCGAGAGCTCGCCGAACCGCTCGAACGTCGACACGTCGAAGTACGCGGTGCCGTGCGTGAGGTACGCGTGGTTGGTATCGAGGAGCCGCTCGACGATCGAGATGATCTCGTCGATGGTTTCGGTGGCGCGCGGTTCGGCGATCGGTGGCCGCATCTCGAGCGCGTCCATGTCCGCGCGAAATCGGGTGATCTCGGCTTCGGCGAGCTCGAGGTACGGGATCCCGAGCTCACGCGCCTTCGGCAGAATCGAGTCGTCGACGTCGGTCACGTTGCGCACCATGTGCACCTCGTGACCGAGCTCTTCCAGCCGCCGGATCAGGAGGTCGTAGGTCAGATACGTAGCCGCGTGGCCGAGGTGCGTGGAGTCGTAGGGCGTGATCCCGCAGACGTACATGCGGACCAGATGGTCCGGCTCGAAGGGAACGACCGCGCGTTGCGCGGTGCAGTACAAGCGGATGGTCACGCGATCAGAAACCCGACAGTCGGAGACCGGCACGGACTTTGTGCCGGATGTTGATCGTCAGCAACACGGCGGCGAACGTCTCCATTCCGACCGCGTTCTCGAGTGATCCGCCGTCGAACGCCCGCAGATCCGGAATCGCCCGGATGATCTCCATCAGCGTGGTGCGCGCGGTGTCGTCGTTGCCGCACGCCACGACGTCGCTTTCCATCTTCTCGTCCAGGTTCGCAAACTCCGCCGCGGGGACGAGGTGGAAGGCGGTCACCACCTCGGACCTCCACAGCATCGCCTGCATCTCTTTGGCGATGGAACCGTGTGGCGGCAGCACCGCGTTGAACTCCGTGCCATTGCGTACGAGGTGGTTGGCCATCGAGACGACGATCTTGCCCGCCAACTGGTCGGCGAAGTACTTCGCGGTGGCGAGCGCGGCGTCCGCGTGCACCGCCAGCACCACGACATCGGCGTCGCACGCGGCCTGATTGTTCGCCGGCGTGATACGCGAGACGCGGTCGCCCCACTCCGTCTCCAGCTCCTTGACGACCTGTTCTGCCTTGACCCGCTCACGCGATCCGGCGAGGACGTCGTAGCCGACATCGCTCAACCGAGCCGCCAAACCTCGGCCCGCAGGCCCGGTCGCTCCCAACACTCCGATTTTCACCGGCTGATTTGTCCTTGCGCTCGACGGACTTCTTCAGCGCAGCTTGGCACGCGGACCACTCCGTGCTGAAAACTGCGCCCCCTACTTATGAGGAGAACCCATGAAGTACGGAATCATCTTTGCCAACGTCGGCCCGCTCGGCCGCCCGGAGATCGCCGCCGAGCTCGGGCAGATCTGTGAAGAGAACGGCATCGAGTCGGTGTGGACCGTCGAGCACGTCATCGTGCCGGGTGGCTACGCATCGGAGTACCCGTACGCAAAAGACGGCAAGATGCCCGGCGGCGACGACGCCCCGGTCCCCGACCCGCTCATCTGGCTGACCTGGGTAGGCGCGCACACCACCACGCTCCGTCTCGCGACCGGCATCCTCATCCTCCCCCAGCGCAACCCCGTCGTCCTCGCCAAGGAGGTGGCGACGCTCGACCACCTCACCGGCGGTCGCGTCACGTTGGGGATCGGTGTCGGTTGGCTCGAGGAAGAGTTCGACGCGCTCGGGGTGCCGTTCGCCGAGCGGGCGGCGCGCACCGACGAACACGTCGCGGTCATGCGCGCGCTCTGGACCGGGACCGCGGTCGACTTCGACGGCGAGTTCACTACGCTGCGGGCCGCGCACTCGTTCCCGCATCCCGCACAGGGTTCGGTGCCGATCGTCGTCGGTGGTCATACGAAAGCGGCGGCGCGACGCGCCGGACGGCTGGGCGACGGCTTCTTTCCGGGCAAGGGCGACTGGAGTGATCTCCAACCGGTGATGCGCGAGGCCGCGGTCGAGGCCGGGCGCGACCCGGACGCGATCGAGATCACCCGCGGCGGCGCGATGGACGCCGACGGCGTGAAGCGGATGATGGACGAGGGCTGTGACCGGTTGGTGATCCCGCCGTTGGCATTCGACCCGGCCGGTCTGCGCGACGCGCTCGCACAATTCGCCGACGACGTCATCGCCAAAGTCGGCTGAGCCGACCGCCGTGACCGAAGCTTCGGGGCCGCGCCCGCTGTACGACGACATCGGAGACAGCTATGCGACGACCCGGCGGCCCGATTCTCGGGTCGCCGCCTGGATCCATACCGCGCTTGGTGACGCGCACCGAGTCCTGAATGTTGGCGCCGGCGCCGGGTCCTACGAGCCGACCGACCGTCAGGTGGTCGCCGTCGAACCATCGACGGTGATGCTCGCCCAGCGCCCCGCTCAAGCTGCACCCGCGGTACGAGCCGTCGCCGCGGCGCTCCCCTTCCCCGATGGCACCTTCGATGCGGCGATGGCGGTGCTGACGATGCACCACTGGCCCGACCAGCGCGCCGGCGTTGCCGAGCTGCGTCGCGTCGCGTCGCGAGTCGTCATGCTCACCTTCGACACCGGGTTCGTCCCCTGGATCGCGAGCGACTACTTGCCGGCGATCATCGGCCAGGACCAGTTCATCTTCCCGCCGATTGACGACGCCGCAGCGTGGCTCGATGCCGATATCAAGGTTGTGCCCGTCCCCCGAGACTGCACCGACGGCTTCATGGGCGCCTACTGGGCCCGCCCCGAGCTCTACCTCGACCCGCACCGGCGCGCCGGGATGTCGGCGGTCCGCAAACTCGACCCCAGCGTGGTCGAGGAGGGCATGGAGCAGCTCAAGACCGACCTCGACTCCGGCGCCTGGGATGCGAAGTGGGGCCACCTCCGCAGCCTCGACGAGTTGGACATCGGGTATCGCCTGCTCGTCACCCGCTGATCACACCCGGGTACGGCGTCAGTTCGGCGACGGCTCGTCGGGGGGCTTCGACTGCACGCGGTACACGATGCGTGTGTTCTCGGGGTGGTCGAGGTCAATCGTGATCTCGATCGGGTCGTCGGGGTCCCGTGGCGGCTCGCCGGCCTCCCGGATCACGGCAACCTCTTCGGGCTCGACCCACATGCCCATGCCCTTGGCGAGGCCGGTCAACCCGGCGCCGGCGAACGACCCCGGCAACGAACCGATGACCCGATCGATCGGCCGCTCCGTGTGGTCGTCGACCTCGTTCAACTCATCGTCGATCGGCACACCCTCGCTCGCGTCCACCCCACGACTGTATTGCTCATCCGTCGCATTCCTGTCGGAGCCGGCCTGGCGCTCGCTCCCGATCTCATCGGCTTCGCGAGCGACGGACATCTCGTTCCGCCAGTGCGCGGTCCAGTACGAACCGCAGGCCCGGACCTCGGGCAGGCCGGCGGCCGATTCGTTCCCAGAACCTTTTGAAAAGATACTGATATTTCTGAGTTTTTGGGTTTCTCTCGAACAAGTATTCTGGTAGTCTGATTTAGTCATCAGGGGTAGGGAATCGACCGGCTCGTCGGGATGCTCGATATGACAAACAATCCAGCCGTGACATCTCCTCTTGACGGTCTCCGGACCGGGGTCGACGCACTCATGACGGTCGATCCAGGTGAGCTCTCGGATGGCGAGTTGGCGTCGACGATCCTTCGGTTCCGCCGCGAACTCGACCGGCTTGATGCGGCGTTCGCAGATTTGGTGGTGGCGGGG
>JANYJV010000033.1 GCA_025361725.1 Acidimicrobiia bacterium | reverse complement strand
TCGGCCGCGGGGACGACGAGCGGCACGTGGATGGCGACGACCGTCGCGTACCTCCCGGCCGGTATTGCCCCTCCGCCGGCGGATGTGGCGCCGGTCGCGAAGTTGAGTGCGTCGCCGTCGTCGGGGATTGTGCCGCTCAGCGTGTCGCTCGACGCGTCAACGTCGACCGATACTGACACGACTCCGATCGCGAGTTACACGTTCAGTTTCGGTGACGGCAGCGCCTCGGTGATCCAGACCAACGCGAGCTTGACCCATACCTATCTCAGCGCCGGGGTCTTCACTGCGACGGTCACGGTCACCGACACTGCGAACCTCTCGTCATCGGCGACGGCCACCGTTACCACCACCAGCCCGCCGGGTGGCCCTATCCGGGTAAGTGCCGGCTACTACGACACGCACCATCCCGGTTTGCCTCAGCCGAAACCGAGCCCGTGGCAGGGCTCAGCCGGGAGCGTATTTGTGGGCCAGCCCGACGGTTCCAGCGGCGGGTGGGACTCTGCCGCCGTGAAGATCGACAACCTCACCGCGATGCCGCTTGCCGGGGTCGTCGTGTCCGTCACGATCGCCGGCCACTCCTACGCACTCTGGGGGACGAACTCCATCCCAGCGGGCCAGAGTCTGATCCTCGCCCAGATGGGGCCTGGCACCTTCGACGGGTCCGATCACCATAAGGCCGGCTGTTACGGCTGCGATCCCAACCTGTGCACCACCGCCGTCGATACGTCGGTCCCCGTCATCACGGTCACGATCGGATCAAGGGTCATCACCGTCCACGACACCAAACTGGTCCTGAGCACAGGCGGCGTCGACCATGCTGGTTGCCCCTACACCGGCACACGAAACGACGAGTCCGAAACTTGGCAACCAGCGCCAAGCTGAACCCACCGACATTGGCACTGTTGCATTGACTCAGGCCGGCACTCGTAACCTGCGGTGATGTTCAAGGGTCTCGTCGTTCCCTGGCATCTCCTCATTCTCGTGACGGTGGTCTTCCTTGCGGTCGGGCCCCGACGACCCGGCCGTCATTGGCGTCACAGAGTGATCATCTCTACGAACTTATCGACGGGCTGATCAGGGCCGATACCCGACCCACCGGAACGCAACTCTTGCCCGTCTGGACATCTACTCGGGTTCCTCTCCATGGGATTCAGCGCTGGAAGTTTTACGGGTCAACTGACGGTGTCGGGGGTTGTGCCGCGCTCCTCCGACGTCGCTGACGACACCCGGGCCGCCGTGAATCGGACAGCAAATGACTGCGGTCGTGGGACGGCGACGTTCTCTTCCGTCGGCTCGACGTCGAGGTGGTGCCCTCGAATCAGTTCCTCTGCGATCGTCGCGACTTCGCGAGCTGGGCTGCGCCCCGGCAGCGCCTCGTCATGGAGGATTTCTACCGGGCGCAACGTCGTCGCTTCGGCTACCTCCTGGACGGCGACGAACCGGCCGGAGGCCGCTGGAACCTCGACGCGGAAAACCGCGAGCCGCCGCCGAGCGACGGTCGGGCCTGGGCCGAGCCACCCCGCCATCGCCTCGACGCGGTCGACCGCTCGGTGCTCGACTCGCTGCCGGCGTCGGCCTTCGGTGCCGAACCCGATGGCACCTGGGCCACGAGCCGTTCTCAGGCAACCGCCCGCCTCCGACACTTCGTCGACGTCGTGCTCCCGGCGTTCGGCCCGCACGAGGACGCGATGCTGAGCGACGAGTGGCGGCTCGCCCACTCCGCCCTGAGCCACGCCCTCAATGTTGGTCTGTTACTGCCCGACGAGGTGTGCGACGCGGCCGAGGACGCGTCCGGTCCGGACACGTCGAGTTGGCGTCCGACGAGGGGTTCATCCGCCAGGTCATCGGATGGCGGGAATACGTCTGGGGGGTCTACTGGCTCTGGATGCCGGAGTATCGCGACGTCAACGCGCTCGACGCGCACCAACCGCTTCCCCGGTGTTCACCGGCGACTCGGGGACGCGGATGCGCTGCGTCAGCACGCCGTGTCCGGGATCGAAACCCGCGCGTGGGTTCACCACATCCAACGGCTCATGGTGCTCGGCAACCTCGCCCTGCTCGCCGGTGTCTCCCCATCCGAAATGGTCGACTGGATGTGGCGGAGCTTCATCGACGGCGCCGAGTGAGTGATGCTGCCGAACCTGCTCGGTATGTCACTCCACGCCGACGGCGGCCGTATGGCCACCAAGCCGTATGCGGCGGGAGGCGCGTACATCAACCGCATGAGCGACTACTGCCGCGAGTGCGACTACAACCCGAAAAAGCGCGTCGGCGACGACGCCTGTCCCTTCACCACGTTGTATTGGGACTTCCTCGACCGCAACCGGTCGCGTCTGGGCGGTAACCAGCGGATGGCGATGCCGCTACGCAACCTCGACCGGATGAGCGACCTCCAGGCGGTCCGGACGCGCGCCGTTCGAGTTCTCGAGCAGCTCGACTCCGGCGATCTGTCGCCGACGACGCCGAACGTGGACACCGTGTGCCGACGTTGGCTCCTCTGGCGCTATGCCGCACTGTGCAAGCAGGCGGACAAGAAGGCGGCCCTCGAGGGCGCACCCCACGGCTGCAATGTCAGCGACGCCGAAACTTTCAATCAGGCACTCCTCGACGTCCTCGCGAAATAGGGCTGTTTTCGCGTGTTCACCTCGACGCTCGAATTCTTCAATCGCTGACGACGGCCAACTGGGACTGCTCAGGCGCAGGGGAACGAGCTGGCGAGCACGTCGTTGGCGATTCGGTGCGTGCGGTACTCGTCACGGATGGTGTCGATCGTTGTTCGGAGCGGAGCCCAGTTGTCGACGACTTTCATCGTCGGGTCGATGGCGGCGACGGGATGCCACCAGACACCGTCGGCGGTGACGCACACCTCGGGGATCAGCGATGCTCGCGACACGGCGAGGCCGGCGTTGGCCGATCCTTGCCTGGCGACGCGCCGGATCACGCGCTGATCGGGTTCGAGCGCGAGGTCGTCGAAGAACCGCTCGAGTTCCTGTTCCGTCGTTCCGGCGTCGGGCCCGAGAGTCGCGGCTACACGAATCCGGAAGCCGAGTTCGGTCGCCACGCCGATACCCTCGATCGCCTTGGCGAAGCTCCCCGCGCCACGATGACGATCGTGGAGGTCTGCAGTCGCCGAATCGAGACTGATCTGAAACGTGAGGTTGTCGCGCGGTAGCGCGTCGAGGCGGCGCCGTCGTTCGCCGTGCCACTGCATGGCGTTGGTGAGGACCGTGGTCGGACGCGCGGCGGTGGCGACCCGGAGCCGCTCGTCGAGATCGATGAGCATGAAAGGCTCGCCGCCGGTGAGGTACAGCTCGGCGACGTCTGCGGCGATCGCTTCGCCGATGATGGCGGCGAACTCGTCGATCTCGATGATTCGGCGCCGAGCCGTGGGCGACGACTCGACGCAGCAGTAGTCGCAGGCGAGGTTGCAGTGGAAGTTGGTGTAGATCCACAAGCGATGTCCGGGCCGCCGCTCGGGACTCAGGGCGTCGATCGGGTCGGCGATCCGACCCCGGTAGATCTCGACCGGGTCGGGGTGAACCATCAGGACCGTGTTGCCGGTGGCATCGGCCCAGCTTGCCGCGGTCCTGACTTCGTCCGGCCCGTCGAGCGGAACCATCACCGTGGTGCCCGCCGCCGTTGCACCGACCGCTTCGATGAGACGGACGGTCAGATCGAACGACATCGGAACCGTTTCCGGATCGGGTTGGTCACCAGTGATCCGAGATGTTTTGTTCGTCCATCGCCGCGGTGAGCGAGCGGTAGCCCTCGAGGTCGGGAAGCTTCCACTCCGTCAGTCCTTCGAGTTCGAGGATCCGCCGATGCTCGGGAATTTCCCAGTCCATCGCAAGGAGATGTTCGACCCAAGGTCGGGTGCGCTCGCTCGGCAAGGTTTCGAGCACGGAGAAGTTGCAGTGGCTGTACGGCTCGGACTCCCAGACGACGGCGAGATCGGCAACGGCGCCGTCGCCACCGGCGCGGAGCGAGTTCCAGGTGTTGACACCGATTGCTGCGACATCGGCGTCGCCGTCGACCACGGCTCGCAGCGCGTCGAGGTCGGATCTGCCGGTGTCGCCGTGTTTGCCGACGTCGGAGTCGAAGATCACGAGATCCATGTCGGCCTCGGTGATCCCGGCGCGGTGCAGGAAGTGCAACGGCAGGATGCGTGCTTGGCCGGAGTCGCGTGAGCCGAGCGCCACCTGCTTTCCTCGCAGCGATTCGATGCCGTCGAGTCCAGAACCCGCTCTTCCCACCATCACGGTCGTGAAGACCAGGTCCGTGTCACGCGTCGCGAGCGCGATCGCGGTGCCGCCGGTGCGGCGCAAGGTCCGGATCCAGGCGACATTGGTGTTCCACGCGATGTCGATATGGCCGGCGAGGAGCGCTTCGACCTGCCGTTCGTAGTTGGAGAACAACACGAAATCCATTGGCGCGCTGCTCTCGGCGAAGTAGTCGCGGATCCCTTCCCAGATCGGGACGACGTTGGCGCTGTACGCAACGGCGCCAACGAGAACTTCCTGGCGATCGGCCATCGGTCGAATCCTTTCGGAACTTAGAAGAGGTCCATGCCACAGAGGGCACGGCCGGCAAAGTCGAAGAGCGCGTCAGACGTGGGAGCCATCACGAATCCGGCGCGCGCGTCGCGCGCGTAGCGCTCGATGCCGAGCTGCTTCGAGAACCCGGCACCGCCGGCGACCCGCATCGCAGTGTCGGTGATCCGCAGGGCCGCTTCGTTGCACGCCGCCTTCGTCGCGAGAACGGCGAGGACGGTGCCGTCATCGGGGTCCTCGACGCGCGCGGCAGTCTCCTTCAGGAGCGCCTCGTGCGCAGCAAGGTCGGCCCACGCTTTCGCGAGGTAGGCCCGGATCGTTGGGAGGTCAGACAGGCTCGAATCGAGATGCTCGAGCCGCGCGCCCGACGCGTGGGTGATCGCGGCCTCGAGCGCGGCCCGGGCCAATCCGAGCGACACTGCGGAGTTGCCGAGGCTGAACCACGGCAGGACCACCTGCATCATCAAGCCGAAGCCCGGCTTTTTCGTCGCCAAGTCGCGCACCGTCCTCGACCTGAACATCGAGCCGCACCGGCGCAGAGTCGTTGCCGCGGAGGCCGATCCCGTCGAAGGAGTCGAGCACGTTGACGCCGTCGGCCGAACGGTCGACCACGTAAAGATTCGTCTCGGTCGGACCCTCGGACTCGGCGGCCAAGCAGCTTGCGACGTAGACGTCCGCAGTGGTCGCGGACGTGACCCAGCTCTTGTCCGCTCCAATCGTGACCGAACCGGCACTCGTCCTGCTCGCACGCGAGATCGGTGCCCAGAAGTGGCTCCGTGAACCCTTCTCACTGAACGCCAACGTGCCGAGCTTCGTCCCCGAAGCGAGATCGGCGAGGAGCTGGTGACCGCCATCATCGGGTGGGGCTGCTGCGGTGACGACGGCCGCGGACAGATGCATCAGGTACACCATCGCGGTCGAACCACATGCTGCCGCGACCGTCATCATCGCCTCGACGAGGTCCCGCGGCCCACCACCCAAGCCGCCCACGGTCTCGGGGAGCAGCAGACCGAGGAGACCGGCGTCGGCGAGAGCAGCAACTTGTTCGGTGGGGAATGTTCCATCCCGGTCAACTTCGGTTGCGGCGCCGCGGATGAGCTGCATCACGTTGCCGACTCGATCGATCACGTCTTGGTCAGTCACGGTCAGCTCCCGGGTCGCGGTCGTCCCGAGAACCTACGCGCCCGATCATCGGGTCTCGCAACAGAACGCGCGATTTCTGTCAGCTCGTGACGATCACCCGCGCGATCGCGACGTAGAAGATCAAGCCCGCCGCGATCACGAGGGCGCGAAAGCACCGATACGCAGAGCCGTGCGGTGCTCCTTGCAACCCACGAGGACGACGTGCTCGGCTCAGCAGGGATCCGGTTGATGCTCCGGCTGATCGGAGGTCACGCGATTTCGTCCAGCGGCCTTGGACCTGTAGAGCAGGGCGTCGGCGCGATCGAGCACGGTCGTCGGAGTGTCCAGGTCGTCGTAGTGCCATGCTGCGATCCCGATGCTGATCGTCATGACGTCGCCGGCCCGGCTGGCCTCGTGCGGGATCGCGAGTTGCTCGACCGAGCTTCGGAGTCGCTCCATCGCAACCACCGCGTCGGGAAGCGTCTGTGCCGCCAAGGTCACCAGGAACTCCTCACCGCCATACCGGTACGCCCGATCACCGCGTCGCGTCTCACGGGCGAGAAGCTGGCCCAGCTCGATCAGCGCCGCGTCGCCCGCGGGATGGCCGTAGGTGTCGTTGAACCGCTTGAAGTCGTCGAGGTCACAAAGCGCGACGCAGTAGCCCTGGTCGTACCTGACGGCGCGGTCGTGCAACGCGGCCAGGTCTTCGTGCAAGAGCAGGCGGTTCCCGAGGCCGGTGAGTGGATCGGTGCGGGCTTGCGTAGCGAGTGCTGCGTTGAGCCGTTCCAGTTCCTTGTGGAGTTCGGTGACACGTTTCGCGGCGACGAGCCGTGCGCGCACATCGAAGGGAGAGATCGGCTTCGTGAGGTAATCGTCGGCACCAGCTTCCATGCCTTCCAGCACGTGCTCGTGCTCCCCAAGCGCGGTGGCAAGAATCACGTAGGTGTAACCGTCGTCCGGGCGTTGCCGAGCGCGTCGGCAGAGTTCGGGCCCGTCGACTCCGGGCATCATCCAGTCGGTGATCAGAACGTCCGGCGGGGCCTCCTGGAAGAGGCGCCACGCGTCGTTCCCGTCGGTCGCGACCGTGCACTCGTAGCCCAATCGTTCGACCGCGGCGCGGAGGACGAGCCGACAACTGGCGTCGTCGTCGGCAACCAACACACGGAGCTCACTCATCGCGCAGGGACCTCGACGAGGGCCGCGAGTGCACGCCGCACGCGTTCGAACTCGACGGCGACCCCGTCTATCTCGGCATCGACGGAACCGATCGCGCCGGCCCGGGCGAACTCCTCGATCCGGCCGGTGAGTCGCGACAGCCGGACTGCGCCGAGGTTGGCACTTGATCCCTTGATGCTGTGCGCGGCGCGCTCGACTGCCTGGGGATCGCCTTCGGCGACACCGTTGCGCAGCGCGTTGAGTTGACGCTGAGCCTCGCTAGTGAACTCGTCGGCGAGGAGAGCCATCAGGGTGCCGTCGCCGTCGTCGAGGTCGCGCAGCATCGCGATCCGGCTCTCGTCGAGTTGCGCGACCTCCGGACTCTGGGGCGCGACGGTATCGGTTGCATCCGAACCTTCGGACTGCTCGTCCGTTCCGATCCAGCGGCCGATCGTCTCGCTGAGGGCGTCGGCGCGAATCGGCTTCGTGAGGTAGTCATCCATACCGGCAGCGAGGCACTCCTCCCGATCTCCCTGCATCGCAGCGGCGGTCATGGCAATGACCGGAGTGTGCCGGGCGGTGCCTTCGCGCCGGCGAAGCTCGCGCGTGGCGTCGTATCCGTCCATTTCCGGCATCTGGCAATCCATGAGAACGGCGTCGAAGTCGGCGTGTTCGAGCGCGGCAAGCGCCTCGATGCCGTTGGCGGCGACTGCCACCTCGTAGCCGAGCTTGGCGAGGAGTTTCGTGGCGACGAGTTGATTCAGCGCGTTGTCCTCGACGAGCAGCAAGCTTCCACAACGGGCCGACGGCGCCATGAGGTCCGCCACGGCCTCGGACGTGACGTGCTCCACGGGCATGGCGAGGCCTTCCATCAAGCAGTTGAACAGTTCGGAGTGGCGAACCGGTTTGGTGAGCGTGCCGGAGAGTCCGGCTGCTTCGGCCACGTCGCGGGCCACGCGTCCGGACGAGCTGAGCATGAAGAGATGCGGACCGACGATCGTCGAGTCGTCTCCAATCGCGTGGGCCAGCTCGAGCCCGTCCATGTCCGGCATGTTGAGATCCAACACCACGACATCGAACGGCGCGCCCTCGGCCGCGGCCGTGCGCAAAAGTTCGAGCGCCGGCACTGCGTGAGCTGCCTCGGACGACTCCATGCCCCACGAGGCGAGCTGTTCCCGCAAGATGAGTCGATTGGTTGCGTTGTCGTCGACAATGAGTGCGTTCAGCTCGGCCAGTTCGGGAACGCGGACCGCACGGGCGACGACGTTCTGCTGCTTGAGCAACGGGAGTTCGAACCAGAAAGTGCTGCCGACGTCGACAGTGCTGTCGACACCGACTTCACCGTCCATGAGCTCGACGAATTGCTTGACGATTGCGAGTCCCAGGCCCGTTCCTCCGAAGCGACGGGTCGTCGACGCGTCGGCCTGAGAGAACGGGTCGAACAGTCGGTCCAGATCCTCGGCCGCGATGCCGACTCCGGTGTCGCTGACTTCGAAGCGCACGCGCACGGAGGTGGGCGAGTCTTCGAGCAGTCGAACGCGGGTGACCACCTCGCCGCGCTCGGTGAACTTCACCGCGTTCGAGCTCAGGTTCAGCAGAATCTGGCGCAGCCGAGTGGGATCTCCCAGGACTGCTGTCGGCACTTCTGGCGTTCGGTGGGCCAGAAGTTCGACGCCCTTGGCGTTGGCGATGCCACCGAGCAGCGCGGCGACGTCCTCGACCAGTTCGCCGAGATCGAAGGGAACCGATTCGATCTCGACCTTCCCGGCTTCGACCTTTGAAAAGTCCAGAATGTCGTTGATGATTCCGAGAAGCCCGTCGGCGGCACCCTGCACTCCTTGGGCGAACTCGCGCTGCTCGCGTTCCAGTGGCGTGTCCAGCAAGAGTTCGGTGAGACCGATGATCGCGTTCATCGGGGTGCGGATTTCGTGGCTCATGGATGCGAGGAACTGCGACTTGGTGACGGACGCGCTCAACGCTTGATCGCGAGCCGCGCTCAGTTCGGCCGCGACTCGTTCCCGTTCCGTGACGTCGCGTGAGTTCAAGACGAATCCCCGGACGCTGGGGTCGTTGAGGAGGTTCGTCGCGGTTCCCTCCAAAGTGATCCACCGACCGTCTCGATGCCGGACGACGAAATGCACGGCGACGGTCTCACCCGGCCGCTCGAACGCGGCCGCGAACTCCTTGATCGCCTGGGTCTTCTGCGACGGGTGGAGGAGATCGGTGAGCCGCGTCCCGACGATGTCGGCCGGCTGATAGCCGAGCACGCGCTCGCTCGAGGGACTCTGGTACAAAGCCAACGCATGGTCGTCGAGCACCGTGATCAGATCGGTCGCGTTGTGCACGAGTGAGCGGAACCGTTCGGACTGGCGGCGAGCACCCCGACGCAAGAGCATCGCCATACCGAGCGCGGCAGCCGTGGTGAGCAGGCCCAACACGATCTCGACCATGACGAGTCGGGACAGGCGTGCTTGTCCGTCCTTCGTGATCTCGCCGGCGGCGTCGCCGGTGACGCTCGAGAGCTCTGCTCCTTCGATTCTGAGTTTTCTCAGTTCCGTTGCGTAGTGCGGGCCGGCCTTGCCGCCCCGGAACAACCTGGACCCGGTCGCGAACATTCTCATGATCAGCGTTCGTTCGTTTTGCAACTTCTCGCGTACGGCGGCGTTGGTGGCTGCGGGGATCCGAACCCGTTGATCCAGACTTCCTTGTGGCGTGACGACCTCGCCGCCGTCGAGGAGCGCCGTTGCGGTCTGGCGCAAGATCTTCGCGCTGGATGTGGGGTCTGCCTGCACGCCGTCGAGCGCGAGGACGAGGTCCTTGATGTATCGCTCCGTCAAGGTCCGTTGCCGCGCGGTCACGTCGACGACGAGCGCGGTCGGGCGCTCCCGTTCTGTCGCGTACGCGTTGTAGCCGACCATGCTCCCGATCAGCACGACGAATGCCGTGACGATGGCCAGCGCGAACTTCGTTTCTCGCTTCATCGGGTTCCTCGGTCAGCGCACATCGAACGTCTCATGCATCCCACCGAGGTAGTGACCCTCGAGGTTGCACCACAGCACGTACCGCCCCGGCCGCAGTTGGACCGTGAGATCGCCCGTGTGGTGCAGGTTCAATTGCTCGATGGAATCGACGCGATGCAGCCCGTTCGCGGACTCGTCCGCGGTGATGCTGTCGGTTTGGAGCGGAAGGTTCGCGGCCGTGTAGCGACTGAGATCGACGTTCAACTCATGAGTGGAAGGACCACGGTTCGTTGCGTGGAGCACGACCGTTCCCGCCGGCACCGTGCGACGCGACACCCGGATGCCGAAGTCGTGCATCGTCACGTCGATGGTCGTGGCTTTGGCCGTCGAGGACGGGGCCCCGTCACAGCCCACGAGCGCCACGGCGTAGACCACCAGCATCGCGGCAGCGAGTGCCGGGTTCCGACGTCTCGTGATCGCACGCAGTACGGGCATCGAGTCCCTCCCAGCGGTTGATGTTCCGACCCGTTGGAACGGCCTCGCCCTCCGGGCAGTTGAGCGAGAAGAACCGAGGACTAAGAATTGGAAAAACCTCGAGAGGGCCGACTGTGCACCGCTCAAGAGGGACTGATTGGTGCGATCCGAGCAAACCGATCGGTTCAATCGGCGCGGACTGAATCCGGGTAAACGGCAGCGGTACCGGTCGCGGATGTGCAGCCGAAGGGAGAGCACCCGTCGGTCCTGCTCGTGCCTCGCAGCATCTGCTTCGGCTTCGACACGGACCCCCCGGGAGGCCATCAACATGCACAGGGCCTCTGCAGACGAGCCTGTCGAATATGACCATGAACGTGGGGTCACGCTGATCGATCTCATAGTGGTGATGTTGATCATTGGTGTCCTGATCGCGATCGCTATCACGGCTTTTCTCGGCGCCAAGTCCCGTGCCCAGGCGAAGTCGGCGCAGTCGGGCCTCGGCAACGCCGCCACGAGTTCGACCGCGATCTACACCGCCGCGTCGTCGTACTCGACCGCGACAGTTGCCGCACTGACCAAGGCCGAACCCGGTCTGAGCTTCGTGACCACCGTGACTGCCTCCACCGGTCCACGGCGGGTTTCGGTCAACCCGGGGAGTCCAGTAGCAGGTGGCACCGCCATCATCAGGACAGCACTCACCGCCTCGAGGGTGTGCTACGTGATCGGTACCTGGAGTACCGGCGGCACGTTCTTTGCCAAGCTCGCGACGGGTGCCGCCTGCAGCGCAACCCAGGCGACGACCACCCTCCAGACCGTGCGCCCCAACCCTGCTGCAAATTCGAACCCAGCCGGAACGAGCGGCGCCGGGGTCAAAGGCTGGTAGATCAGTTGGAGATCTCGTAGAGCATGGTGACCGCGCTGCGGATCGCCGAAGGGGAACGTCGTGGTGTCCCGCGCGATTCGCGGGTCAGCTCGCGACGATCACTCGTGCGATCGAGACGTAGAAGATCAAGCCCGCCGCGATCACGAGGGCGTGAAACACCTCGTGGAAGCCGAACACTGCGGGCATTGGATCGGGTCGGCGCGTCGAGTAGACGCGCGCACCGATGGAATACACCACACCACCGCTGACGATGAGCGAGAGCGTGACCACGCCGAGCTGGCGCCACAGCACCGGAGCGAACGCCAGCGCCGTCCAACCGACGACAACGTAGAGGCCTGCGACGAGCCAACGTGGCGCGTTGAGCCACACCATCTGCACGACGATTCCGGCCAGTGCGAGCGGCCACACGACGCCGAGCAGGATGCGAGCGCTGCGCGTGTCGAGTCCTACAACTGCGATCGGGGTGTAGGTCGCGGCGATGCCAACCAAGATCATCGAATGGTCGAGCCGCCGCAGCCGCAGCCGGACCGATGGGCTCCAGTGGCCCCGGTGGTAACACGCGCTCGCTGCGTACATCGCGGTGACACCGACGGTGTACACAACTGCGGCCCAGCGGGCGGCCGTCGTGTGAGCGATGGCGACGAGGATCACGCCGAGTACTGGAAAGACGAACGCAGCTGCCTGGTGCGACACTCCACGCCAACGCGGCTTGACCTCCGGCACAGTGGCTTCCGAGCTTTCGGCTGCATTCACGGTTTCAGTCTGCGGCCGCTGGGCCGTCATCGAAACCGGCGTCGATCGGGACTGGCGCGCAGGTACGACCAAGGAACGCACGAGCTGGCGAGCGACGAAGGGTCGATCGAAATGCTTCTCCTGCGTCTTGACGACATCTGGTCGGCACCGCATCCGAAGCTAATCCTGGTGGCGTCGCGATCGCCCGTTCTGCGCGCGCACCGTGGTCGAGCGGTCAGACTCGCAGGTCGTGATGGACATCGATCTCCTGTCGCCGAACTCGTTCGCCCACGGGCAACCTCACGATCAGTTCTCGTGGTTGCGCGAGCACGACCCGGTCCACTGGCATCCGGAACCGGAAGCGACCGGCTTCTGGGCGGTCACGCGCCACGCCGACATTCGAGCGGTGGGACGTGACCCGGCGACGTTCTCGTCGACTCCGAGCGTCATGATCCCCGACGATGACATGGATCTCGGCGATCACCAGATGATGTTGATGACGGATCCGCCGCGACACTCGGCACTCCGCAAGGTCGTCGCCCGAGAGTTCATCCCGAAGGTCGCGCAGGGGATGCGGCCGAGGATCGAAACGCTCGCGACGCGCATCATCGATCAGGTCGCGGACGCGGGCGCGTGCGATCTCGTCACCGACGTCGCCGGACTCATGCCGTCCTACGTCATCGCGGACATGTTCGGCATTCCGCACGAAGACGGCGTCGCGCTCTATTCGCTCACGGAAGCGATCCACTCCGCGCCCGAGAGTCAGGCACCCGGTGCGGCGATGCACGCGATCATCGAGATGTTCAACTACGCCAACGCCGTCTGGGAGGCTCGCCGGGCCGAGCCCACGGACGATCTCGCCAGTCTCATTGCGCACGCCACGGTCAACGGCGAGGAACTGGACCTGATCGATTTCAACCTGTTCTTTCTCCTGCTGATCGACGCCGGCGGTGACACCACTCGCAACCTGGTGGCCGGCGGAATGGACACGCTCTTCGCTCATCCCGTGCAACTCGCGTGGCTCGCCGAAGATCTCGAGACGCGGTTGGCGCCGGCGGTCGAGGAGTTGCTGCGCTGGGTGAGCCCGGTCGTCTACATGCGCCGCACCGCGCAACGAGACACCAAGATCCGGGGCGTCCCGATCGCGGCCGGCCAGAAGGTGGTCATGTACTACGGATCCGCCAACCGAGACGCCGAGGTGTTCGGCCCGACTGCGGACGTCCTGGACCTTGCTCGTACTCCCAACGATCACATCGCGTTCGGTGGCGGTGGCCCGCACTTCTGTCTGGGCGCGCACATCGCCCGCGTCGAGATCCACGCCATCCTGCGCGAACTCTTGACCCGGCTCGACGACCTTCGTCCGGCCGGCGCGACGGAGTGGCTCTCGTCCACCTTCATCTCCGGCCCGAAACACCTCCGCGTCACCTATCGGTCGGCATCAGCCTCCGGACTTCGACCGGCTCGTCGCCACGTCGCGCGAACGCCGATCCTCGACGCGCTGAGCGAGGACCGCAGCGAGTAACGATCTACGCAGCCTCGAGTCACTCAGCCGAGGATCGACTCCAGCAGGCCGACGCTGTCCAGGTGTTCACACGCGGCGGTGGCGCGACGCGTGCCGCCGAGCCCGACCTCGACGGATTGCCACTTCGAGCCCATGCCGGCCGTTGCGGCGGCCGCGATCCACGAGTACACGGCGTGGATCCGGTACTGATCCCATATGTCGGCGGGGTCGACTGCGATCCCGGCGTCGGACAGCAACTCGCAGTACCGATCGACGAGGTCGCGCTCGATCTCGGCACGTACGTCCGGCGGCACTGAGTTGCACATCGTGTACGCGACGTCGCGGATACCCGGGACCTGGCAGATCACGGCCCAGTCGAGGAAGCCGGTGCGGATCACGCCCTGGGTCGGCACGAAGAGATTTCCGAGATGAGAGTCACCGTGCGCCAGCGTTCCCGGACCGGCGCGCCAGAGTCGGGAGATGTCGGCTGACCGGGCGGAGTACAGCGTGGCGACGCGGTGAAACGCGTCGTCCATCTGATCGCCGATCGCGTCGACCGCGCGGCGGATGAAGGAGCTGCCGCCGTCTCCTCGGCGCCAGCACGGGGACCTACCCGGCGAGGTCTCGATAGAAGCGGGCCTCGCTCACCCCCATGCCGGTCATGTCCACGAGCGCGCGTTGGCGATCGTCGAACGGTGCCAACTTCACGAACACGCTCGTTGGGAGGCCCGGTTCACCGCGCAACGTGACCCGAACGCGACCGGTGGTTCCGGTGCTCCGGTCGAGGATGGTCGCGTCGTCGACGTCTCGATCGAAGACGTGAGCGAACCACTCGCTCGTGAGTTCACCGACCTCGACCGGATCGAGGCCGGGATCACTTCAGGTTTTTGATGTTCTGCCCGACGTCGGCGAGGGTGGTCTCGGCACCAACGTTGCCGGTGAGTTTGAAGATGTTCTTCGGACTGCAGTTGTAGATGCCCTGGTTGGGCGCGGTGTCGGTCATGAGGGTGAAACCTTTGGGCGTGGCCTTGAGGCTCGCGAAGCACTCGCTCGAGATGCCGGCACCCGGATTGGTCACCGAGTGCAGTCCGCCGCCGGTCCACCGATCGATCTTCTTGGCCGCGTTGTAGAAGCACGTGCGGGTAAGATCGTTGCCGCAACTGCTCGCGGCCTTGGCGAAGAGCAACCAGGCCGACCACGCACTGACGCCGAGGTACGTGTGGCTCTTCCCGTCCGGCTTGTACTGCTGGAATGCCGCGAGGTACTGCCCGGTGGCGCTGGACTTCGTCGCCTGTTCGAACGGTGCAATGTTCAGCTGGATGTACACGGGGGCGTTGGTGAGGGCCGACGACCCGGTATCGACGAGTTTGCGGTCGTAGTGGTTGGCGTCCGTTCGGATGAAGTCGAGCGGGTAGCCGATGTCGTTCAACGCAACGATCAGCTTGCCGAGGTTCTCGGGTTCACCGATGTAGATGAGTCCCTTGACGCCGGCTTGTTTGATCGTTTGGGCGTAGGGCGTCCAGTCGGTGACGCCGGCTGGCGGGTAGACGTTTTCGGAGACCACCTTCCATCCGAACGCCTTGGCCGCCGCCGCGTTCTGGTCGCCGACCTCCTTGGTGAGCGGAATGTCGCCGGTGAGGACACCGATGTGCGCGGTGGCGGCCGGAAACCTCTTGCCGAGGTACCGGAGATTGCCCACTTGGAGACTGGTCAGCGCGTTGGGTTCGGGTTGTACGAGGAGATCCGCGCCGCGCGCTTTGGCCGATGCCACGAAGCCGGCGATATCCGGCAACAGGCACTTCAGCCGAGTGTCCACGCCGTCGGCATCGAAGGTGGCCCCGCCGCCGACCATCGCAAAGTCGTCCGCGCACGCTTCGACCATGCGGGCTTGAGTGTTGAACAATGCGGCGTCGCGTGTGTCGACCACGATCGTGCGGCCGTTGATTCCGCCGTGGTCGTTGCACCACTTGGAGAAGACCTCGGCGGCGTCGAAGAACTCCTGGTTCAGGCCGGGTCGACCGACGAAGCCGGCATCGGAGAAGGTTGCGACCCGAATGGAGTTCGCGGTGACGCCCGCCGCCGGCGCACCCGAAGGCGATCCTCCCTGGCACACGTTGGTCAGGTCACCGAAGGTCGCCGCTCCGCCCTTCGAACCGCCGACCGAGGAACTGGTGGTTCCCGTGGCTTTGGTGGTGGTCTTGGGCGAATCGCTGCGGTTGCACGCGGCGGCGCTGAGCGCCACACACGCAATCAAGGCTGCCGTGCGCTTCATGGTGATCCCTTCACGGGTAGATCAACCAACTT
This sequence comes from Acidimicrobiia bacterium, assembly GCA_025361725.1. GTDB lineage: Bacteria > Actinomycetota > Acidimicrobiia > IMCC26256 > JAENVU01 > JAENVU01. The sequence continues at coordinate 24,682 of JANYJV010000033.1, read as the reverse complement.
CGCGTGGTCCAGCGACGCTCCCCAGCGTGTTCGCGAACGTGGTTTTGGTTGCGACGTTGGTGACCGTAGTGCTTCCGGTGGACGCGCTCCAGGGGTCCTCATGAACGGCTAACGGAACGCGCTCACGAGTCCGTGGTGATAACGGTCGGCCAACTCCACCGCCCACGTCGCATCGTGGTGGGCCTTCTGCGCAACCGCCGCGTCGAGGTCGATGTCGTACACGCGCGCCGCGTTCTCGCCGAGGATCTTGGCGCGCACGGCATCGGTGATCGGCGTGTACCCGAACTCCTCGCACATTGCCGGCGGAATCTGGAACGTGCGGAACGCGTCGATGATGGGTTGGGGCGATCCGAACCAAATGCTGTCCGTGCCCCACACCACGTTGTCCTCACCCATCCGCCGGATCAGTTTGCCGAGGACGTGCGCAGCCTCCACCGGTCTGCTCACGAGACAGAACCACGTCGAGCCGAGTTCGGCGTACACGTTCGCGCCGATCGGGACGTTGGCGTCGTCGAGTGAGCCAAGCAGCCGGTCGATGCCCTGCGGGTCGTGGGCCTTGTACGCGCTCTCGGGCGCGCCGCCGTCGAACGGCAGCTCGTACCCCGAGTGGTAGATGACGAAGTCGATGTCGGGGAACGCCACCGCCGACGGCCCGACGTCTCGGGGCGACCCGTTGTCGGAGAGGTAGCTGATGCCCTTGTGCGCGCAGACCAGCTTGACGTCGACGTCCCGAACTCGTTCGAGGAACGGCACGCCGTACTGCTCGTCATCAAGCATCCAACCCTGGATCCAGCCCTTCCGCGTGGTGCGGCCGGGCGTATACACCTTCCAGCCGACGGGATGGAACTGGTCTCGCCACTCGGTCATCCGGCCGACCTCGTCGGCGAGATCGGCGTGGACCACCGCGTGGTTGAGCAAACGGCCGGGGGCTCCCGCGCCCTCGAACAGGATCTTGGCGGCGGCCATCTCGTCGTTGAAGAGATTGCGCGAGGCGAGCACGCCCGGGCCGGAGGTGAGAACGGCGACTGCCGTCTCGGACTCCACGAAGATGTTGCGCACGTATTCGGCGAAGCTCCACGCGACGATGTCGTCCATCTCGCTCCACCAGTCGGGCATCACGGACTGGTAGAGGTTGAACAGGAAGTCCCGCCCGAGCGCAGCGGCCGAGTGCGGTGCGAGGAAATGGGTCTGGACGTCCACCACCGGGCCGACGGGTGCAAAGGCGGAATCCGCGCCGACGTCGCTGCGTTCGGCGTCCTCCGGAACCTCGAAGAACTCGGCACCCCATTCGCGGTTCAGCGCGCGGAGGCCCACCGCCGTCCCACGGCGGGTTGGGGCCACGAGTGCATCCGGAAGGCGCTGATCCTCGGCGACCAGCCGGATGCCGTCGCGCACCTCCCAACACAACCGTCGACTGCGGGCGGTGCGGGCGGGTGCCTGCCACTCGTCCGTGCCGAGCCGGCGAAGAAATGGGGGAAGGGTGCGCTCGAGTCGGTTCATGCGTCCTCAGATCCTGTCCGAGTACGTGATGCACAGGCGTTGCCAACCGCGGAAGATGCGGCGTACATCGTCGTGTCGTGCACGATGCGTACAGTAAGCGCTCGGTGGGTTTCGGGTCGAGGGGCTGCGTGAGATGCGGATTCGCCGGGTTGTCGATGGCACACTCAGACGCCGATCCGAGCGCGGAGTGCGAGTCCTATGAGTACTGACGAGGATGGTCCGCAACTGTGGATCTCCGGCCCCCGACGAGACGTCGGCTCGGTCGTGATCGTGCTTCCTGGTGGGCGTGAGCGCGGCATGGGTCGCGTGCGCCGGTGGAATCTGGTCGTCCTGCGGATGCGACCGTTCGTGCGCGCCATCGGTCGAGTGGCTCCGAACAGCGCGATCGTGCTCGTGGGTTATCGCCACCGCGGTTGGAATCGCGCGGATCCCGTCGAGGACGTTGCCGTGGCCGCGCGGGTGATCGAAGACCGGTTTGGCAAACTCCCGATCGTGCTCGTCGGCCATTCCATGGGTGGAAGAACGGCGCTTCGGTCAGCAGGGCTCGCCCGCGTCATCGGAGTGATCGGGTTGGCGCCGTGGATTCCCGATGGGGAACCGCACGAACAACTGGCGGACCGGCGCGTCCTGATGCTGCACGGAGCCAACGACCGCACGACCAGCCCGAAGGGGACCGCGCGGTTCGCAGTTCGAGTCGCGGCTGTTGCGCGTGAGGTCGTCTCGCTCCGGCTTACTGGAACCGGTCACACAATGCTGCGCCGAGCACCCACCTGGCACCGGCTGACCGCCGAGGCGATCGCCGCGATTCTGACGGAATCTTCGACCGCCGAGATCGGGAGAGACCAGCCCGGCATCGTGACGACGTAGACCCGATCAGGCGGGGCGGGGCGTGACGAGTTCGCGCGCGTTGTCATGCATGATCTTGCGGACGTCTTCGTCCGAGAGGCCCTGCAGCTCGTCGACGAAACTGACCGGCTCCGCCAGACCTTCGGCGTGGGGATAGTCGGATCCGAACAGCACGTTGGACGCGCCGACTCGCTCCACGAGCGCGAGCACGTTGTCCTCGAAGAATGGTGAGACCCAGACGTGCTCGAGGAACTGTTCGTAGGGATCTTCCTTGAAGACCCCTGGGACTTTGATCGCGATGCTGCGCAACTGACTGAGCAACGGGCGGACCCAGCCGGAGCCGGTCTCGATCGTCGCGACGCGCAGGTTCGGAAACCGCTCGAACAAGCGGTCCGCCATGAGTGACGCCATCATGTCGTGGATCGGACTGGCGGACAGCAGCCGCTTCAGCGGGTCGATCCGGAAGGACTCGGTCTCGCCGGAGAGTCCCCAGATCTGCTCGTACGCGGCGTATCCGGATTCGCCGCCGTGGATCACGAGCGTCACGCCGGCCTCGTTGAGCCGGCTCCAGAACGCATCGTGGGCAGGGTCACCCGGTGTGCGTCGTCGTGGCGCTCCGTAGACCGAACCCGGCCGCATAAGTACCGCGCCAACATTCTGCGCGAGCGCGAACTCGAGTTCTTCCACCGCCCAGTCCACATCGACGAGCGGGATGTAGGGCGCGGCGTAGATCCGGCTTTCGTAGTTGAAGCCCCAGTCTTCGTCGAGCCACCGGTTGAAGGACCGGAACGCGGCGAGGAGCGCTTCCGGGTCGTGCTCGAGCGCGGACTCCATCCCGACGCCCAGCGTCGGCAGCATGATGGCGGCTTCGAGACCCTGTTGGTCCATGAGCGCGAGCCGCGCGTCGCGGTTGCGGTACTCGGGACGATCGGTGATCGGGTCCAGCTCACCGAAGGCTTTGCGCATGTCGCCGACCCCGGCCTTCGCGCGGAAGTAGTCCGCGAGTGCACCCGGCTTCGATACGTTTGCGAACGTCGGGTTGGGGATGAAGCGGTTGATTTTTCCGCCGACGAGCAGCCGTTCCTTCCCGTCGATCGTGGCCCACTGCATTGCTCGCTTCTGCATCTTGGGGTCGAGATAGCGGGTGAAGGCGTCGACGGCTTCGTAGTAGTGGTTATCGGCGTCGAAGACGGGAAAGTCGACCATGTGAATGCTCCGGGGAGAGGCGGAAGCGCCGACGCCGATCGCGCGTGACGACGCCGAGTTCGGGCGGTCGGGACGCTACACAGCGCGACCCGCGCTCCGGAAGTCTGCTCCGGTCGGCGCCCGGGCTCCGTCGCCGGTGCAGGGAATACGACAGGATGGGGCGATGGACGCAACGTTGGAACAACTCGTCGAATTTCAGACGCACGGTCAGGACATCCCGTACCTCCTCGGCCATTGGGCCGATGCCCGTCCTGACCACCCGGCCCTGGTGTGGGAGCCGCGCGGCGCCGAGCAGGTGCGGACCTGGACGTACCGCGAACTTCTCACGGAAGTGCGGCGGCTGGCGGCGGGACTCGCCGAGCGCGGCATCGAACGCAACGACAAGGTGCTCATCCACTCCGAGAACAGCCCGGAGATGGTGATGTCCTGGTTGGCGTGCGCCACCGTCGGGGCCGTTGCGGTCACCACCAACACGAAGTCCGTGACGAGCGAGCTCGAATACTTCGCGAGCAAGGCGCAGTGCGTGGCCGCGATCACCCAGCCGCAGTTCGCCGTGATGGTGGCCGAAGCCGCGCCGGCGCTGCGATGGATCGCGGTGACCGCCGACGACAGCGGTGAACCGGCGACCCTGCCGACCGGGTCCTGGGTGCCGTTCGACGAGCTCGCGGCGTCGTCGTCCGACGCGTGGAGCGGCCGATCGATCGAGCCGATGCTGCCGTTCGGCATCATGTTCACCTCCGGAACGACGAGCCGGCCGAAGGCGGTGGTCCATACCCACGCCAACGCAATCTGGGCGAGTCGGACCGGCCCGACCAACATCGATCTCGGACCCGACGACCGCTATCTCATCTCACTGCCGTTGTTCCACGTGAACGCGCAGTGCTGGTCGTTCTTCGCGGTGCTCGGCGCCGGGGCCACGGCGGTGCTCGTGCCGAAGTGGTCCACCAGCCGATTCTGGGATGTCGTCACCCGGTACGGCATCACGCATATCTCCGCGTTGCCGTTCACGTTTCCGGCGCTTATGGATCCTGAGCGACCCACTGATCACACGCTGCGCGTCGGGGTGTTCGGGTTCGTGTCTCCGGGTCTGGATGCCATGCTCGGCATCTCGCTCTACGGCGCGTTCGGCATGACCGAGACGGTGACGCATTCGATCGTGGCCCGGCCGGACGAGAACTTGCCCGACCGGTCGATGGGTCACGCCGCACCGGGGTACGAGATTGCTGTGGTCAGTCAGGACACCGGCGCGCTCTGCGATCCCGGCGAGCCAGGAGAGTTGTGGCTCCGTGGGACGCGCGGCGTGCAGCTGTTCCTCGAGTACTTCGACAACCCCGAGGCGAACGAAGCCGCCTTCGAGGATGGTTGGTTCAAGACGGGCGACGTCGTCGAGATCGGCGTCGGCGGCAACGTCTTCTACCGGGAGCGGGACAAGGACCTCCTCAAGGTGGGTGGCGAAAACGTCTCCGCGCGCGAAGTCGAAGAAGTGGTGGCCAGCGTGGCGGGAGTCGCCCAGGTGCAGGTCGTCGGCAAGCATCACGAGTTCCTCGATCAGGTGGTGGTGGCCTTCGTGATCACGGGCGCGGACGCACCCGACGATGCCGCCCTCGAAACCGACGTCATTGCGGTGTGCAAGCAACGGCTCGCCAGCTTCAAGGTGCCGCGTGCCGTGTACGTGGTGGACGCGTTCCCGCTGGGAACCTTGGACAAGGTGTTGAAGAAGGAACTTCGGGACATGGCTGACGCCAAACCGCCGGTCTGAACACTCTTCGAACGACTCCGTGACCCCAGGTTCGGGGTTCAGATGAGGTCGCTTCCCGCCGATGGAGCGGTGTGCGCACTACGAAGTCCGGGTCGGTGCGCGTCCCGGACGAATCCATCGAAGCTGAACCTGCGGCGGGCGGGTCCGGCGCGGGAGTCGACGTGGTGTCGCGTGCGGGCGCGTCGGCGGTCACCTTCACGACACTCGCACGCTCGCACCCACATGAACCCGAGACACCACCGGCGACCGACGTTGGCGACGAAGCCGGACCGGCCGGATCCCGACGCGTCCGCCGCGCGTCGCGCCAACGTCTGTACGTACCGGTGGCGGCGAAGTTGGCAATCGCGCTGGTGGTGGCATTCGTCTGGCTCGGCATCTCGGGGTACCTGTCGCTGCCGTGGTATGACCAACTGAGTTCCGAGGTCGGGGGGGTGTCCGCCTGGGTCGTCATCGGGCTGCTGGCATTCATCCCCGGGTTCTTGGTGGCCTTCCTCGCCACCTCCGCACTGCTCGATCGGCAGCCGCTTCTCAAAGTGCGCCATCCCACGACGGGAGTGTCGATCCTGATTGCGGCGCGCAACGAAGCCGCCGGGATTGCGGACACCATCCGGCGCTGCGCGCAGACCGACTACGACGGCCCGGTCACGATCGTGCTCGCGGACAACGGTTCGACCGACGACACGTGCGCAGTCGCCGAGACCGTCGCGGCCGAGCTCGGTATCCGGCTGGAGATCATTCATGAGACCAACCCGGGAAAGGCGCACGCACTGAACACCGCGCTGGTCGGCATCACGACGCCGTACGTCATCACGGTCGACGCGGACACGTTGCTCCACAAGGAAGCGGTCCGCAGGCTCGTTTCGCGGCTCGAGTCTTCGCCGCCCACCACGGTGGCGGTGGCGGGTTCGGTCCTCGTGCGCAATTCACGGGACAACTTGCTCACCCGGATGCAGGAATGGGACTACTACCTGGGGATCTCGGTGGTGAAGCGCGTGCAGGGCTTGTACCAGAGCACCCTCGTCGCGCAAGGTGCGTTCTCCCTGTACCGCACGAAGGAACTTCGCCAGGTCGGCGGCTGGCCGGACGCGATCGGTGAGGACATCGTCGTCACGTGGCGCCTCCTCGCCGAAGGCGGACTCGTCTACTTCGAACCGACGGCGATTGCGTTCACGGACGTGCCGACGAGCGTGCGCCACTTCGTGGTGCAGCGCGCCCGCTGGGCGCGCGGCATGTTCGAGGGTCTGCGCGCGGTGCCTCCTTGGCGTCAGCCGGGCGGCTTCACCAAGCTCATCGCCGGCATCGACGTGCTGATCCCGTTGCTCGACCTCGCGTACGTCGGACTCTTCCTGCCCGGCCTGGTGCTCTTCGCAGTGGGCGTGCCGATCATCGTCGGGATCTGGACGCTGCTCGTCCTCCCCCTCACCGCGTTCGTCTACGGGGGACTACGAGTTCATCAGCGGCGCAAGGTTTTCGCGCCGCTCGGTCTCGGCGTTCGGAAGAACCGTATCGGTTACGTCGCGTTCCTCTTGCTCTACCAGGCGCTCTGTTCGGTGGCATCGGTGATCGGGTACGCGCAAGAACTTGCGGGTACCCGTCGCCGCTGGAAATAGATCCAGTCCGCTCGATCAGGTGAGCGGGTGCCGGTCAGAGCAAGGCAGCGACGTGCGGTGCGATCTCCTCAGGAGTGACGGCGGGACTGAACCGCTGGACCACGTTGCCGTCTCGGTCGACGAGGAACTTCTCGAAGTTCCAGGTGATGTCGGCGGTGTCGCCGTCGCCGGGTTGTTCGGCGCGTAGCCACTGGTACAACTCGCACGCGCCATCGCCGTTGACTTCGATCTTGCTGGAGATGGGGAAGGTGGCGTCGTACTTCGAGGTGGCGAACTCGAGGATCTCGGCATCGGTGCCCGGCTCTTGCTCGCCGAACTGGTTGCACGGGAACGCAAGGACGCTGAAGCCGGCGGCTCGGTGCTCTTCGTGAAGCGTACGCAGACCTGCGTACTGGGGCGTCAGCCCTCAGAAGCTCGCAACGTTGACGATGAGACAGACGGTGCCTCGGTAGCTACCGAGGTCGACGTCTTCGCCGGTGATCGACTTCATGGTGAGGTCGTACATGTGAGTCATGGGTTCGACGGTACCAGCGTGGCCGTGCACTCGCCGGTGTCGTACCGTGAGCCCTCGGAAGGTGATGTGATGACGAAGTTCCGCGGGTGGCCTGATTCGGCGTTCGATTTCTACGCGCGCCTCGCGATGAACAACACCAAGACGTTTTGGCAGGCGAATCGAACGATCTACGAAGATGCGGTGCGCGCTCCGTTTGATGCGCTGTCGGACGCGATCGAATCCGAGTACGGACGGTTGCGCGTGTTCCGCCCGCACCGTGATGTGCGGTTCTCAAAGGACAAGTCGCCGTACAAAACCGCGGCGGGCGCGGTCGCGGAAGGCGAAGACGGCGCCATCTCCTACGTGCAAATGAGTGCCGACGGCCTGTTCGTGGGGAGCGGCTACTACCACCTCGCGTCGGACCAGTTGATGCGCTGGCGTGAGGCCGTCGACGATGAGAAGCGTGGGAACGCCATCGTCGACATCGTGGCGGCGTTGGTGAAACGTCGATTGGAGATTGGCGCCATGGACACGCTCAAGACCGCGCCGCGCGGATACCCGCGTGATCATCCGCGCGTGGAACTGTTGCGAATGAAGGGCTTGACCGCCGGGAAGAGTTTTCCGGTTGCTCGCTGGATGCACACGCCGAGCGCGGCTGAACGAATCGTGTCGATCTGGTCCGAGTGCGCGCCGATGAACGAGTGGCTTGCCCGTCAGGTGGGACCCAGCACTTTGGCGCCGCCTGAACCCTGAGCCGCCTCCAGCGTCGTCGGTCCGCCGTTGACGAGCTCACCGTGGACGTGTAGTTTCCTATTCAGTTAAATAACTGTATAGGAAACTACGAGGTGAGTCTCTTGACGCAGACGCTCGACGACGACCGGCTCGACGAGACGTTCGCAGCGCTCGCCAATCCAACGCGAAGGGCAATCCTCGCTCGGCTCGCGCACGGCGAAGCGAATGTCAACGAGCTCGCGGCACCGTTCGATCTCACGTTGCCTGCGATCTCGAAGCACATCAAGGTTCTGGAACACGCGAGGCTGGTCAGGCGGACTGCGCATGCCCAATATCGGCCGTGTTCGCTCGACGCGACCCGACTTGAGGCCGTGGCTTCGTGGGTTGATCAGTACCGGCCCGTATGGGAAGCCCGTCTCGACCGGCTGGACGAGTACGTCGGACAACTCCAACCCAAGCGGCAGCAGGAGAAAGGCCCTCGTCATGGCTGAGGCCCAAGACCGGTACAAAGCGGTCGTCATCGAACGTACTTACGACGCTCCGCCCGAGATGATCTGGCGGATGTGGACCGAGGCCGAACACTTCGCCGCGTGGTATGGCCCGGAGGGTGCAGCGATCACGGTGAAGGAGATGAACCTTCGCGTCGGCGGTCGTCGGCTCGTCGGGATGGAGATGCAAACGCCGAACGGAGCGATGCAGATGTGGTTCACCGGTGAGCACCGTGAGGTGGTCGAACACCGGCGTCTCGTCTACACCGAGTCGACGGCCGACGCGGATGGCAACGTGCTGTCGCCGACGGAGACAGGGATGCCGGCCGGACACCCCACCACGACGGAGGTGACCGTCGAGTTCGAAGATCTCGACGGACGCACGAGACTGGTGTTGACCCACGCCGGCGTTCCCGCTGATTCGCCCGGCGCCATCGGTTGGACCATGGCACTTGACAAGCTCACCGCCTACATGGCCGCATCTCGCGACGCCGATTGACGGCGTGCTGAGCGGCACGCGACGCTCGGCCCCATGAGCCTCGATGAGCTGATCGGACGAGCGCAGAAATTGGTCGAGGACGGCGAGACCCCCGCCTGCCAACTCGCCGTGGCTCGTGACGGTCAGGTCCTTGCGTTCGAGACATTCGGCGACGCGACGAACGCGAACCGGTTCTGTGTGTTCTCTGCCACCAAGCCGCTCGTCGCCTCGGTGATCTGGATGCTGATCGACGACGGTCTGCTCTCGCCCGAACAACTCGTGACCGATCACATCCCCGAGTTCGGATCGCATGGCAAGGACGTCATCACCATCGAACAGGTCATGCTCCACACTTCGGGTTTTCCGAACGCGCTCGTTCGGCCGGTTGACGGCGCGGACGCGCCGCGGCGCCGAGCCGCGTTCGCAACGTGGAACCTCGAGTGGGAGCCCGGTTCCCGATTTGAGTACCACGCGACGTCTGCGCACTGGGTGTTGGTCGATCTCATCGAGCGCGCGACCGGTCTCGATTTCCGCGATGCGATCGAGTCGCGTCTCTGCGCTCCGCTGGGTCTGCCCCGGCTGCTCGGTATCCCGGCCGCGGACCAGAGAGACATCGTGAGCGGGGTTCGGGTGGGGCCGCCCCTGGAGCACCCGGACGAGCTGATGGCGGCGGCCAACGAGGCCGACCAACGCGCGGCCGGCGTCCCTGGCGGCGGCGGGATCATGACCGCGGAGACGATGGTCCGCTTCTATCAAGCGGTACTCCGAAACCCGAACGGTCTCTGGGGCGCCGACACCCTCCACGATGCGACCACACGCGTGCGCTGCACGTTCGACGATCCGCTGATGCGCGTGCCGGCGAATCGCTCTCTCGGACTCGTGCTCGCAGGCGACGACGGTCTCCATCAGTTCCGATACGCAATGTTCGGCAAGCAGTGCTCACCCGGATCGTTCGGCCATAGCGGTGCGTACCTGCAAGTGGCGTGGGCCGATCCGGAGACCGGTACGTCCTTTGCGTTCTTGAAGAACGGCTACCAGGTCGACATGGTCGGTGATGCCGGAAACGTGATGCCACTCTGCGACCTTGCGGCCGCGTTGCCCTGAGTCAGGCGCCGGCCGCGGCGTTCAAATCGGAGAGGTGCTCGGTCGCCTCGAGGTACTCGTTGACCCACCGCTCGACGACGGCCGCAGTCTTCTCGACTTTTTCGAACTGACCGACCACCTGGCCGACGGGGTTGAACGCAACATCGACGGTCTGATCCGGATAGCGGTGCGTCGCCGCCACGGCGATGCCCGACACCATGTACTGCAACGGCATGCCGAGCGGTTCCGGGTTGCCCGGCTGCTCCCAAGCGTCGGTCCAGTCGTTGCGCAACATGCGACACGGCTTGCCCGTGAACGAACGGCTCCGCACCGTGTCTCGGGATCCGGCACCGATGTAGGCCGCTTGCTGCACCGGTGTGTTCTCGGATTCCTCGACCATCAGCCACTGCGAGCCGGACCACGCGCCTTGGCAACCGAGCGCGAGTGCGGCCGCGATCTGCGCGCCACTTCCGATGCCGCCAGCGGCGAGCACCGGAACCGGCGCGACTTCCTTGACGACCTGGGGCCACAGGACGATCGAGCCGACCTCGCCGCAGTGGCCGCCACCTTCGCCACCCTGGGCGATGATGATGTCGACGCCGGCGTCGGCGTGCTTGCGCGCTTGATACGGCGATCCACAGAGCGCCGCGACTTTGCGACCGGCGTTGTGGATCAGGTCCATGACCTCGGCCGGTGGAGTGCCGAGCGCGTTCGCGATCAGCGTCATCTTCGGGTGTTGCAACGCGACCTCCACCTGCGGTGTGGCCGTGGCCTCGGTCCAGCCGAGCAGTTGCATGGTGTTGTCCTCGGCTTCGTCCTGCACGGGGACGCCGTGGTCGGCGAGGAGTTTGCGGGCGAAGTCGAGGTTCTCCTGCGGCACCATGTCGCGCAGCATCGCGGCGAGTTCGTCACCGGACATGTTTGCGTCCATGCCTTCGTATTTGTTCGGGATCACGATGTCGACTCCGTAGGGCCGGTCGCCGATGTGCTCGTCGATCCACTGCAACTCGATCTCGAGCTGCTCGGGGCTGAACCCAACCGCGCCCAGTACGCCGAACCCACCCGCCTTCGAGACCGCCACGACGACGTCCCGGCAGTGAGTGAACGCAAAGATCGGAAACTCGATGCCGAGGTCGTCACAGAGGGGGGTGCGCATGGTGGAGCTCCTCGTCAGGGGGTACCGGGGTGGTCAGATCGGGGGTCGCGAGCCTGGATGGTGAACGCTGCGGTGTCAAAACGGACGGACTCCGGCCCCGGGCCGAGATCCACTCAAGGGCCGCTGGCATCGTGTCGAAGCGAAGTGGTGGAGAACGAATCGAAATCGGATTCGGGTCTGCAGTTCGTTGCGGGTGATGAATGGGCTGGTCTCGAACTCATCCCCGACCCCGTCGTGGTACTCGACCTCGATATGTGCGTCGTCGAAGCCAACACGGCCGCAGAAGCGCTCTTCGGTGCAACCCGTGAATCCTGGTACGGACGTCCACCGCTGGATCTCGTTCACCCCGACGACATCAACTTGGTGTTGACCTCCCACGCGGAGATCGCGACCAAGGCCCGCGGTACGCCGATTGAGGTGCGTGTCAGGGTCGCCGATGGTTCGTACCGGCTGGTGGAGCTCATCGGCGGAACGCGAGCCACCTCGCGAGGCATTGTCGTGGTACTGACGTTCCGTGATGTCACCGAGCGCCGGCAGTGGGAAGTTGCTGCGAACCGACCGGAAGCGTTTCGGGTACTGGTCGAGACGATGCCCGTCATCGTGGCCTTGGTCGATTCGCGGGGGCGCGTGCAATCGGTGTCGGGCGCGTTCAATCGCCAGCTGGGTCACGATCCGTCTCGCGTGCTCGGGCTCGAGCTGTCCGAGTTCGTCGTCGACACCGACGCCGACCGTCTCCGCCACGCGCTTCGGAATGCTGCCGAGAACCCGGGGACCTCGGTCATCGTGACCGAGTTCTGTCGCGCCGACGGCCGTGGTGTGCCGTTCGAGCTGACGGTGACCAACTTGCTCGACGATCCCGTTGTGGAGGGGCTGGTCGTCTGCGCGATCGACGTCAGTGAGCGTTCGCGCGCCTTGGAGGCGCTCGCAATGAGCGCGCGCCGATTCGAAGCCGTGCTCGACAGCAGCACCGATCTCGTGACCGTCATCGACGCGGCGGGAAAGATCACCTACGTCAACAGCGTCAACGAACGTCTCCTGGGACGCACCCCCACCGAGGGGTTGGGCTCGAGCATCTTCGACAAGCTGCATCCCGACGACCTCGGGCGCGCCGCGGAGGTATTCGCCACGGCGAAGGGAACGCCAGGCCCGGTGGCCCCGTTCGAGGTTCGGGTGCAGCACCAGGACGGGACCTACCGAAACTTCGAAGTGTCAGCGAACAACCTGCTCCATGATCCGTCCCTCAGCGGGATCGTGATCACCTCCCGAGACGTGACCGAGCGTCGGTCCATCGAGGCCTCACTGCATGAGGCCGAGGCCCGCTTCGCGCGTGTCTTCGAGTCCTCGCCGGTTGGTATCACCATCGCCGGCATCGACGGTCGAATCCTCCGGGTCAACGCGGCATACCAGCGCATGCTGGGATATTCGGCGGCCGAGGTGCTCACCAAGACGATCTTCGACCTGACCGATCCGGCGGCGCGTCTGCGAACTCGCGAACTGTTCGACGATCTGGTCGCCGGCACCATCGACGAATACCGGATCGACAAACAACTCGAACGTGCCGACGGGTCGTGGCTCTGGGTGCAGGTGTCGGCGTCGGTGGTTCGCGACGACGTCGGCATTCCCCAGTACGCCATCGGCTTGATTTCAGACATCTCCGAGATCCACACGCTTACCGAAGAACTCGAACGTCGTGCCTCGCACGATTACCTCACGGGCGTCGCGGCGCGCAGTGTCTTGCCAGATCACCTCGAGCGATGTCTTGCGCAGACCGCGCGGACGAGTCAGCCGTTCGGCGTCCTCGCCATCGACCTCGACGGTTTCAAACAGGTCAACGACCGGCTCGGTCATCAGGGTGGCGATCAGGCGCTGATCGAGGTGGCCCAACGACTCCTCGCAATTGTTCGCACCGGCGATCTGGTCGTGCGCGTGGGCGGTGACGAGTTCGTGATCGTGCTCGCGCCCGCGACGACCCTGGCGGACGCCGAACGAATCGCGGGCCGGGTGGTCAGTACGCTCGGAACGCCGATTCAGGTTGCCGCCGGGCCCGCCGTGGTCGGTGCCAGTGTCGGCGTCGCCCTCTCGACCACGGGCTTGGAAACGCCCGACGCCCTCCTGAACGAGGCGGATCGGAACGCCTACTTCGCCAAGCGCAGCGGCGGTCACCGGTACGAACTCAGTCACGGTCCGACGGCTGCCGGGTCTGAACCGGCGGCGAAATCCGCCTGAGCACCGTGCGGGTGAATCGGGTTCAGGTTCGGTGGTCAAAGGTCGAGATATCCGTATCGGAATCCCTGTGAAAGGACCGCCATGCTTGCGGCAACCCTGCAGCAAACCACGAACGATGTGAATAACACGCTCCTCTTCGTGTTCATCGGCTGGATGGTGATCAGTCCGGCTATCGGTTACATGATCGGCAAGTCGCGTGGCCGGCCGGCCGCCGGTGCCGTACTCGGCTTCTTCCTGGGATGGATCGGCTGGATCATCGCCGCCGTCATCGCCCGGAGTCCCGAAGCCGAGGCTCGTCGCAACCAGGCGATCGCCGAAAAGATGCAGGCCATGGCCCCGCCGGCGGCACCCGCGCCAGCGCCGGTTCCCGAGCCACAGCTCAGCTAGTCGCTGTTCGGCCCGGCGCGCACGATGCGCGCCGGGCCGACTGCTATTCGGGTGTCGGCCGGTACTTGCAGATGTGCACTCCGGTGCTGCTGAGCACATGAGCGACGAGCTGCAACGGTTGGAGTGTTCCGTCCTCCGGGAAGAGGCGCTTGCCGCCCCCGAGCACGACCGGCTCGATCATCAAGCGGTACTCGTCGACGAGTCCGGCGCTGATCAATTGCGCCGCGAAACTGGGGCTCGCTGCTGGCTCCGGTACGTGGATCGCGTGACCGTCCCGCTCGATGGCACCGTGTACAGCGGCATCCAGGATGCACTCGCGCATCGGGCCATCAGCCTGAACTGCTTCGCCCTCTGACGCGAGACCGCTCGAGGAGCCGGCTGTCGTCGGCGAGTTCCTGACGGGGTTGTGTACCGTGCGCCGCCTGACGCCGTGCGGTGAACCGGCGACCTCGAGGAGTTGGTATGCGCAATCCCCACGCCGGTGAACCGTTCGACACGTCGGACGCGGAGATTGCCGAGGCGCTGCTCGACGTGAGCATCCCGACTCTCATGGTGTCGATGGTGCACATGGCGAACGACCCCGAGATCATTCGCGGTCGGTTGAAGCCCGAGGGTCTGTTCCTCAACGAAGTCCAGGGCTACATGAGTGAAGACGCCAAGGCCGAGGTGCGCGCCCTCGCGCTTGGCGTCATTCGTGACTATCGCGATCGCGGCTGTCCCGAACCCGAGCCGATCTCGGCCGAGCTTTTGCACGAGATGATGGCGTGGCTCGTGTGCGAAGAGGTCCCGGCCGAGTACGTGCCGATGCTGCTCGAGGAGATGGAGCTCGACGGCACCGACGCGCGCCAGGTGAAGGCCACGTTGCCGGACGCCGCGAGCGCCGCGTTTCCCGTCGTCGTCATCGGCTGCGGCCAGTCCGGACTGCTGGCCGGGATCCGGCTGAAGGAAGCCGGGATCCCGTTCACGATCGTCGAGAAGAACGCCGGGGTCGGTGGCACGTGGTGGGAGAACTCGTACCCGGGCGCGCGCGTCGACGTCGGCAATCACTTCTACTGCTACAGCTTCGAGCCGAGCGATCAGTGGACCGAGTTCTTCGCGCAACAGCCGGAGTTGCAGCGGTACTTCGAAGGGGTGATGACCAAGCACGCGATCGAACCGCACGTGCGGTGGAACACCGAAGTGCTCGGCGCGGCGTGGGACGACGAGTCCGCAACCTGGACGGTCCGGGTACGCACGGCCGACGGCACCGAGGAGTCGCTCGAAGCGCGTGCCGTCGTCTCCGCGGTCGGTCAACTCAACCGGCCGCACACTCCCGAGATCGACGGCCAGGACGCGTTCGCCGGTCCGTCGTTCCACTCTGCTCGCTGGGATCACTCGGTAGACCTCACCGGGAAGCAGGTGGCGATGATCGGAGCCGGCGCGAGCGGGTTTCAGATCGCGCCGACAATTGCGTCCGAAGTGGAACAGCTCACGGTGTTTCAACGCACCGCGCAATGGATGTTCCCGAACCCGAACTACCACGAGGCTGTGGGGCCGGGGGTGCGGTGGGCGCTGCGCCACCTCCCCTTCTACGGCCGTTGGTATCGCTTCCTCATCTTCTGGCCCGGCTGCGACAAGGGTCTGGAAGCCGCACGCGTTGATCCGGACTATCCGGATCAGCAAACCGCGGTGAGCGAGATGAACGACTTCACGCGCCAGATGTTCACCGATTGGATCACGAGCCAGATCGGCGACGATCCCGATCTCATCGCAAAGGTCGTCCCGGACTATCCCGCGACCGGCAAGCGCACACTGCAAGACAACGGGAGTTGGCTACGCACGTTGACTCGGGGCAACGTCGAGTTGGTGCGCACCGGTATCGATCACATCGAGGCCGATGCGGTGGTCGCCACTGACGGTGCGCGGTACCCGGCCGACGTGCTTGTCTACGCAACCGGCTTCTACGCGACGCGCGTCCTGTGGCCGATGGAGATCACGGGACGCGGCGGCGTGAACTTGCGAGAGGTGTGGGGCGAACGGCCGGCCGCGTACCTCGGCATTACCGTCCGTGACTTTCCGAACCTGTTCTGCATGTACGGGCCGGGAACGAACCTCGCGCACGGCGGCAGCCTGATCTTCCACTCCGAGTGTCAGATGCGTTACATCACCCAGTGCATCGAGGAGTTGATCGCCGGCGGTCACCAGGCGATGGAGCCGACGCGCGCGAAGTACGAGGACTGGCACGCGCGCACCCAGGCGGAAATCAAGACATTGGTGTGGTCCCAGCCGTCGATCAAACACTCGTTCTTCAAGAACGCGTACGGCGAAATCCACGGCCTGAGTCCATGGCGCCTCGTCGACTACTGGACGTGGACGCGCGAGCCGGATTTCGCAGACTTCGAAATGCGTTGAGCGCGCGATGAGCGCGAGCTTCGAGGAAATCGACCGTCGGCAGACGCCGATGGGGGAGTTGACGGTGCGGCGGCGTCTGGAGCCCACCCTCCAGATCGACGTGTACGAGGTGAAGCTCGGTGACGAGTTCCTCATGTCGAGTCTGTTCACCGTGGCCGAGATCGCGCTGGCCACACTCGGTTTGGCCGACCTCTCCGATCGGGACGGGCCGGGGACAGAACTGGACGTGGTGGTGGGAGGCCTCGGGCTCGGCTACACCGCGCGCGCGGTGTTGGAGAACCGCACCGTGCGCTCACTCCACGTGGTTGACGCGTTGGGCGAGGTGATCGAGTGGCACGAGCAGGGTTTGCTGCCCCTCGCCGCCACGCTCACGTCCGATCCGCGCTGCCACCTGCTCCATGGCGACTTCTTCGCACTGCTCGCAGCGGGTGCCGGGTTCGGATCGGGGGTCACCGATCGGGTGCACGCAGTGCTGGTGGACATCGATCACTCGCCGACGCATCTGCTGCACCCGAGCCACGCGTCGTTCTATACCGCGAGCGGGTTGACGCAGCTTGCCGACCGATTGCACCCGGGCGGGGTGTTCGGTCTCTGGTCCGACGGTGGCGCGGACGCCGAGTTCCTGGCCGTCGTCAACGAAGTGTTCGCAACGTGCACGGCTCACACCGTGACGTTCCCGAACTTCTACACCGGCGAGGAATCTTCGAGCACCGTCTACGTCGCGCGGACTACTGGGGAGGTTCGGCGGCGTCGATGAGGATCGGGTCGAGGACCCAATCCGGATGTTGGCCTTCGAGGCGTTGCAGCAGCCACTGGCTTTCGAACAACGCGAGCAGGGTGCCGTCGCGTTGTAACAGGACCAGCAGGCCGCCGATGTGGGGGAACTGCGCCGCGGTCTCGGCATCGGTGCGCCGGGCGACGGTGTGTGGCGTGGGGGACAGCTCGACGGCGGCGCCGAACTCGTGCTCGAGCCGGTGGGCGAACACCTCGAACTGCATCTGCCCGACCGCCGCCAACACCGGGGTGGGATCCCCGTGCGGATCGCGCAGGACGTGCACCACACCTTCTTGTTCCATCTGAGCGAGCCCGCGTTGGAACTGCTTATAGCGGCCGGTGTCTTTGGCGCGCGCCCGCGCGAAGAGTTCCGGCGCCAGTGTGGCAATCGGCGGGAAGGCAACCGGCTCGGACTCGTAGAGGCTCGAACCGATCCGCAGGTCGCTGGCGTTCACGAGCCCGATGACATCGCCGGGATACGCGTCGTCGATGGTGTCCCGGTCCGAGCCGAACATCGACGCCGCGTACTTGGTGGAGAACGCCTTCCCGGTGTCCGCTCGGGTCACGGTCATGCCCCGCTCGAAGTGGCCCGAGCACACGCGCACGAACGCGACGTGATCGCGGTGCGCGGGGTCCATGTTTGCCTGGATCTTGAAGACGAAGCCCGAGAAGGCAGCGTCGACGGCGCGGGTCTCGCCGCTCGCCGCGACGCGCGCGGTCGGCGCCGGTGCGAGATCCACGATCGCGTCGAGCAGGTGGCGCACGCCGAAGTTCGTCAGCGCCGACCCGACGAAGAGCGGACTGGTTTCCGCGGCCAGAAAGGACTCGACGTCGACACTGCCGCCGACCGCATCCAACAGCTCGCACTCTTCGACCGCGTGTGTCCACGCGTCGCCTTCTTCGGCGGCGGCCCGTGTGGCATCGAGCCGCTGCTCTTCGGCCGCGGTGGCGCCGCGCGCGGTGCGGGTGAACTTCACGAACTCGCCGGTCCGCCGATCGATGACCCCGCGGAAATCACCGGCGATGCCGACGGGCCAGGTCACCGGAGTGGGCCGCAGGTCGAGCTGCTTCTCGAGTTCGTCGAGCAACTCGAGCGCGTCCCGGCCCGGACGGTCGTACTTGTTGATGAAGGTGAGGACCGGCAACTGCCGGGCCCGGCACACCTCGAAGAGTTTGAGGGTTTGCGCCTCGATGCCCTTGGCGGCGTCGAGCACCATCACGGCTGCGTCCGCAGCAGCGAGCACGCGGTAGGTGTCTTCCGAGAAGTCGCGGTGACCGGGGGTGTCGAGGAGGTTGACGACACAGTCCCGGTAGGAGAACTGGAGCGCGGTCGACGTGATGGAGATGCCGCGCTGTTGCTCCATCGCCATCCAGTCCGAGGTGGCGCTGCGGCGTCCGGCCCGGGCCTTCACCGCGCCCGCCTCGGCCACCGCGCCGGCGTAGAGCAGGAACTTCTCGGTGAGCGTGGTCTTGCCCGCGTCCGGGTGGCTGATGATCGCGAACGTCCGCCGCCGGGCCGCCTCGTGCGCGACGTCCGATGCTGGCGTCGTGGCGAGGGTCATGCCGTCAGTCTCTCGCGGCGCGCCACTGGAGGCCGGTATCGACGGGTCGCGTCACCGTCGTCGGCGAACCAACGCGCGTTTTGCGGGCCCTGGGGTGCTGAACCGGCGCTCGTTCGTTGGGGGTCCGGTCGGTGCGTATATTCGGTCCCTCATCCCACGCCTCGGCTGGAGTTCGCATGTCCCACGACCTGATCATCCGCAATGGCACCGTGGTCGACGGCACCGGTGGGCCGGCTCGGCGGGCGGACGTCGCCGTCGACGGTGATCGCATTGCCGCGATCGGCGATCTCGGTGCCACAGACGCCACGAGCGTGATCGACGCCGACGGTCTCACGGTGTCGCCCGGCTTCGTCGACCTGCACACGCACCTCGACGCGCAGGTGGGGTGGGACCCGTACATGACGTCGAGTTCGTGGCACGGCGTGACGACGGTGGTCATGGGGAACTGCGGTGTCACGTTCGCGCCCGTCGCCGAGGCGAACCGCGAGTACCTCGCCGAGATGATGGAAAGCGTCGAGGACATCCCGCGGGAGGCGATCCTCGGTGGGCTGCCGTGGGACTGGGAGACCTATCCCGAGTATCTCGATTCGGTCGAGCGGATGCGACCGGCCCTCAACGTGGTGGGGCTCGTCGGTCACTGCGCGGTCCGGTATCACGTGATGGGCGACCGGTCGCTCACCGACGAGGCGCCGACGCCGGAAGAACTCGAGCGGATGGCCGAGATCGCAGCCGACGCGGTGGCGGGTGGTGCGGTCGGATACTCGACCTCACGGCTGCTCGACCACAAGGTCCCGGACGGCCGTTGTGTACCCGGGACGTATTCCGAGATCGACGAGTACGCCGCCATCGTGGCCGGCATGAACGACGCCGGCGGTGGCCTGTTCCAGGCGGTGCTGGACTTCGACACCAAGCCGGGTCACGAGTTCGCGCTGTTGCGGGCGATGGCCGAGCAAGCGGGTGACGTTTTGTTCTCCGGTGGGGTGGGCTCGGACCCCGACCGAGCACTGGCCGCGACGGCCGGATGGGATCAGTTCCTCACCACGACGCGTGCGGAAGCGGGCCGGATCACCTCGGCCGCGATGACTCGTCCGGGTGGGATTCTCACCGGGTTGGCGCAGGTGGCACCGGTGCGGGGCGCGGCGTGGAGTGCGCTCATGAAATTGCCGACGTTGGAGGCACGAGTGGCTGCGTTGCAGGACCGAGCAACAAGGGATGAGTTGCTGGCCGAGGGCGAACGCAAAGGGACGTGGTATGACCCGAGCTACATCTTCCCGTTGGGCAACGAGGAGTTCCCGGACTACAGCATGGCGGCGCGGGGTTCGGTGGCCACCCAGGCCGGCGCCCTCGGCGTGCATCCGGTGACGTTCATCGTCGATCGGTTGATCGAGAGCGAAGGACGCGAGTTGTTCAACGTGTGGTTCTACAACCGCAACCCTGAAGCGCTGGGTGACTTCCTCCAGCTCGACGGCGTCTGTCCGGGTCTCGGCGACGCCGGCGCCCACGCGGGGCAGATCTGTGACGCCGATGCGCCGACGCACTACCTCTCCTATTGGCAGCGGGAACGGAACAAGGTGTCGCTCCCGCAGGCGATCCATCAGCTCACCGCGAAGCCGGCCTCGGTGCTCGGACTCGTTGATCGCGGCACCCTGGCCATCGGTCAGTTCGCCGATCTCAATGTGTTCGACGTGGCGCGGTTGCAATCCGCGTACCCCGAGTACGTGCACGACTTCCCCAACGGGAAAGGTCGGCTCCTCGTGAAGTCGGAGGGTTACGCGGCCACCATCGTGAACGGATCGATCATCACCGAGCAGGGCGAGCACACCGGCGCCCGCCCGGGTGCGGTGCTGCGCGAGTTCGCTCGGGGCTGAAACTCACGGCTTGCGTGCGGCGCGGCGGTTTCAGTTACGGAGCAGTGGAGCGATCACGTCGTACGCCGGCTTCGTTTGCAGGTTCGAGTCCCACGGCAAGGCTGCGCCGAGACCCGTGAAAAAGTACGGGATCCACGAGTGCTTGTCCGTGAACCCCCACGTGGTGATGGACGCGCAGTTCGGTGCGGCGATGCAGGCATCCCGTGCGACGGCGTACGTGTCGGCCTGAGCCGCGAGGTCCGCAGCCGACGCCGGCACGGGGACGCGCACGTCGAGCTCCGTGATGGCAACGTCCAGGCCGAGGGCGGCGTAGCGATCGAACTGGCTGCGGAGTCCGGGCGCGGAGATCGAACCGAGGGTGCGGTGAGTTTGGAAGCCCACACCATCGATCGGCACGCCGCGCGCCACCATCCCGGCGACCAAGGCGTAGAGCGCGTCGGACTTCCGACTCGGCGCTTCGATGTTGTAGTCGTTGATATACAACTTCGCGTTGGGATCGGCGGTGCGTGCAGCACGAAACGCGATGTCGAACGCGTCAGTGCCGATACCGGTGGTCCAGATGCTCGACCGCACCGACGCGTCGTCGCCGATCGCCTCGTTCACAACGTCCCAAACACTGACCGTGCCTCGGTACCGCCCTACGACCGTCGCAATGTGGTTCGTGAGGATGTCGATGAGTTCGGGACGCGTGAACCCGCCGGCCGTCAACCACGCGGGATTCTGTTGGTGCCAGGCCAGGGTGTGGCCGTGCACCGTCTGGCCGTGCGTCACTGCGAAGGTCACGATGGCATCGGGAGCACGGAAGTCGAACCCGCCGCGCTGCGGTTCGACGACGTCCCACTTCATCTCGTTCTCGGGTGTGAGCAGGTCGAAGCGGGTCCCGGCAATATCCGCGTACCCCGGTTCCTGGGCGAGGGTGGTGGACCGGACGGCCGCGCCCATCAGCGGTCGGCGCACGGTCTCGTCGTCGATGATCGTGCCAATACCGGCGGCATCCGCGAGGAGAACACCGACGCTCGGATTCGAGAGGACCACTGCAAAGGTCTCGTTCCCTTCACTCGCCGTGTCCGACGCAACGGGGACGGTCACCATTTTGGCAACCGGCGTGAAGCCGTTGGCGCCCTTCACGAACGTGAGCCGGCGCGGGGTGGTCGGTGCGAGGAAATCACTGCCGCGGCTCGCGCTCGTGGGAGTCACGGCGTAGTCGAGGCTCACGGTGCTCGTCGCCCGTTCGGAGAGCGCGACGGTGAACGCGATGGCACGCCGACCCGAGTTGCCTTCCACGACCGATCCGTCGCTGATGCCACCGTGGACTCCGGCGGCCATCGGGTCGTCGTTCCGGATCGTGCCCAGCCCGGTCCCGCGAATGATCGTGGCTCCGGTCGAATTGGTGAGCTCGACGTGAAGGTCTCGTCCGGTTCGACGATGACATCGGGCAGGATCTTGACGACGATGCGTTTCATCACCGGAGTGCGGCTCGAGGCGCCGGTGCGGAACCGCAAGGTGCGGGTGGTGCGCGTGCGACGTCGACGTCGACGCCGGCCGTGGCGGTCCCCGCGACGATTCGGTACTGCACCGAGACGTCGTTGGTGGCCGGTTGGTCCAACGTGACGGCGAAGGAAAGGGTGCGCGCCGTGCTCGTTCCTTCCGTGATCGTCGCGTCGCCGACCGCAATCTGGGGGACGACGATCGCGTGCGCCGTCTCGGCGGCGAGCGACCCGAACGGGATCACGCTCAGAATGGTCGCGGCGAGCCCGACGGCGATCCGGCGGCGAACCGTGACAGTGGGCACGTCCGGAGTGTAGGAGTGGCTACCAGTCGACCTTGGGGGCCGGTGGGAACAGGGCGTCGCGGGCGGCCATGAGTCGCGTGCAGTCTCAGGTCTTCCCGACTCGCTTGAGGAAGATCGGGCTCTTCGTGAGGTCCGGCATTTGCTTCCAATCCGATTTGATGTTGAACACCGGATCGGTCACTCCGAGAATGAGTTGTTCGACGGCCTGGCTCGCGGAACGTTTGGAGCACGCGGCGCGCACGCGGCCATGGGCACCGGAGTCGCTCCGTGAGCCCGGCGCGTCGGCGCAGCGGTTGGGAAGGCTCTGGTGGGACGCACACGTGGGAGGTCCGCGCGCGTTGGTCGTGCTGATCGAGGCGTTCGGGTCAAGTCATGTGGTTGCCGGTACGAACCTCGCGGGGTGGGACCAGAGCGCGGATCCGTCGTATGACGATCCACACCTGGCCGCCACGTTCGACGCCAACGCGCGGCGAATGCTGCGTCTCGCCGAGTGAGCCGCACTCAGGTGCGAGGCGGCGCTCAGTGATCGAGGCGGTACTGGACCCCGGCTCGCTGCGCGACGATCGGCTGGAGCACGTCGGCGATCAAGGCCCGATGGGCGGGGTGGTCCCGGTAGGTGGTGTATCCGGCTTCGTCGTCGAAATCGGCGACCACGACGAAATCCCAGTTCGCGTCGGCCAGTCCCGCGTCGGGCCCGAATCGGTAGTCGCGTACGGACGGGACCTGCTGAGCGAGCGCGTTCAGCGCATCCGCGGCCGCACGCTTCGCGGCATCGGTTGCCTCGGCGGTCCATTGGAATATGACGACATGGCGGAACACGACGGTGACGGTACCCGCCGATGGGCCTCGCGGTGCGAGGGAATGCATCTGGGTACGTGACCGTGGTGCCTGAGGCGCGAGAAATCTTGCTCTGTGCGATTGACGCTTGACCGAGCGGGCGCGACGCCGTACTTTACGGTGTTTACCTACCGGGTTCGGCCGACGTTGGGAGACGAGTGTCGCCACCACGAGCTCGACTTGACCGCGACCTGATCATCGCGACCGCCCGCACCATGGTCGCGGAAGGCGGTCGGTCGGCGCTGTCCTTGCGACCGCTCGGTGCTCGGCTCGGGGTGACTGCGCCTGCGCTCTACGTCCACTTCGACAACAAGGAAGCGATCCTCGTCGCAGTCGCCGAAACCGAGTTCACTCGACTCATCGCTCGCTTCGAGGAGTCGACGCACGGCGTGACCGATCCGATCGCACGGATCAAAACGCAGAGTCACGCCTACGTTCAGTACGCACTCGAAAATCCCGCGTTGTTCGAGATCCTGTTCGTGTTCCGGCCGGCGTGGTCTCCCAACCCGGATGCCCCGGAGCTGCCGATCGCGTCGAAGGCGTTCGAGATCTCCGCGGCTGCGGTTGACGACGCGATCGCCGCCGGGCTGCTGGGCGACGCGGAACCCCTCATCGCGAGTCTCACGATCTGGAGCGCGGTGCATGGTGTTGCGACGTTGCTGTTGGCGCGTCCGGCGCTCGGTGCGGAGTTCGAAGCCGCGCTCGTCGACTCCGTGATCAACAGCGTCGTCGCCGGTCTCGCCGCCGGGCCGCCGCTCGACGCGGATCGTCCGACACCGCGCCGGATCAAGGGAGATCACTGATGCCGATTCCTCGTTCGTTGTTGTCGCTCGACGATCCTCTGGATCACGACCTCACCGTGACGCACGGGTTCTGGCCCGAGGACCTGAGCGGTGAGCTGATCATCAGCGCGCCGCATCCCGACACGCTCGACGCGCCGCACGCGTTCTTTGGTGACGGCATGACCTATCGCCTCTCGCTCGCGGCCGGGACGCACGGCGCGCCGGCCGACTCTTTCGCGTGGCGTCAGAAGCGGATCGATTCGCCGTCGGCCCGGTTGCGGCGGGCCCGGCCGGACGTTTTCAACGCCACCATGCTCGGCGTGCACTCGCCGTTCGGCCTCACCAACGCGGCCAACACGGCGCCGCTGCCGTGGGGCGATCGACTGTTCATGACGTGGGACGTCGGCCGGCCAGTTGAGGTCGATCCGGTGACGATGGACTTTCTCGGGGAGGTGGGTCATCGATCGGAGTGGTCGGCGATGGAACTGTTCCCGCAACCGCTGCTCCCGATGGTGACGTCCACCGCGCACCCGGTCATCGATCCCGAACGTGACGTCCTCTGGACCGTGAATACCGAGCTCGGCGCGCTCCACGTGGTGCGGTGGGACGGTGTCGGGCGGTTGCAGCGATGGCCGATCACCGGCGCGGTTATGCCGCAGTCCGTGCACACCATCACCCAGACGCGCGAGTGGTTGATCGTGGCGGACTGCGC
>JANYJV010000019.1 GCA_025361725.1 Acidimicrobiia bacterium | reverse complement strand
TGGTCTCGGGCTTCTTGACCTCGCCGTTCGACCACGTACGAATCTGGTCTGCGGTCGCGAGCGCGATGGAAAGTCGCGCGGAGTCGTTGACGTCGAGCACCTGTTGCCTCTTCTCTGTGGTTCTCGACGTCAACGACTCCGCGCGACTTTCCATCGCGCTCGCGACCGCAGACCAGATTCGTACGTGGTCGAACGGCGAGGTCAAGAAGCCCGAGACCATCAACTACCGCACGCTCAAGCCCGAGAAGGACGGCTTGTTCTGCGAGAAGATCTTCGGTCCCACCAAGGACTGGGAGTGCTACTGCGGCAAGTACAAGCGCGTCCGGTTCAAGGGCATCATCTGCGAGCGGTGCGGCGTGGAAGTCACGCGCTCGAAGGTCCGGCGCGAGCGCATGGGCCACATCGAACTCGCGGCTCCCGTCACCCACATCTGGTACTTCAAGGGAGTGCCGAGCCGGCTGGGGTACCTGCTCGACATCGCCCCGAAGAGCCTCGAGAAGGTCATCTACTTCGCGGCGCACCTGATCACGTGGGTCGACACCGAGAAGCTGCACACCGATCTCCCCGAGATCGAAGCCGAGATCAAGGCCGAGATGGCCGACGAAGAGAAGCGTCGGGACCTGGACATCGAGAAGCGGTTCCAGGAGCTCGAAGCCGACCTCGCAGCATCGGAGACCGGTGGCGGCAAGAAGGCCGACATGGACAAGCTCCGAAAGGCGTCCGAGAAAGACGTCGAGGAGTTGCGCGAGCGCACGCAGTTCGACCTGGACTTCCTCAAGTCCGTGTACGACGCGATGCGCACGATGAAGCCGAAGCAGCTCATCGACGACGAGCGCGTGTGGCGTGAGATTCGCGCCCGCTGGTCCGACTACTTCGCCGGCGGCATGGGCGCCGAGTCCGTGGAGGACCTGATCTCGCGCCTGGACCTCTCCGCCGAAGAGGTGGAGCTCAAAGAGACCATCGCCACGGCGAAGGGTCAGCGCAAGGCGAAGGCGATCAAGCGGCTCAAGGTCATCTCGGCCTTCAACCGCAAGAACGACGCCGGTCGCCAGATCAACTCCCCGATGGGCATGGTGCTGCGCGCCGTTCCCGTGATCCCGCCGGACCTGCGCCCGATGGTGCAGCTCGACGGTGGTCGGTTCGCCACGTCGGACCTGAACGACCTGTATCGGCGCGTGATCAACCGGAACAACCGGCTGAAGCGACTGCTGGACCTCGGTGCGCCCGAGATCATCATCAACAACGAGAAGCGGATGCTCCAGGAGGCCGTCGACGCGTTGTTCGACAACGGTCGTCGTGGCCGTCCGGTCACAGGCCCCGGCAACCGCGCGCTCAAGAGCCTCTCGGACATGTTGAAGGGCAAGCAGGGACGCTTTCGTCAGAACCTGCTCGGCAAGCGCGTCGACTACTCGGGCCGTTCGGTCATCGTTGTCGGCCCTCGGCTCAAGCTCCGCCAATGTGGTCTGCCCAAGCAGATGGCACTTGAGCTGTTCAAGCCGTTCGTGATGAAGCGCCTGGTCGATCTCGAGTTCGCGCAGAACATCAAGTCGGCGAAGCGCATGGTGGAACGGTCACGTCCCCAGGTGTGGGACGTGCTCGAAGAAGTCATCAAGGAGCACCCGGTGTTCCTGAACCGGGCGCCCACGCTTCACCGCCTCGGCATCCAGGCCTTCGAGCCGGTGCTGGTGGAAGGCAAGGCCATCCAGATCCACCCGTTGGTCTGCGCGGCATTCAACGCAGACTTCGACGGTGACCAGATGGCGGTCCACCTCCCGCTGTCGGCCGAGGCGCAAGCCGAAGCCCGGCTGCTCATGCTGTCCGCGCACAACATCCTGTCGCCGGCCCACGGTCGTCCGATCGCGGTGCCGAGCCAGGACATGATCATCGGCGCGTTCTACCTCACCGAGGTCGTGACCGACGGTGCCGGTGCCGGCCGAGTGTTCAGCACGCTGGAAGAAGCGCGCATGGCCCACGAACTTCGCGACGGAGACCGTGTTCCGGAACTGTCGATCCATGCTCCGATCAAGGTTCGGATGGCGGCGGGTCGCTTCCCCGAAGATGTCTTCCCCGCGCAGCAGCAGTGGGATGACGCCAAGGGCTGGGTCAAGAACCCGGCCGGTGACGGAAGCATGGTGATCCGGCGTATGGGCACCAACGGATCCACCTCCGTCATGGTGCAGACGACCTTGGGCCGCCTGCTCTTCAACGAGGCGTTCCCACCGGACTTCACCTTCCAGGATCGCGTCGTCAAGAAGCGTGACATCACCGACATCGCCGGGCTCCTCGTGGACCAGTACACGAAGTCGGAAGTGGCCGCGAGCCTCGACCGGCTGAAGGAACTCGGCTTCGAGTACTCGACGCGTGCCGGACTGACGATCTCGATCGCCGACGTGCGCACGCCGGTGGCCAAGGCCGCGATTCTCGACAAACACGAGAAGGAAGCGGACAAGGTCGAGCAGCAGTACGACCGCGGCATCATCACCGACGATGAGCGGCGCCAGAAGGAAGTCGAGATCTGGACCGACGCCACGAACCAGGTCACCGAGGCGATGCTCTTGGAACAGAAGGCTGAGCAGTTCAACCCCATCGAGATGATGGTGGGCTCGGGTGCTCGTGGAAACGTCATGCAGGTCCGCCAGATCGCCGGTATGCGCGGTCTCGTAGCGAACCCGCGTGGTGAGATCATCCCGCGGCCGATCAAGAGCAACTTCCGTGAAGGACTCTCGGTCCTCGAGTACTTCATCTCCACTCACGGTGCTCGCAAGGGTCTTGCGGACACCGCGCTTCGTACCGCGGACTCCGGCTACCTGACCCGTCGACTCGTCGACGTCGCGCAGGAGCTGATCGTGCGGGACGAGGACTGCGGCTCGACGCGTGGCATCTGGGTCGAGAACGTCACCAACGACCCTGACCACATGCGGTTCATCGAGACTTCGCTGCTCAGCCGCGTGCTCTCGGAGGACGTGACCCTCGCCGACGGATCGGTGCTGCCGCGCAACACCGAGGTCAACGAAGACGTCCTCGAGGTGTTGGTCCACGACGAGAAGGTCACTCGCGTCCGGGTGCGGTCCGTGCTCACGTGTGAGTACCCCCGCCACCTGGCCGAGGAAGTCGACGCCGAAAACGCCGACCCGGCCGACGAGAAGTACCGCGCCGGAATCTGCAGCTTCTGCTACGGCACGATGCTCGCGACGGGCAAGCTGGTCGACCTCGGTGAGGCCATCGGCATCATCGCGGCGCAATCGATCGGTGAGCCGGGCACGCAGCTGACCATGCGTACCTTCCACACCGGTGGCGTCGCGGGTGAGGACATCACCCACGGTCTGCCCCGTGTCGTCGAGCTGTTCGAAGCTCGGACTCCGAAGGGCGCGGCCGTGTTGGCCGAATCCTCCGGCGTGGTGCGCATCGGCGAGAACGAGAAGGGTGAGCGCACGCTCACGGTGGTTGCGGACGACGGCGAAGAAGAGATCCATGCCGTTTCCATGCGCACCCACCTGGCACCCGGGATCGTCGACGGCGTCGAGATCGTGGCCGGCGCGCAACTCACCGGTGACGTGAAGAGTTCTCGGGACCCGAAGAAGATCCTCGACATCGACGGCATCCGGTCCACGCAGCAGTACCTGGTGGATCAGGTCCAGAAGGTGTACCGGGAACAGGGCGTGTCCATCCACGACAAGCACATCGAGGTCATCTGCCGGCAGATGCTGCGGCGCGTCGGTGTGTCCGACCCCGGTGACTCGACGTTCCTGCCCGGCCAGAAGGCGGACGCTCGCGAGTTTGCGAACGTCAACAAGCGTCTGGTGGCCGAGGGCAAGCGACCCGCCGAGGGTCGGCCCGAGTTGATGGGAATCACGAAGGCGTCGTTGGCGACCGAGTCGTGGTTGTCCGCCGCGTCGTTCCAGGAGACCACCCGTGTCCTCACCGAGGCCGCGATCGAGGGCAAGAACGACGGCCTCGAAGGGCTCAAGGAGAACGTGATCATCGGCAAGCTGATCCCGGCTGGTACCGGAATGCCCCGGTACCGCGATGTCGGCACCGAAGCCCCGGACTACCAGCCGATGGAGTACTACTCGAGCGACGAAGATGCGCTGGACCTCGCCGAGCGTCTGCGTGCCAGCATGGACACTCGGACCGAGAACCTCAGCCCGAGCTTCCTCGTCCCGAGTGTTGCGACGGACCCGTTCGCGGTGCCGTCGAGTGGCTTGAGCGTGGTCCCCGACGCGGCCCCGGCCGAGGCCGAGCCCACCGAGGCCGCATCCGGCGAGTAGCCCGAGGCGAAACCGAACGAACATGGTGAAGGCGCCCGGCTTCGGCCGGGCGCCTTTGCGCGCCGTGAGACGCGTGGGAATCATGCCGGCGTCGGGGCCTCACAAGGCCATGCGGATATACTCATGGTATGAGTACGAGGCTGCAAGTCGTCGTTGACGAAGCGGAGCTCGCGCGGTTCCGAGCCGCGTCGGATCGGGCCGGCACAACCCTCTCGGAGTGGGCGCGCCAGGCGCTGCGCCAGGCCGAGCATGGTGCTGCGACCGGGGATGCCGGTACGAAGCTCGATGCGATTTATGCGGCGAGCGCGTACGATTTCCCGGCACCGGACATCGACGACATGATCGCGGAGATCCACCGGGGCGCGTCGATGTGATCTTCGTGGACTCGAACGTCCCGATGTATCTCGTTGGCGGGAAACATCCACACCAGGCCGACGCGCGCCGTGCGCTCGAGCGCGCCGTGAGCGCAGGAGATCGGCTGGTGACCGATGCCGAGGTCTATCAGGAGATCTTGCACCGATATAGAGCGATTGATCGCCCGGATGCGATCGGACCTTGCTTCCGGGTTCTGAACGACATCGTGGAGGACGTCTTCCCGATCGAGCACGGCGACACGCTGGCGGCATCCGAGATCTTGTTGAACCACTGGACGCTCTCTGCACGTGACGCGCTGCACGTGGCCGTGATGAGAGACCGACAGATCTCGCGCCTGCTGTCCTACGACCGAGGCTTTGACGCGGTACCAAGTTTGGAGCGCATCGGATGAACGATGAGCGTTGAACGGCCCGCGCGCGTGCGTCCCTGGCGTTGCTTTCGAACGGCGGGCCTGTGGGTCGGTGTACTGCTGGGACTCTTCGTCATTTTCGATGCTCTGTTCGTCACCTTTCTGTTCACGGCCGACGGCACGGACATCGATGGTCCGGTGTCGCTCGGAAATCGACTTGTCGTTGGTGCCGTTGGCTTGGGTATTGCTTTCTCCGGCTCGCTGCTGTTGCTGTGGTGCGCCCTGAAACTCGCTCGGCCCGCGCGAGCGGGCGGCACGCGTGTCCTTGACACGGGAACGGCCTGGGTTTGATCCAGGGGCGCGCGAAGGCGTAGCCTCCATGGGCTTGTGCGACCGCGAAGGTCGCCGCCGCTCGTCGCGCCGTCTGGGCGCAACGAAAGTTCTACGAGGGCCTCCGGGCCCGCAACCAGTTGGAGAGCTGTGCCCACGATTGCCCAGTTGGTCCGTAAGGGCCGGGAGAGCAAGACCGACAAGTCGAAGACGCCCGCACTGAAGGGGTCTCCGCAGCGTCGGGGCGTGTGCACGCGCGTGTTCACCACCACACCGAAGAAGCCGAACTCCGCCCTACGCAAGGTGGCCCGTGTCCGTCTGACCACCGGCGTCGAGATCACGGCCTACATCCCGGGGATCGGTCACAACCTCCAGGAGCACTCCATCGTGCTCGTACGTGGCGGCCGGGTGAAGGACCTTCCGGGTGTCCGGTACAAGATCATCCGCGGCGCGTTGGACGCGAGCGGTGTCGCCAATCGCAAACAGGCCCGTAGTCGCTACGGCGCCAAGAAGGGTTAGTCGTGCCTCGCAAGGGTCCTGCCCCCCGTCGTGAGCTCACGCCCGATCCCGTGCATCGCTCGGTGGTCGTGACCCAGCTCGTCAACAAGATTCTCCAGCGTGGTCAGCGCTCGACCGCGGAGCGGATCGTGTACTCGGCGCTTGAGGAGATCGAGAAGAAGACCGGCGGCGACCCGATCCCGACCCTCAAGCGCGCGGTCGAGAACGTGCGCCCAGTGCTCGAGGTGAAATCCCGTCGTGTCGGTGGCGCGACCTACCAGGTCCCGGTCGAGGTTCGCCCTCGTCGTGCTACCACCCTCGCGATTCGCTGGCTGGTCGGCTACTCACGGCAGCGTCGAGAGAAGACGATGGCGGGCCGGTTGGCTGCTGAGTTGATGGATGCGAGCAACGGTCTGGGCGCGGCGATCAAGCGCAAGGACGACCTGCAGAAGATGGCGGAGTCGAACAAGGCGTTTGCGCACTACCGCTGGTAATTCTTCCGGAGGCGGCTCCGCCACCGGTATCCGTCCAGTCGCTCAGACATCTGTGCTCGCCTGGTGGCTCGCACAGAACTCGCTTGGTGGACGGACACCGGCGTCGGCCCGCGTGCGGCGGCCCAGCACATTCGCAGACGCTTGTCCGTGGGTGAGAAGAGAACGAGGAAAGAAGAAGGAACATGGCGAAGGATGCACCGATCATCAGGGAGTTTCCGCTGGCGCGGACTCGCAACATCGGAATCATGGCGCACATCGATGCCGGCAAGACCACGACGACCGAGCGGATCCTGTACTACACCGGCCGGACGTACAAGATCGGTGAGGTGCACGAAGGCGCCGCCGTCATGGACTGGATGGTCCAGGAGCAAGAGCGCGGGATCACGATCACCAGCGCCGCCACCACCTGCAAGTGGCGCGACTGCTGGATCAACATCATCGACACCCCGGGCCACGTCGACTTCACGGTTGAAGTCGAGCGGTCGTTGCGAGTGCTCGACGGCGCAGTTGCCGTCTTCGACGCGGTCGCCGGTGTGGAGCCGCAGACCGAGACGGTCTGGCGCCAAGCTAATAAGTACTCGGTACCGCGCATGTGCTTCGTCAACAAGATGGACCGCATCGGCGCGGATTTCTACCGCTGCCTGGAGATGATCAAGGATCGTCTCGACGCCGAGACTGCCGTCATCCAGTTGCCGATCGGCGCCGAGAGCGAGTTCCGTGGCGTCATCGACCTGCTCCAGATGAAGGCGCTCGTGTGGGACGACGGGATGGGCGAGGACTTCCAGACCGTCGACATCCCCGAGGACATGCTCGAGGACGCCGAGAACTGGCGTCATCAGCTCATCGACGTCGTCTCCCAGCACGACGAGAACGTGCTCGAGAAGTACGTAGGTGAGGAAGAGATCACCGCGCAGGACCTGCGCACCGGCTTGCGTCACGCCACGATCACCGCCGGGACCGTGCCGATCCTGTGCGGAACTGCGTTCAAGAACAAGGGTGTGCAGCCGTTGCTCGACGCCGTCGTGGACTACCTGCCGAGCCCGCTCGACGTGATCCAGATCGAGGGCACGGACATCAAGACCGGCGAGCCCATGAGTCGCCAGGCCTCGGACAGCGAGCCGTTCTCGGCCTTGGCGTTCAAGATCATGAGTGACCCCTACGTCGGCAAGCTGACGTACTTCCGCGTGTATTCGGGCTCCATCCAAACCGGCGCGTCGATCCTCAACGCGACGAAGGACAAGAAGGAGCGGATCGGCCGAATCCTCCAGATGCACGCGAACCACCGGGAAGACAAGGACGCGGTCTTCGCCGGCGACATCGTCGCGGGCGTCGGATTCAAGAACACCACGACCGGTGACACCCTCTGTGATCCCAGTCTCCCGATCGTGCTCGAGCGGATGACGTTCCCCGAGCCCGTGATCTCCGTTGCGATCGAGCCGAAGACCAAGGCTGACCAGGACAAGCTCGGTCGAGCGCTCGGTTCCTTGTCGGAGGAGGACCCGACCTTCCAGGTCCACACCGACGACGAAACCGGTCAGACGATCATCGCCGGGATGGGCGAGCTCCACCTGGAGATCCTCGTGGACCGCATGATGCGCGAGTTCGGCGTCGAGGCCCACGTCGGCAAGCCGCAGGTGGCATACCGCGAAACGATCACCAAGACGGTCGAGAAGGTCGAAGAGAAGTACGTGCGTCAGACCGGCGGTCGGGGTCAATACGGCCACGTCGTCATCAGTCTGGAGCCCACTGGTCCCGGCGGCGGCTACGAGTTCGTCGACAAGATCAAAGGCGGTCTCATCCCGCGGGAGTACATCCCCGCCGTCGATGCCGGCATCCAGGAGGCGCTCGAAGGTGGCGTTGTCGCCGGATATGCCCTCGTGGACGTCCGGGCGATTCTGACCTTCGGTTCCTACCACGACGTCGACTCGTCCGAAATGGCGTTCAAGATCGCAGGTTCAATGGCGGTCAAGAAGGCCGCCCGCTTGGCGGACCCGGCACTGCTCGAGCCGATGATGGCGGTCGAGGTGGTCACCCCGGAGGACTACATGGGTGACGTCATCGGCGATCTCAGCTCGCGGCGCGGCCAGGTCGAGGGTATGGAGCAGCGCGGAACCTCACATGTTGTCAACGCCAAGGTGCCGCTGGCCGAGATGTTCGGCTATGTTGGCGACCTTCGCTCCCGTACCCAGGGGCGCGCGACGTACACCATGCAGTTCGACTCCTACTCCCAGGTGCCGGAGTCGATCGCGCAGGAGATCGTCAAACGAGTCCGCGGCGAGTAGTCGCACCTCAGAATCACGACCACGGCCGTACCACGCGCGGTCGCAACGAACGGAGCAAGGAAGATGGCAAAGGCCAAGTTCGAGCGGAACAAGCCGCACCTCAACATCGGCACCATGGGTCACATCGACCATGGAAAGACCACGCTGACAGCAGCGATCACCCGCGTGCTGGCAGAAGGCAATCCGAACGTGCAGGCTACCGCGTTCGACATGATCGACAAGGCGCCGGAAGAGCGCGAGCGCGGTATCACGATCAACATCGCGCACGTCGAGTACGAGACGGAGCCGCGTCACTACGCGCACGTCGACATGCCCGGCCACGCCGACTACATCAAGAACATGATCACCGGTGCTGCGCAGATCGACGGCGCGATCCTGGTGGTTGCTGCCACCGATGGTCCGATGCCTCAGACGCGTGAGCACGTGGTGCTGGCCCGCCAGGTCGGCGTCCCGTCGATCGTTGTGGCACTGAACAAGTGCGACCAGGTCGAGGACGAGGAGCTCCTCGAGCTGGTCGAGCTCGAGGTTCGCGAGCTGCTGAGCGAGTACGAGTACCCGGGTGACGACACCCCGGTGATTCGAGTTTCGGCGCTGAAGGCGCTCGAAGGCGACGCCGATGCCGCAACCGGCGTCATGGAGCTCATGAACGCCGTCGACTCGTTCATCGTCGAGCCCGTCCGTGAGCTCGAGAAGCCGTTCCTGATGCCGATCGAGGACGTCTTCACGATCACCGGTCGTGGCACCGTCGTGACCGGCAAGGTCGAGCAGGGCATTGTTCACACCGGTGACGAGATCGAGATCGTCGGTCTGCGGGACACGCAGAAGACCACCTGCACCGGGGTCGAGATGTTCCGCAAGCTCCTCGACCAGGGTCAGGCCGGCGACAATATCGGCGCCCTGCTCCGTGGCACGAAGAAGGAAGATGTCGAGCGCGGTCAGGTGCTCGCCAAGCCGGGCTCGATCACCCCGCACACCGACTTCGAAGCTCAGGTCTACGTGCTGACGAAGGAAGAAGGCGGCCGGCACACGCCGTTCTTCGCCAACTACCACCCGCAGTTCTATTTCCGGACGACGGACGTCACCGGCACGATCAATCTCCCCGAGGGCACCGAGATGGTCATGCCCGGCGACAACACCGAGATGACGATCCAGTTGCAGAAGGCGATCGCAATGGAAGACGGACTCCGGTTCGCCATCCGTGAAGGTGGACGCACCGTCGGTGCGGGCCGTGTCACCAAGATCTTGAAGTAGTCGGGAACCCCATGGCGCAGAAGATCAGGATCCGGCTCAAGGCGTACGACCACGAGATCATCGATCAGTCGACGAAGAAGATCGTCGAGACGGTGGTGCGGACCGGAGCCCGAGTGCGGGGACCGGTCCCGCTCCCAACGGAGATCCACCGGTACTGCGTCGTTCGCGGACCACACGTCGACAAGGACTCTCGCGAACATTTCGAAATGCGAATTCACAAGCGCTTGCTCGACATCGTCGAGCCGGCGGGCAAGACCGTCGAGTCCCTCCAACGGCTGGATCTTCCAGCCGGCGTGGACATCGAAATCAAGATCCAAGGCGTCTAACCCGGCAGAGCCTTACCGCCAGATGGTGGTGAGGCGGCCCGATGGACTAGGTTCGCCTGCCTCGTCAATTGACGTCCGTGCAGGCCGAGCGCGCATAGCGCGACGGAACCGTACGGCACAACCGAACCAACGCTCCGCCGGGATTCGTCCCGACGGAGCGTTCGCGTGCCAGCCGGCCTCGCCGGTTGACCAGAAGAAGGCGAAACAATGGCTTCCAAGGGAATCCTCGGGCGAAAGCTCGGCATGACCCAGATGTGGGATGAGGAAAACCGGGTGATCCCGGTGACGGTCATCCAGGCCGGGCCTTGCCATGTCGTGCAGCTCAAGACACCCGAGCGTGACGGGTATGCCGCGGTGCAGATCGCGTTCGGCGAGACCAAAGCCGGTCGGTTGAGCAAGCCCGAGATCGGGCACCTCGCCGCTGCAGGGATCGGTCCGACCAAGCATCTCGTTGAGCTGCGGGTCGATGACCTTTCGGACTTCGCCGTTGGGCAGGCGATCGTCGCCGACATCTTCGCCAAGGGTGACCGCGTGGATGTGAGCGGGGTCTCGAAGGGGAAGGGCTTCGCCGGGGTCATGAAGCGTCACAACTTCAAAGGCCAAGGCGCGTCGCACGGTAACCACAAGAAGCATCGGGCTCCGGGGTCGATCGGCGCATGCGCCACCCCCGCTCGCGTGTTCAAAGGCATGAAGATGGCAGGCCAGATGGGCAACGTGAAGACCACGACGCTCAATCTCGAAGTGGTCGAAGGCGACGCCGAGCGCAACCTCGTGATCGTTCGGGGCTCGGTGCCGGGTGCCAACGGCGGATTGCTCTTCCTGCGCGATGCCGTGAAGGCAGGTGCGCGATGACGTCGTTGACGATGAAGACCCAGACCGGTGGTGATGCCGGTTCCGTTGAGTTGCCCGAAGCCATCTTCGGAACCGAACCCAATATGGCCGTGCTCCACCAGGTGGTGACTGCGCAGCTTGCCGCAGCACGCGCCGGAACCCACAGCACGAAAACTCGCGCCGAGGTTCGCGGTGGTGGGGCCAAGCCGTGGCGTCAGAAGGGCACCGGTCGCGCTCGGCAGGGTTCGATCCGTGCGCCTCATTGGCGCGGTGGCGGTGTCGCCCACGGACCGAAGCCGCGCTCGTACAAGCAGCGCACACCCAAGAAGATGGTTCGCCTCGCCCTCATCGGAGCGCTCTCCGACCGGGCGTCGGAGAGCCGCGTGATGGTGCTCGACCAATGGCGGTTCGATGCGCCGAAGACGAAGGACGCGTTGACCGCGTTGGGTGCCCTCGGGTTGCGGCCCACCGGCGAACGCCCGCCTCGTGTACTGCTGGTGCTCGATCGTGACGAGCAGACGGCATGGAAATCGTTCCGCAACCTCGGCGAACGTGTCCAGATCATCCTCCCCGAGGAACTGAATGCCTACGACGTGCTGGTCAACGATTGGCTCGTGTTCTCGGCGCCGACACTCGAGGTCATCGTGAGTCGTCTCACTGACAGCGCTAGCAGCCGAGCAACGTCGATCGACGTCGTCGATGCCAACGCCGGAGGGGATGCATCATGAGCGGAGCGTGGAGCAATGCCGCTTGCCGCCGAGCAGGTAGCGCAGCGTGGCCCGAGCGGCCCGCTCCGCAGGAGCAGGAGCGGAAGAGATGAGTGGTCTTTCCAATCCTCGTGACGTGATCTTGCGACCGATCGTGTCGGAGAAGTCCTACGCCAGTCTCGACGCGAACGTTTACACGTTCGAGGTCGCAGGTGGTGCCAACAAAATTCAGATTCGTCAGGCCGTCGAAGAAATCTTCGGTGTGACCGTGCTGAACGTCAACACCCTCAACCGCGCCGGCAAGCGCAAGCGCAACCGTCGGACCGGGAGCTGGGGCAAGCGCACCGATCAGAAGCGAGCGATCGTCTCGCTCGCCGCCGGTGACTCGATCGAGATCTTCGGGAGCTGACGATGGCGATTCGCAAACGCAAACCCACCTCACCCGGCCGTCGATTCCAATCGGTCTCGGACTTCGCGGACATCACGAAGTCGACGCCGGAAAAGTCTCTCGTCGGCCCGAAGCCGCGCACGGGTGGACGCAACAGCTACGGCCGGATGACGGCCCGCCACCGCGGTGGCGGCCACAAGCGTCAGTACCGGCTCGTCGACTTCCGTCGGAACAAGGACGGCGTGCCGGCCAAGGTCGCCGCGATCGAGTACGACCCGAACCGCAACGCCCGCATCGCGTTGCTGCACTACCGGGATGGCGAAAAGCGCTACATCCTGGCGCCGTCCGGAGTTGCGGTCGGCGACATGCTGCAGAGCGGTCAAGGGTCCGAGATCCGTCCCGGCAACGCGCTGCCACTGCGCTACATCCCGGTCGGTACCGTCGTTCACAACGTCGAGATGAAGCCGGGTGCCGGCGGCAAGATGGGTCGAGGCGCGGGCGCCGCGATCCAGCTCGTCGCCAAGGAAGGGCTCTACGCCACCTTGAGGTTGCCGTCGACCGAGATGCGTCGCGTCCCGATCGACTGCCGCGCCACGATTGGTGCGGTCGGGAACTCTGAGGCCGGTCTGATCTCGATCGGCAAGGCCGGTCGAAACCGTTGGAAGGGCAAGCGACCGCATGTTCGTGGTGTCGCGATGAACCCCGTCGACCACCCGCTCGGTGGTGGCGAGGGCAAGAGCTCCGGTGGGCGTCACCCGGTTTCGCCGTGGGGCAAGCCGGAAGGCCGTACTCGTAAGAAGGGCAAGGCATCTGACCAGATGATCGTTCGTCGTCGCCGCACTCGCGGCAGCCGGAGGTAGGCGCGATGCCTCGCAGCCTCAAAAAGGGACCATTCGTCGACGAGCACCTCCGGGTGAAGGTCGAGCGCATGAACGAAGCGGGCGACCGCAAGGTCATCAAGACCTGGTCGCGTCGTTCCACCATCACACCTGAGTTCGTCGGTCACACGTTTGCCGTGCACGACGGGCGCAAGCACGTACCGGTGTACTGCACCGAGGCGATGGTCGGGCACAAGCTCGGCGAGTTCGCTCCGACGCGTACCTTCCGGTATCACGCGGGGCAAGAGAAGCAGGGGCGCCGGTAATGACGCGCGCGGTCCTGCGGAACAGTCCCGGCTCACCCACCAAGGTGCGTCTGGTGCTCAACATGATTCGTGGCCTGGATGTCACCGAGGCTCGTGAGATCCTTCGGTTCAGTCAGCGCGGTGCTTCGGTCGAGATCGCCAAGCTGCTCGACTCCGCTGTCGCGAACGCCGAACATAACGACCACATTCCGAGCGACGAACTCTTCATCGGGGCGACCTGGGCCGATGAGGGCGCAACCGCGAAGCGGTTCCGTCCCCGTGCGCGCGGCCGGGGCACGCGCATCCGGAAGCGCACCAGCCACATCACGATCGTGGTGGAGCGCTACTCGGACGATGAGCTGCGTCAGCGGGCCGTGCGTGAAGAGGCGTCGGGGACCGGCGCCGCAACCGAACGTCGCCGTCGGCTCAGCCGCGGTCGTCGGGTGGCAGCGAGCACGGCCAAAGCCGAAGCCGCAGTTGCGCACGACCACGACCACGACCACGATGATGCGGTCGTCGCCGACGCGCCGGATGCCACGCCGATCGAAGGCAGCGACCCTGCATCCAGCGAAACGGATGCCGGCGACGCGGTCGATGACGCCAGTACCGGTGAACAGTCCGACGTCGCCGACGCGGACACCGACGAGTCCGACGACTCGTCGAAGGGAGCGAAGTAATGGGTCAGAAGGTCAACCCGTACGGGTTCCGCCTCGGTATCACGACCGATTGGAAATCTCGGTGGTTCGCTGAGGACAAGGAATACAAGGAACTCCTCATCGAGGACTGGAAGATCCGGGACTATCTGCGCACTGAGCTGCTGCGCGCCATGGTGAGTCGCGTTGAAATCGAGCGCACTCGTGATCGGCTGCGCGTCGACGTGTACACCGCGCGGCCCGGAATCGTCATTGGTCGCCGCGGCGCCGAGGCGGATCGCCTTCGCGCCGGACTGCTGAAGATCACGGGTAACCCGAAGATCCATTTCAACATTCAAGAGATCAAGCAGCCTGAGCTCGACGCCACGTTGATCGCTCAGGGCGTTGCGGACCAGCTCACCGGTCGCGTGAGCTTCCGCCGCGCAATGAAGCGCGCCGTGCAGACCGCGATGAAGGCCGGCGCCCTCGGTATTCGGGTGCAGTGCGGCGGTCGACTCGGTGGTGCCGAAATGAGTCGGAAAGAGTGGTACCGCGAAGGTCGAGTCCCGCTCCACACGCTGCGCGCCGACATCGACTACGGCCAGGCGGAGGCCCGCACGACCTTCGGTCGTATCGGGGTGAAGGTCTGGATCTAC
The DNA here is from genome assembly GCA_025361725.1 of Acidimicrobiia bacterium. Taxonomy (GTDB): domain Bacteria; phylum Actinomycetota; class Acidimicrobiia; order IMCC26256; family JAENVU01; genus JAENVU01. The sequence continues at coordinate 41,046 of JANYJV010000019.1, read as the reverse complement.
AAGGGCGAGATCCTTCCGTACAAGACGGTGGCCGAAGACAAGATTGCCAAGGAAGCCGCGATGGCGGTTGGTGACACCGCAGGTCCGACCGGCCGTCGTGTCGTGACCGCCGGTGGCGGTCGACGCCGCCCGGCCACCGAGTCGGTTCCGGTCGACGAAGCGGCGGTTGGCGACGCCGAGATCACCGAGGACGCTCCGCTCGTGAAAGAGGCGGACCCGGAACTCGAGCGACTGTTGGCCGAAGAAGAAGAAATCGAGCGCCGTACCCGCCAGCCGCACGAGGCCCCCAAGTTCCACGGGGATGAAGACTGATGGCCGAGCGGACTGCGATGACTTCGGTCTCGAGAGAACGGCACGAGGAACGAGTGCGACCATGTTGATGCCGAGGAAGGTTCGTCACCGCAAGGTGCAGCGCGGCCGGATGTCGGGAGTGGCCAAAGGCGGCACGAAGGTGACGTTCGGTGACTACGGAATCCAGGCGCTCGAGCCGGGATGGATCACCAACCGCCAGATCGAGGCTGCCCGTATCGCAATGACCCGCCACATCAAGCGTGGCGGGAAGGTCTGGATCACGGTCTTTCCTGACAAGCCCATTACTCAGAAGCCGGCGGAGACCCGCATGGGATCAGGCAAGGGCAACCCCGAGAGCTGGGTTGCCGTCGTCAAGCCGGGTCGCGTGATGTTCGAACTGTCCGGTGTCGCCGAGCCGTTGGCACGTGAAGCCATGCGGCTCGCAATGCACAAGTTGCCGATCAAGACGCGCTTTGTCGTGCGTCACGACGAGGCCTGATCACCATGGCGAGTAGCGCACAGGAACTCCGAGAACTGAACGACGCCGAGCTTGTCCAGCGGCTGGCCGAAGCGAAGGAAGAGCACTTCAACCTTCGCTTCCAGTCCGCCACCGGCCAGCTCGACAACAGCTCGCGCCTTGGCCAGGTTCGGCGGGACGTCGCTCGGCTCAACACGCTCCTTCGCGAGCGCGAGATCGCAGCCGCCGAAACGGCCGAGGGAGGAAACTCATGACCGAAGCCACCGAAACGCCCGTCGAACGCAATCGACGCAAGGTTCGCGAGGGCATCGTGGTGTCAACGAAGATGGACAAGACCGTTGTGGTCAGCGTGGTCGACCGGGTGCAGCACCCGCGGTACCGCAAGACACTGCAGCGCACCACCAAACTCTTCGCGCACGACGAAGCCAACGAAGTTCGCGAGGGCGACCGGGTGCGGCTGGCCGAGACCCGTCCGATGTCGCGCAACAAGCGCTGGCGGGTCGTCGAAGTGCTGGAGCGGGCTCGATGATCCAGCAAGAGAGCCGACTCAAGGTTGCCGACAACTCTGGTGCACGTGAAGTCCTGTGCATCAAGGTGCTCGGTGGCACGCGCCGTCGGTATGCCGGCATTGGAGACATCTTCGTTGCGACCGTCAAGGACGCGACGCCGGGTGCCGCAGTGAAGAAAGGTGACGTCGTCAAGTGCGTTGTCGTGCGCACCAAGAAGGAACGCCGCCGTCCTGACGGGAGCTACATCCGTTTCGACGAGAACGCCGCCGTCCTGATCAACGATCAGATGCAGCCGCGTGGCACGCGCATCTTCGGCCCCGTCGGGCGCGAACTGCGTGACCGCAAGTTCATGCGCATCGTGTCCCTGGCCCCGGAGGTGCTCTAGATGAAAAAGCTGAGCGGAACCCGCCCCGGGGCGGTCGCGCTTGCTGCCGTACTGAGGGTGGAGCGACCATGAAAATCCGTAAGGGCGATCAGGTCCAAGTCATTGCGGGCAAGGACCTCGGCAAGACCGGCGAGGTCACCCGCGTTCTCGTGGCCGCCGACAAGGTCATCGTGGACGGCGTCAATGTCGCGAAGCGGCACCAGCGTGCCACGAAGGCCACGATGCAGGGCGGCATCATCGACAAGGACATGCCGATTCACGTCTCGAACGTGGCGATCGTGTGCACCTCGTGCGGCAAGCACTCCCGCATCGGTTACCGAATGGACGGCGACACGAAAGTTCGCGTCTGTCGCAAGTGCGGAAAGGACCTGTAGTGGTAACCACGACCACGGTCCCGCGCCTGAAAACGCGGTACGCGACCGAACTCCGCGAGCAGCTGAGAACGGAACTCGGCCTCGGGAACGTGATGCAGGTTCCCAACCTCGCCAAGATCGCGATCAATATGGGTGTCGGCCAGGCAACCCAGCAGTCGTCACTGCTGGACGGTGCCGTAGCCGATCTCACGTTGATCGCAGGCCAGAAGCCGGCGATCACCCGCGCCAAGAAGTCGATCGCGACGTTCAAGCTTCGCGAAGGCAACGCAATCGGCGCCAAGGTCACCTTGCGTGGCGATCGCATGTGGGAGTTCTTCGACCGGCTGGTCAGCGTGGCGATTCCCCGTATCCGTGACTTTCGGGGTCTGAACCCGGCGTCGTTTGACGGTGCCGGCAACTACACGTTCGGCGTCACCGAACAACTGATCTTTCCCGAGATCGACTACGACAAGATCGACACGGTGCGAGGGATGGACATCACCATCTGCACCACCGCCCGTACGAACGACGAAGGGCGCGCGTTGCTTCGCGCGCTCGGGTTCCCATTCCGCCGTGAAGCACAGGGGTAAGGCATGGCCAAGAAAGCACTTGTCAACAAACAGCAAGCCACACCGAAGTTCAAGGTGCGCGGTTACACGCGCTGCCGGCGGTGTGGCCGGCCGCGTTCGGTGTACCGCAAGTTCGGATTGTGCCGTATCTGCCTGCGAGAGCTCACCCATGCGGGTGAGGTTCCAGGTATGACCAAGGCTTCGTGGTGAGGGGGTTGAGCCAGTGACAATGACCGACCCAGTTGCCGACATGCTCACTCGGATCCGCAACGCGAACATCGCGATGCATGATCTGACCGAGATGCCGTCATCGAAACTGAAGGAAGCACTCGCCGGGATTCTGCTGCGTGAGGGCTATATCGAAGGCTTCGAGGTCGCGGACGATCCGACGCGCCCCGGGAACAAGCTGACGATCACGATGAAGTACACGCCGGAGCGTAAGCGCACTATCTCGGGAATCAAGCGTGTCTCCAAGCCGGGCCTGCGCGTGTACATGGCTGCGAATCGCGTGCCACGTGTGCTCGGAGGTATGGGGATTTCCGTCCTCTCGACCAACCAGGGACTGCTCACCGACCGCGAGGCGCGCAAGCGTCGCGTCGGCGGCGAAGTGCTCTGTCAGGTGTGGTGAATCATGTCTCGCATCGGTAAGAGCCCGATCACCGTTCCGAGCGGCGTCGAAATCTCGATCGACGGGTCGCACGTGTCGGTCAAGGGACCGAAGGGCCAGCTGGCGTGGAAGACCCCTGACGACATCTTCGTCAACCGCGAAGGGGACCAGCTGCTCGTGACCCGTCCGGATGACGAACGCCGTCACCGCGCGCTGCACGGGATGGCGCGGTCACTCGTCGCGAACATGGTCGTCGGAGTGTCCGAGGGCTTTACCAAAGAACTCGAGATCGTCGGCGTCGGGTATCGCGCGGCGGCACAAGGACCGTCGAAGCTGGAGCTCCAAGTGGGCTTCTCGCATTCGGTGCCCATCGACGCCCCGGACGGGATCACTTTCGAGGTTCCGACCCCGAACCGGATTCTCATTTCCGGCATCGACAAGCAACTCGTTGGCCAGGTCGCGGCCGACATCCGCAAGATCCGAAAGCCCGAGCCGTACAAAGGCAAGGGCATCCGTTACGCCGGTGAGCGCGTTGTGCGCAAAGCCGGGAAGTCCGCGAAGTAGGGAACGTACAGCTGATGCGCGTGAAGACGAACGACAGCCGTCGACGTCGCCACCTCCGGGTGCGCAAGAAGGTCCACGGCTCGGCCGCGCGGCCACGCCTGGCCGTGTTCCGCTCGAACAAGCACATTTATGCACAGGTGATCGACGACGTTTCCGGTCGTACGATCGCCAGTGCCTCGACGATGGAGGCCTCGGCGCGCGGCGACGGGACTGGGACGGTTTCCGCCGCTCGTTCGGTCGGCGAGCGGGTGGCCGATCGCGCCAAGGGCGCCGGCATCAACACGGTGGTCTTCGACCGCGGTGGATTTAAGTACCACGGCCGAGTCGCCGCCGTGGCCGACGGCGCGCGCAGCGCCGGTTTGGAGTTCTGAAACCATGGCCAACGATCAATACGAAGAGCGCGTCATCGCGATCAACCGGGTGGCGAAAGTGGTAAAGGGCGGCCGGCGTTTTTCCTTCACCGCGCTCGTGGTTGTCGGTGACGGCAACGGAAATGTGGGTCTGGGTTACGGGAAGGCGAAGGAAGTTCCCGCAGCCATCCAGAAGGGCATGGAAGAGGGCAAGAAGAACCTCTTCGCGGTGGCGCTCGCCGGTTCGACCATCACCCATGAAATCGTCGGTCGGCACGACTCGGCGCGCGTGCTGCTGAAGCCCGCCGCCCCGGGTACCGGCGTCATCGCCGGTGGTGCGGCGCGTGCCATCCTTGAGGCTGCCGGCGTCCACGATGTGCTCGCCAAGTCACTCGGTTCGTCGAACGCGATCAACGTGTCACGGGCCACGATCGCGGGCCTTCAAGGTTTGAGGCGTCCGGATGACATCGCAAAGATGCGCGGGAAGTCGGCGGAGGAAGTCAGCACCGTCGGCATGCTCCGTGCGTATCGGGAGCGCAACGCCAAGAAGACAGAGATCACCGAGGTCGCGTGATGAAGTTGAAGGTCACTCAAGTCCGATCACTGATTGGGATCAAGCCCAAGCAACGCGGCACCTTGCGCGCGCTCGGATTGCGCGGGATCAGCCACACTCGTGAGCACGACGACAATCCGGTCATTCGCGGGATGATCGCGAAAGTGCCGCATCTCATCACCGTGGAGGAACTCTCCTCATGAGGCGAGGGACAGGCAGCATGACGTTCCGCAAGAGTCCCGAGCCGGGGCCCGAGCGGCCCGGCGACGCAGTCGCCGAGAGCGGGAGAGACAGATGAAGATCCATGACCTCAAGCCGGCTGCCGGTTCGCACAAGAAGAAGCAGCGCATCGCGCGCGGTATCGGTGGCAAGGGCGGAAAGACCGCCGGTCGCGGCAGTAAGGGTCAGCGCGCGCGAGGCACCGTCAAGCCTGGCTTCGAAGGTGGGCAGACGCCGTTGCACCGTCGGACGCCGAAGCTGAAGGGCTTCAACAACCCCTTCCGGGTCGAGTACCACGTGGTGAATCTCGACACGCTCGAGTCCTTCGACGCCGGAGCCGAGGTCTCGCCGGCCACCTTGCGTGCTCGCGGTCTCGTTGCCAAGCGCGGACTGGTCAAGGTCCTCGGGCGCGGCGAGCTGACCAAAGCAGTCACGGTCAAAGCTCATGGTTTTTCCGAGTCCGCGAAGTCTGCGATCGAGGCGGCCGGCGGTTCGGTCGAAATCGTCCCTGCTCCCTGGGGAGATCGTCGGCCTCCGGCCAAGGGCAACGCACTGACCAACCGATAGCCTGACCCGACCGGGTCCGGAAGTCGCTCTAGGAGGTCGCACCACCCATGCTGTCCCGTCTGCGGAACATGTTCCGGGTGCCCGACCTGCGCAACAAGATCCTGTTCACGATCTTCGTCGTGCTCGTGTACCGACTCGGCACCCACATTCCGGTGCCGTACGTCGACTTTGCTCAGATCAAGAGCCTGCAGAACTCTGCTCAGGGAACGGGCGTTGTCGGGTTTCTGGACTTGTTCTCCGGTGGAGCGATCACCAGCGTTTCGATTTTCTTCCTCGGAATCATGCCGTATATCACGGCCTCAATCATTATGCAGCTTCTCGGGGTCGTCATCCCCAAACTCGAACAATGGCAGCAGGAAGGCCAGTCGGGCCAGAAGAAGATCACACAGTGGACGCGCTATGTCACCGTTGGGCTTGCGCTCGTCCAGTCCTCCGGGCTCGTGATTGCACTCCATGAGGGTAAGCAGGGCCTGCTGGGCACCGCCGGTTTCACCGGCCACGACATGATTCCGAACTACAACGCGTACCGCGCTGCACTCATCGTGCTCACCTGGGTAGCGGGCACGGCGTTGGTGATGTGGCTCGGTGAGCTCGTGACCCAACGTGGAATCGGCAATGGGATGTCGATCCTGATCTTCGCGTCGGTGGTATCGAGGCTCCCGGCTCAGGGCGGTGCCGTCTTCGCACAGGGAGGATGGTTCAAGGGCACCGTGATCATCCTCATCGGCATCGGGATGATCGCCGGCATCGTCTACGTGGAATCAGGCCAGCGCCGAATACCGGTGCAGTTCGCGAAACGGGTGGTCGGGCGCCGGATGTACGGCGGGCAGAGCACGTACATTCCGCTGAAGGTCAACCAGTCGGGGGTGATCCCGGTGATCTTCGCGAGTTCCATCCTGGCGTTCCCTGCGTTGATAGCGTCCGCCGCCAACTGGGGCTGGTTGACCAACTTCGCGAACAAGAACCTGGTGCGGGGCGACAGTTACACCTACATGGGTCTCTACGCGCTGATGATCCTGTTCTTCGCGTACTTCTACACGGCCATTGCGTTCAACCCCCAGCAGCAGGCCGACATCATCCGCAAGCAGGGTGGCTTCATTCCGGGAATCCGCCCCGGCCCGCCGACCGAGAAATATCTCGCCAAGGTGCTGAACCGGATCACGTTGCCAGGATCGATCTTCCTGATGGTCATCGCCCTCGTTCCCCTCCTTGTCCTCAAGTTGTGGAACATCACCCAGTTCCCGTTCGGCGGTACCGCGCTCCTGATCACGGTGGGGGTTGCGCTCGAAACCATGAAACAGATCGACAGCCAGCTGATGATGCGCAACTACGAGGGCTTCCTCTCCTGAGGCCCCGATGAGCACACGTCGCGGACCACGCATGGTCCTACTCGGCAAGCAGGGCTCGGGAAAAGGGACCCAGGGTGAGCGGCTCGCGGTTCAGTTCGGTATCCAGCACCTGTCGACCGGTCAGATGTTTCGGGATTCGGCGACTGCCGGGGTGACGGCCGGACTCGAGGCGAAGGCGTTCATGGACCGCGGTGAACTCGTGCCTGACGATCTCGTCATCGCTGTGGTGCACGAGCGATTTCAGAACCCGATCGAAGTCCAACCCGGTTTCGTGCTCGATGGCTTTCCGCGTACGAAGCAGCAGGCGTTCGAACTCGATCGCATCCTTGAGGCTCACCCGATCGACATCGTCATCGACCTGGACGTCCCGACTGACATCGTGGTGGACCGGATGCGCGCTCGGGGGCGCGAGGACGACACCGAGGAGTCCATTCGCCGCCGCCTCGAGTTGTACGACACCGAAACCAAGCCGCTCGTCGACTTCTACCGGGAACGTTCGGTGCTGGCCACGGTGGACGGCTTGGGAACCGAAGATGAAGTGAACGCGGCGTTGCTGAAGGCCGTCGGCTCCCGGTTCCCCAACGGGAGTGAGTAGCCGCAAGTCGCGAGAGGAAATCGCGACGATGGCCCGGGCGGGACGCGTCGTCGCCGAGATGCATGAAGTGTGTGCGCGCGCCGCCCGACCGGGTGTGACGACCGCGGCGATCGATCGTGCCGCGCGCGAGGTGCTCGCCCGGCGAGACGCAACCTCGAACTTTCTCGGGTATCACGGGTTTCCTGCCGTCATCTGTGCGTCGCCGAACTCCGTCGTCGTGCATGGGATTCCCGATGAAACGGTCTTGCAGGACGGCGACATCGTCTCGCTGGATTGCGGCGCCATCATCGACGGTTGGCATGCGGATGCGGCGATCACCGTACCGGTCGGGGAAATCGACGCAGTGTCGCAACAGCTGCTCGAAGTCACGCAGCGTTCACTCGATCGAGCCATTGCCGCGCTCGTTGTCGGCAACAACCTCGCAGATGTCGGCGGCGCCGCCGAATCGGCGGCGGTCGAAGCCGGTCTTTCGATGGTCCGGGACTACGTCGGCCACGGTATTGGAACCGCGATGCACGAGTCGCCCGAAGTTCCGAACTATCGGACTCCGCGCGGTCGCCGCCATCGAATTCGATCGGGCTTCGTCGTGGCGATCGAACCGATGGTCACCGTGGGATCACCCGAAACGGAGACACTTGACGACGGCTGGACCGTGGTGACCATGGACGGCAGCCGCGCGGCCCACTTCGAGCACACGATTGCCGTCACCGATGACGGGCCACAGATCCTCACGCTTCCCGGGTGAGATGTTCGGCAGTGTCGATCGCACCGTGACCGGAGATGATGGTGTCAGCCGCGGCTGCGGTGGCAGGATGACCGGTCAGCGCGATCAAGAAATCTGCTTTGCCGAGGGCGATGGCGTGCACCGTCGTTTCCGCTCGCACGCTGGCGGTTCGGGCGACGTTCCGTAGCAACGCGATCTCGCCGACGCCGTCACCGCTCGAGACGGTGCCGACCGCTGTTCCCTGTTGCAGGACTTGGGCGACGCCGGAGGCGATCGCGAGGTAGCGCTCTCCAGGCTCACCTTCGATCATCAGATAGGTCCCCGGCTCGAAGCGAATGGACGTGGCACTCCGAGCGAGTCCCTCGAGCGCCGGTGCAGGGAGCCGATGGAAGATCGGAAGCGTTCGAAGCAGGGAAAGCTCGACGATCGGAACCGTGGCGGCGGCGTCGAGTCGCCACATCGTTCGAGCGTGCAGCGCCGAGCACGTCGGGAGCAGCGCGCCGATCACCAGCAGCGAGACCTCGAGCCCGAACGCATCGATCAGGATCGACGCCAGTATCGATCCGGTTGCGAGACCCAGACAGAAGAGGGCCTCGCGCAGTGCGAAGATCCGACCGACCGCAGCTGCCGGACTGCACCGTTGCAGAATCGACTGGCTCGAGATGGCGACCACCACCTGCCCGACCCCGCGATGAAGAGCATGACGAACGCGAATCCTTCGTTGGGGAGGAGACCGATGGCGCCGAGCGCGACCCCGTAGACGAACGCAGAGACCACGAGGGCCGGCGCGAGACGGCGGCCGATGAGTCGACTCCCAACCGCCGCGCCGAATATCCCGCCCGCGCCAAGCGTGGCCGTCATCCATACTGCGGTCGATGCGGTACCGCCGAACCGTCCGATTGCGAGGTCGATGGTGATGACATCAAGGGCACCGATCGTGACGAAGGTCAAGGAGCTGACGAGCAGGACGGTGCGGACTGCTGGTTCGGCGACCGCCGTTCGGAAGCCAGCCCGGATCTCAGCGAGAGTGGTAGCGCCGATACCCCCGACTCGGTTCGGCATTGCGGGGAGCCGAGGAGTCGAGAGCGCGCTCGCGGCGAGCGCCACGGAGAAGCAAGCGAAGACGAGTTCGGGACCACCGAGTGCGAGCAGCCCGGCGGCCGCCGCAGGCGCGCCGAACACCGCAACCTGGCCTGCCCATTCCGTGACGACGTTCAGTGCGGTGAGCCCGTCGACGCTCTGCGCGAAGCACGGCACTACCAGTGCCTGCGCGGGGCGAGTCGCCGCGATCGCGACAGTCATGAGCATCGTGAATCCGTACACCGCGAAGGCCGGACCGGGGAGCGCGAGGGTGATCGCCGCGGCGCCCAGCGTCGCGCTTTGGATCCAGTACCCGTAGGCGAGGACGCGATCGGGCGCTCGCCGCTCGGTCAGAACACCAACGACTGGCGCGAGCACGGCCGCAGGGGTCAGCTGGCTCATCGCAACGAGCCCGCTCTCTCGGTCGCGCCGCCCCTTCCGTAGGCGTACACCATGAGTGCAACCCAGACGGCGTACTCCGCTCCGCTGAAGAACGTAAAGGCGATGGTGACCCGAAGCGCGCGTCGATCGCGAAGGACAACACGAAGTAGCGACGAGGAGCTGGACGACTTCGGATGTGATCCCCCGCCGGTCACCGCGGCGACGGTAGCCGGTCAGCTCAGAGGTTCGCGGCGTTGCCTTCGAGGTTGTTTTCGAACTCGACCTGGATGAGATCGACGCCGACCGGAATCGCACCGAAGGCGGCGGCCTGCGTTCGGCGGTCGATGTCGAACACCAAGGTCGTGAAGATGTCCATGACTTCGGCGTGAGTTCCCGTCGGGTCCAGATGACGGACCTCGTCCGGGTCGAGCGGCGGAACGTCGACGTAGCGGATGAGTTCGTGGGCGCTGCGCGTGGGAGTTTCCTCCGAACAGAAGAGGTCCTCGTGGAGCTTCTCACCCGGGCGCAGGCCGGTGAACTCGATGGCGATATCGGATGCGCGTGCGTTGGCCATCTGGCGCGCAACGTCGTAAATCTTCACCGGCTCGCCCATGTCGAGCACGAGCGCATGGCCATCGCCGCCGATCGCGCCGGCTTGGATAACGAGCTGCACCGCTTCTTCGATGGTCATAAAGTAGCGGGTGACTTCGGGGTGAGTGACGGTGAGCGGTCCGCCCTGGTCGAGCTGAGCCCGGAAGGTCGTGAGCACTGATCCCCGGCTTCCGAGTACATTGCCGAAACGGACACTCAGGTACCGGCCCGGGTGTCGCTGGCCGAACGAAGACGTCAGGGCCTCGGCGATTCGCTTCGAATAGCCGAGAACGCTTGCTGCGTTCGCCGCCTTATCCGTCGAGATGTTGACGAAGTTGGAGACGCCTGCACCGGCGGCGGCATCGAGCACGCTGAGCGTGCCCCACACATTGCTCTTCAATGCTTCCGAAGGGTGGGACTGCAGGAGCGGAAGGTGCTTCAGTGCCGCGGCGTGAAAGACGACGTCGGGTTTGATCTCGGCGAACAAACGTGCCACTCGGGTGCGGTCCCGAATGTCGAGCAGGATGAGTGAATCCGAGTCGAGCAGCGCCCGGCCTTCGAGAGACAACTGCACTCCGTGGAGCCCGGATTCATCGCGATCCACCATGACGAGTCGTCCGGGAGAGAACGCCGAGAGTTGCCGACAGAGTTCGGAGCCGATTGATCCGCCCGCGCCGGTGACGACCACGGTCTTGCCGCGGATGTAGTCCGAGACGCTCTGCAGATCCGTCTCGACCTTGTGGCGCCCGAGCAGGTCGGCTTCGGTGGGCTCGCGCAGGTCTCCGACGTGAACCTCGCCACCGAAGAGTTCACGAACTGAGGGGACCACTCGGACGGTCAGGCCAGCGGCTCGAGCTTCCTTGGTGAGCTCCCGGACCAGCGCACCGTCGCCGGTGGGGACTGCCATCACCAGGGCCTTCGCACCGAACTGGGCTGCGATCTCGGCGATGTCACCGCGATCACCGAGCACCCGGACCCCGCGGATGGTGAGGTTGCGCTTCCGCGGGTCGTCGTCCAGGAGGGCGACGGGGACGAATGGACTGTCGGAGTCGAACAACATCGCGCGGATCGTGCGTTCGCCGCCGTCGCCGGCGCCGAAGATGATCGCTCGTTCCCGGTCGCGGTTCATCGACCGGCGTTGCTGCTCCAACAGCTGGCGGGCGAGATAGCGGGCACCCCCCATGCCGACGAACGCCATGATGCCGGCACCGACGACGGCGCTCATCGGGGCCGGTCGGTCGCCGAGGAATCCGAGGTCGAGCGCGACGAGCGCCAGGGTCGAGATGGCTGTCGAGCGGGCCAGCGCGGCAACCTCCTCGAAGGATCCGTTGACCCACCAGCCTCGATACAGCCCGGTCCAGTAGCCGGTTGCGGCCTGGAGGAGGATCGCCGGCACGAAAAGGATTGCGAGATTGAACGAATCGACTCGACTGATGTCGAAGTCGAGTCGCAGCAGCGACGCGAAATAGAGCGCGACCACCCAGACGAGACAGTCGGCGCTCATCCGCGCCAGGCGCTTGCTCGTCCTCAGTTTTTCCACTGGCGCTCTCAGAACTCCCGAAACTGACATCAGTAACAGCACCCGATGTCGTTGCGTCGTACCTTGTATGCTCGCTCCGCCTCGTGCACCGGCCCCCCAGCCGCCAAGAACAAGGGCCTCATTGTGGCCGGGCCACGAAGCCGGCGCAAGAGGGAGTTTCACCCAACGTGGTCAAATATTGGGGATATTTCTCCCGCAGTCGGCAGTGTCGCCCGCTGCGACCGTAGGGCAGGGGTTTCGCGTGGGTCCATTTCGAACACTGATCGATTTCCCGGGATTCCAAGACGGGTTCTGGTGGGGTCTACTCGCGACGGGTGTCGTGCTCGGCGCGGGGTGGGTTGCGGTCTCGATCCGACGCGGGTCTGGGACACCGCTGGGACTGGCGGGACCGGCATGGGTCCTCGTCTCGCTGGGCCTCCTCGGAGGGTGGATCGGCAGCAGCCGTACCGATGTGATCCCGTCGGGCTTGCTGTGGGGTCTGCTCGTGTTGCTCATCGGAGGTGAACTCGCTGACCGGACTCCGAATCCGATCTTCATCGGCATGGTGTTCTCCGTGCCGGGCGCGTTCATCGTCGGCCTGTCGCGCGAGTTCCCGGGGCCGGCGTGGACGAAGTGGGTCGTTATCGGAGTCGTGGCGATCGGTGGCCCGCTGGCCGCCGATCTCGACCGCCGGACCGCTCGACTCGGTCTCGGCCCGCTCCTCTGGCTGGTCGCTGTTGCCGGTGTGTACTGGACCGTGCCCGACACCGAACGGGTTCGGCCACTGATCGGTGCAGCGGTACCGCTCGCGTTCTGTGGTTGGCCGAAGCAATGGAGCCGGATGGGCGCCGGTGGCATCGGTGCGGCCGTCGGAGTGTTCGCGTGGGTGGCGGCCATTGAGGGGCGGGGTCGACCGGGGTCCGTCGTCGGCGCGGTGGCGTCGCTCGGGTTGTTCCTTGTCGAACCAATCGGTCGCGAACTAACGAAAGGCCGCCTTGCCGCACTGTCACGCTCGGTCAAGCTGGGCGTCTACGAATGCTGCCTTCTGGGGTCACAACTGCTCGTCGTCGGCTACGCATCGAGAGTCGTCGGGCTCAAGGAGACCGGCGCTGACGCGGTACTGCTGCTGGTACCGGCACTGCCGTTTGCCGTTGCCCTCGGTGGGTTCGTTCGTGCGTCGGAGCGTCTCCGTCCCGGGTCCGGTCGATCGAGAACTCGTCGTCGGACGCATTCGACACGCCGACCTACGACCCGCGGGCAACCGTGAGTAGACCGGCCCGCCACGCAACGACGCCAGTTGCGAGGGCGACGAGGACCGTGATCGCCAGGGCTGCGCCGGGGCTCCCCTGGGTCGCGGCGAACCCGATGGTGCTGAACACGATTTGGGCGCCAACGCAGAGCAACGTCGATCGCCCCACGCTCGTCCCGCCATCGACGAGCTGGTCATAGACGTGACTGCGGTCGCCGCTGAGGAGTGGTCGCCGGGCCCGGAGCCGTCGAGCGATTGCAATGGTCGTGTCCGCGATCGGTATCGCGACCAGCAACGGCACCGCCCACCACATCGACCAGCGCATCGTCGAGTGACGGCTCAGGGCCGGGAGAATCGCGATGGAGGTCCCGACCAGGTACGCGCCGGCGTCGCCGAGGTAGATGCGCGCCGGCGGTCGGTTGAGCACGAGAAAGCCGAGCAGGCCACCGGCTAAGCCCAGACCGATCGCGGTCGCTGCGCCGCCGAGAAACGCAAAGCCGATCGCGATGACTGCGCCGACTCCCGCGGCGAGCCCGTCTTGCCCGTCGAGCAGATTGACTGCGTTCAGGAGACCCAGCACAAGGACAGCGGTGGCGACACGCGTCAGACCTGTACCGGGCACGACGAGCGCAGCGAGGGTTGCGATGCCGATCTCGACACCGACCCGCAGCGGGACTGCGAGTGGACGAACGTCGTCGGCGAGACCGAGTCCCAGGGCGAGCGCCATCGGGAGCAGCACCCACGCTTGTTGGCTGATCACCGGTCCGATCAGCGTCGCGAGAAAGACGGCAACGCCCCCGAGATAGGCGACCGGCGCGTGTTGGGGCTTGAGCTCTCCGGGGCGATCGACGATGTCGAGTCGGAGGGCAATGGTCCGGGCGACCGGGGTCAGGAGGATGCCCCCGACGAGGCCGACCAGAGCTGCGATCAGGCCGTCCATACCAGCACCTCCGAGGATCGGCCGGCGTGAACCTCCACGCCATCCGCAATGACGAATCCGCAGGCTCGGTACATTGCGAGCGCCGCGAAATTGTCGGCCGTCGTCACAACTTTGGCGGTCCTGATTCCGTGACGAACGAACTCGTCGATCGCGCCCCGAACCAACGCCTGACCGACTCCATGACCGCTTCGTTCCGCGGCGACCGCGACCGCCAAGACTTCTGCCTCCGGGAGGTCGCCCGTGGTGGCCGGGTACCGCAACGTCTCCACCACACGGGAGACGTTCTTCGCGAGGCGAGGTGCGGCTTGAAAACCCGCGCGTAGGCCGTCGCGCACGATGAATCGGCGATACAAGGCTCCGAGGTCGGCGACGCCGGCCGCGAAACCGGTCGTGACGCCATCGAGGTCGTCGACCACGATGAATGCGTCGTGTGAGTGCAGCACACGAGCGTAGAGCCGGCGGAGAAATGATGTCCCGAGACTCGTGAGGAATCCTTCGTCGATGCGCGTCGCGTGGAGGTCCGCGATCGCCCGGACATCGCTCGTGCGCGCCGCTCGCAGAGTCACGGCCGAGTCGACCGATGCAAGCACAGTCGGTCGTAGGTCGCGAGTGTGGTGGCGATGACTCGACGATCATCAAACTCGTTGTTGGATTTTTCGATCGCCGCGACTCCCATGAGGTGGCGACGCGATGCGTCGGTGGCGAGGTCTGCGATGGCCGCGGCCAACGGGTCGATCTCGCCGACGGGCACCAACACGCCGTTGACCATGGGCTCGACGACCTGACGGCACCCGCGAATGTCCGTGGCGATCACGGGGAGTCCGCTCGCGGCGGCCTCCATCGCCGCTCGTGGGAATCCCTCGCGATGGGATGCCAACACGAAGAGATCCATTGCGCCATAGAGATCCTCGACATCATCGCGAAGGCCGAGAAAATGGATGTTCGCGTCGCGTTCGATTGCCTCGAGGTCGGCGGGCCCGAGTTGATCGGGCTTCGCGGCGTCGAGCCCACCGATCACGACGAAGTGGAGGTTTGGGTGCGTCGGGCGCAGCAGGCGTGCCGCGGCGAACAATTCTCGGTAACCCTTCTCCCAGACGAGACGACCCACGGCACCACAGACAACTTCTTCGGGTCCCAGCCCCCATTCGGCGCGGCGGGCCACGCGGGCCGCGCTCGACAATCGGTCGGGCCGGAACCGCTGAAGGTCGACTCCGTTGCCGAGCACGGTCAACTTGCGGGCCGGGATATGAAGCGATCGAAGGGTCGGGACGTCCTCGAGGTTCTGCACGAGTTCAGCGTGCGATGCGGCGGCGGCCAAACGTTCCAATGTGTACACGACCGCCCGTTTGCCGACCGGATCGTCGGGCATTGCGTACAGGCCGTGCACCGTGTTCACGATCGCCGGCACACCGGCGGCGCGTGCTGCGAGCCGACCGTAGACACCGGGCTTCGGATTGTGGGTGTGAACGATGTCCGGTCGGTACTCGCGGAATCGTTTCCAGAGTTCCCCGAACGCGGCGGCGTCGTGACGAGGCGCCATCGACCGAGTCGCATGCGCGAGCGGTAGGTGCTCGACGCCGCGTGCCTCGATCGCTTCGACGTAGCGGCCTGGGGCCGACGCGCCGATGACTTCGTAGCCCGCATCGACGAACGCGCTGAGTTGCGGGCCGAGCAACAGCTCCAGACTCATGTCAGTGGTCGTGACATGAATCAAGCGGCGTTTCATGTCGTTGCGCTCCGATACCGCCACCGATTCGCGCTCACGCGCAGCGCGTCTTCCATGCGCATGCCGCCGGCGGCTTTGGTGATGAAGAAGCGCATGCCGTCGCTGTGCTGGATCGGGGTGCGGGCCAGGCGGTGGGGATCGGTCGTTCTGTAGGGATTGGCATGGGTGCCGGCCAGCGCCGCAGAGCGATAACGCGTCCGAACCGCCGCGTCTGCGGACGTCGATCCGGCGACCGCCTTCGGATACGCGAAGTGGCGCGGTCGGTGACCGAGGTGCTCCTCGATGAGATCGTCGGCGCGATCGAGTTCCATCGCGATCGCAGTGGATTCGAGGCGGTCGAGCAGCGCATGCGTGTGGGTGTGGGATCCGATCGTGACGAGCCCGCCGGCCTTGACGTCGGCCAGCGCGGACCAGGAGATGGGGGTCCCGTTGTTCGGGAAGGACCGCTGAGTCTCGACAAAGTCTGTGGCGACGTACAACGTGGCGGGTAAGCCGAGCCGGGCGAGGACCGGGTAGGCGAGTTCGGCGAAATCTGCGGTGCCATCGTCGAAGGTGATGACGACCGGGTCCGCGCCGGAGTCGGCTGGTTCGGTCTCGTCCAAGCGATCCAGCGCTTCGTCGAGTGACACGACCCGTTGTGAAGTCGCGAGGTACTCCATCTGATGGGTGAAGTCGGCGACCGCGAGATCCACGTCGAGCGCACTGCGTCGACCGATCCGGTGGTAGATGAGGACGACGACCCCGCGCGGTGGGCGGCGAATCGTGTCCACGGCGACGGCCGACCACTTCAGCGCCTGCTTGGCGAGCCCCGGCATCGGTGTCTCCTTGTCGATGGTCGCGGACGGGCCGTGCATGGTAGACGCCGACGCCTCTCGGTCCTCCGGAACGCATCCGTGCCGATTGGCGGCATTGACCGACACGATCAGTCAACTGCGCAGAGTGGTCGGTTGGGGACTGCGGGCGTCGAGGAGGCCCACTTCAGGCCTTGAAATCATCGATTTTGGGCAGCTTCGTGGTGCCGGCTGCCTATGGAACGGCGGCCCGATCACAGCTACACTCCGTGGTCTTCGCGTCGATGCTCTGAGCGCGCGCGATGCATGTTCGTTCGTTTCCCGTTCTCCCGAGAGGACTCCACTGCGTTATGAGACCGCTCGACTACCTCCGCATTCTGCGTCGCCGCTGGTGGATACTCGTTGTCGGGGCGCTGATCGGGTCCCTGCTAGCGTTCGCGACGCGCCCCAGCGAACTCACGGTGCTCAAGGCGACCGCGCCGAGCATTGCGTATCGCGCGCAGCACCTCCTGCAGTCCGTGGACGGCGACGGAACCTCAAAGCGGGCGGTCGACTACGACCGACTCGCGCTGAATACCATTGCCGGTCCGGTTCCCGAGGCCGCGATCAAGAGTCTGGGCGGCACCCTCTACAACCCCGCGGTTGCGAAACAGCAGGGCACGACCGCTGACACGAAGGCCGGTGGTGGGGGCGCCAATAGCCAGGTTCGAGACCGCCTCAACTCGGACAATCCTGGAGTTCCGAGCGTTCGCCAGGGCAAGGGCGTCGTGTCGTTTTACATCGGGGATCTCCTCCACTACGTCACCGTCGCAGCCGTGCCCGATCCCGCGACCGGCGCGCTCTCGATCTCGGCGACCGGTGGCAAGGAAGTCGCCGTCCAAGCTGCGAATGCTTTCGCCGACGAACTGCAGAAGAGCCTCGTCGCGAAAGCCAAAGCTCGGTATGACGCCTCCGTATTGCGGACCAGGACCGAGCGGGACGGTCTCACGAGCCAGCTCACGGCACTCGACGGTCAGATCGCGCTGACGCCGGACCCGGTGTTGCACAACCAGTTGGCGCAACGTCGCGCGAACCTCACGACCCGCGTCGACGAACTGAATCAGACCAATCTCGGACTGCTCCGGGACGGTCCGGGGGGATCGCCCCTCGAAACGCTCTCGCGAGCCAGTTTGGGTTTGGAGACGTTCATCAAGTCCCCGGGTGGTTCTGCGCTCGACCCGAACCAGCGGATGATGCTCGGTGGCGCCATCGGGTTCTTCCTGTCTCTCGCGTTGCTCGTGATCACCGAGTTGCTCGGTGCGCGTATTCGCGACGTGGCGGGCACCGAGGGCGCGGCACGCATGCCGGTCATCGCGGAGATTCCCGTCGTGAAGATGGATCGCGCCGATCGGTTCATAGTGGCGACTTCGGCCGCACCGGCGTCACTCACGGCGGAGGCCTATCGGTCCTTGCGAACGTCGCTCCTTGCGATGTGGCAACGGCATCCGAAGAACGTCGCGTACGCGGGGAGTGGCGCCGCGAACGGCAGCGGCGTCCACGGAGGCCGTCCGCTGCGCACTTTGCTCGTGACCTCGCCGGGCCCGGCAGAAGGAAAGTCGATCTCGGTCGTCAACCTGGCCGCGGCCTTCGCCGAGACCGGAGTTTCGGTCATCGTCATTGACGCGGACTTCCGTCGGCCGACCCAGACGCGGTACTTCGACCGACCTCGCAATCCGAACATGGGTGACCTGGATCTCACGTGTGAGCCTGATGATCTCGAGGCGATTCTCCAGGAGACCGATGTGCCGGGAGTGCGATTGGCGGCCAGCGCACCGTCGAAGTCCGATCCCGGGCATGCCATCGCCGTCGCCAAGGCCGCGGTCGCAGCCGCGATGCAGCTCGCGGACATCGTGATCGTGGACTCGCCCCCGATTCTCCTGGCGAACGACGCCGCCGACCTCGCCCTCGGAGTGGATGCATCGATCCTGCTCGCGCGATCGGGCTGGACGCGACGCAGCGGCATCGTTTCGGCGGCTGAACTACTCCGCCGCTTGGAAGCGACAGTGATCGGCGTGGTCATTGTCGGTGCGGAGCACGGTGTCCGAGCGGGCTACTACGGCTACTACGGCTACTACGGCTACGGCTATGGCTATGCCCACCCCGGTGAGGTCTCGATCGTCAAACGCCTCCTACCCTGGAAGGGCGGTCGTAAGGCCGGGGCCAAGAGCTCACCGGCCACGCGTTCCACGGTTGCCATGTCGGCGGCGCCGATCGCTTCCGAACATCTTCCCCCTCGGACTGCGACATCGGATCCTGACGATCCCTGGGTGTAGCCGCGTCGATGGCTATGTCGGACGCTGACCGACCACTCGGTGGTTCGGGGCGGCTGGTGCAAAAACTCCACGTGTTGACGCGCCGGGGTGCTTTTGGCCGGGTGCTGATCGCGGCAACCGGAACCCGGCCGCTCACGCTTCGAGGGACGGGAATCGATGTTTGGGACTTCTTCGAGGCCCCGCACACAGAACCGGAGCTGGTCGACTGGTTGGCGCAGCGATACCGGGTTCCCCCCGCCGCCGTCGCGTCGGACGTTGCGCCGGTGCTCGCGAAGCTTCGCGACGAGGGTCTCCTCGGGTGGGCATCATGACGTTGACCTTCGGAGCGGTATGTGCCCAAGGATTGCCGGGCGCGCCCGTGCTCGATGCCTTCCCGCTCGGTATCGAGTGGGGCGCACTCTTCGACCGCGCGGTGGATGAACGTGCCGTGTCCCTGCTCGCCTGCGCCGTCGCCGAAGGATTGATCTCCGCGACCCCGGCGCAAGAGGAGCAGTTGGGCGTTGGCCACGAGGCGGCGATGCGATCATGTGTGTGGCTCGAGCGCTGGACGCTCGACGTCGTTGGCCTTCTCGCCGACGCGGCCATCGAGGTGCGAGTGCTGAAGGGTCCAGCGGTCGCGCATCTCGACTATCCGGATCCCGCGTGGCGGGCCTTCGGTGATATCGACGTACTGGTGCCGTCGTCGCGGTACGACGATGCCATTCGCGTGCTCCTGGCCGTCGGCGGCCGCCGCCGCTCGGAGGAGGTACGACCCGGGTTCGATCGGAGGTTCGGCAAAGGAGCGTGTGTGACCTTGCTCAACGGCGTTCAGGTCGACGTCCACCGAACGCTGGCGTCAGGACCGTTCGGTCTCACTGTCGAGCTCGGCGAACTGTTCCGCGGGTCAGAAGTCGTGACCCTCGCGGACCGACCGGTGCCGGTGCTTTCGAGAGAGCTGAGGCTGGTGCACGCCTGTTACCACGCCGCGCTCGGGGACGCCGTGCCGCGTGTCGTGGCACTGCGAGACGTTGCGCAGATGCTGGGGTCGACCGAACTCGATTTCGATGAGGTCCGTCGTATCGGGAAGCGGTGGCGAGCCGAAATCGTGCTTGCCCGCGCGATCTCGCTGACGTGGGATGCGCTCCAGCTGGCGGCAACGCCGGCGTCGGAGTGGGCGACGGGGTACTCCGGCGACCGGTTCGAACGGCGCGCGCTCAGTGCCTATGTCGGTGCGGACCGGAGCTACGCCCGCCAGATGTTGGCCGGGCTCCCTGCCGTGTCCGGCCTTTCGGCCAAGATCTCCTACGTCAGGTCACTTGCGTTCGTGGACCCGAACTACGCGGTGCGTCACGGCGGTGGATTCGGGCGTCGGGTCCGGCGTGCGTGGAATGCACGTACCGGCCGAGAGCGGGTCGCATGAATCCGCCGGATCCGAATCCCGCCGAATCCCTGCCGTTGGCGAACGCTCGGGAGCTGGCGCGTGTGGCCACGCCACAGTGGCCGCGTTATGTCATCGGGCTCGGTGTGTTGTCGTACGGAGTGCTGATCATCGCGGCGGTCGGGACCGCGACGTTCGCGCTCGTCGAGGCGCTGCCATTGATCGCGGCGCTGGCGTTCGTCGCGCATCGACTGGGACAGAAGATCGCTGAGCGGGATCACGATCCGTGGATGGTGTCGTTCGTCTTCGCCGCGTTCTGGGCGAAGATCATGGGTACACTGCTCCGAAGTCTGGTCGTCGCCGAGCTGTACAACAACCGGTCGGATTCGCTCGATTATCACAAATGGGGTCAGTACTTCGCACCACAGTTCCGATCGTTTGACTTCTCGCACGTTGCGTCGACCGACGGCACGGATTTCATGCGGACGATGACCGGCGTCGTCTACTCGGTGACCGGCGCGTCGGAGATGAGTGGCTCGATCGTCCTCTCGTTCTTGTCTTTCATCGGGTTGCTGCTCCTCTGGCGCGCCTTCCGACGGGCTGTCCCTGAGGGTGCTCACTATCGGTACGGGGTGCTGGTGCTGTTCCTGCCGTCCTTTCTCTACTGGCCGTCCTCGCTGGGGAAAGAGGGATGGGCGATCTTCTGCCTTGGTGTGGCGTCCTATGGCGTGGCACGCGTTCTGACCCGTTCCGTCCTCCCGGGAGCAGCAATGTTCGCAGCGGGATTGTTGGGTGTCAGTGCCTTGCGGCCACACGTTGCGTTGACGATGTTCTGTGGCGTGGCGCTTGCCGCCGCCGTTGGGAAATCGTCGCGCCCGGGTGTCAAGGCATCCAGTTTGCGCCTCATCTTGTTCGGATCTCTGCTCGTCGTGGGGCTGTCCCTTGCGTCGTCGACGGCGTCGTTCTTCGGCGTCGAACGCCTCGACCTCGAAACCGTCAACGCCACGCTCAACTCGGCGGAAGGACGCACGAGTGAGGCCGGCTCGTCGTTCACGCCGGTCACGATGTCGAATCCGGCGAATGCGCCGTTGGCGATTGTGACGGTGTTGTTCCGTCCGTTCCCCTTCGAGGCGTCGAGCCCCGTCTCCGCGGCGTCGGCATTCGAGGGCGTCTTTCTCATGGTGCTGACCTGGCAGGCGCGAAAACGGCTGCGAGGGCTCGCGCGGCAGATGCGACGCCATCCCTACGTCGCCTATTGCATGGGAATCACGCTGACCTTCATCTTCGCCTTTTCGGCGTTTTCGAATTTCGGAATCCTGGCTCGTCAGCGGGTTCAGGTCCTCCCCTTCTTTCTCGCGTTGCTCTGCATTCCTGTGTGGAAACGAGAAGGCGTCGTCAGTATCGAGGAGGCCTTGGCCGGTCGCGTCGAACCGGCCCAGACCGCGCGCGTCGACGACGTCCCCTCGCGCTACTCGGAGGTGACCGATGAAGGACGTCTCACGGATACCGATGATGGGCACGACCCGTACGCGGCCGACCCGGGTTATGACCCGTACGGACGATTCCGGGAACCGCCCGATTCGGGCCGATGACCGACCGCCGGAGCGACATACTCGGAGCGTCGGGCTGGTTCCAGAGCGCGCGTGTGCAGCTCCTCGATTTTGACGTCGCGATCCACAGTGACCATCGAGCCGTGATCGATCTGATCGACGAGCTCTACGCGCCGTCGGCGGTCCCCGGTTCCGCACCGAGTGCGCTGATGATCGGCGCGACGACCCACCGGGGTGAGCCTGGATACTTCACGGCACTCGATGGTGACGTCTTGGTTCGGAGCACCGCACCGACGGTGGCCTTCGCTCATCTCCTGTTCGAGGCGAACCAGCAGGCGATCGAACATTCTCGGGGTCTGGTTCGGCTGCATTCTGCCGCCGTGGCAGCCGACGGCCGCGTCATCGCGTTCCCGGGCCCCATGGGCGCGGGAAAGTCGACATTGGCGGCGGCGTTGGTGCGTCGAGGCCTCCGCTATCTGACTGACGAAGTCGTTGCCATCGACCCCGCGACCGCCGAGGTTCGTCCGTACGCGAAGCCGGTGTCGCTCGGCGTCGCGCCGTTGGCGCTCGGACCGGTGTCGTGGATGCCGCCGATCGGCTCCGATCGGTTTCTCGGGTCGGCTGGGGTAGTTCCGGCGAGTGTGCTCGGTTCATCGGAGACGACCCCCCGCCCGCTCGCCGCAATTGTGATGCCGCGGTACGCCGAGGGGGCACCGACGCACATCGAACCGGTCGGCGCCGCAGATGCATTGAGTCAACTCGCGGCCCACACGTTCCACCTCGACGAGCCGGGAACCCTCGCGACTTTGGCCAGGCTTGTCGGTGACGTGCCGACCTTCACGTTGACGAGCGGTGATCTCGAAGGCGCGGTCGACGCAGTGCTAAACGTCGTCAGGGAAGCGCAAGTCGCGTGATCGTGGCTCCCGACTCTGCGTCCCCCGGGCGTGATTCGCGACCGTTCGCAGCCGACGCGATCGGACCAGCGTCCAGGATTCGGTCGGTGACGGTGCCCGAGGCGGTCACGACGGGCGGTCAGGTCGTGCTCTACGTCGATGGCGCGGTGCACGTTCTGAGTCCGACTGCGGCCCTGGTCTGGCAGAGCTGTGATGAGGACGTCACCGTGGAGACGCTCGCGCAGGAGTTCGCAGAGTCGTTCGGTGTGGCGTACGGGAATGTGCTGGCCGACGTACTCACAGCGGTGCGGGATCTCGTCGAGCGGGGCTTGGTGGTGCCCGCCGATGCGCACCGAACTCCGGGAGCGGATTTGACGCTCCCGATCCTGCAGCCTCCGCCCGCGTGTTCCGGGTGTGGCGATGGACCGACGTACGAACGCCTTGTGGTCATCGATCTCGGCGACCTGGGTATTTCGATCGGCGCCGACGCGGAGGTTGCCGACGCGCTGGCGACCGCGCTGGGTCAGCGGAGGGTGCGAATAGAAACCGCCCCGACGGATCGCGCGTCGTACGGGCTCGTCGTACCGTCCGGCGGTCGACATCGCGGGCCCGTGGCACTCGCACGTCTCCATCGAGGGCCGGACGTGCTGCTGACGAGTCGTGATCCGCTGCGCGTGATGCGGGCAGTCTTCGCACAGATCGCAATCCACTCGCCGGCGGCGGGCAGTCATCTGCTCGAGGGCATCGCCGTAGGTCGAGACGGCCGGGTCGTGGTCACGCCTGCGCCGGCGAACCGGGTCGGGTTCGAACGCAGCGCCGCCGAGCTCGGCCTGGGCGTTTCGGATGCGTCCATGGTCATGGTGCAGGTCACGCCGCCACGGGCGACGATCGGCGCGCCGGACCTCGGGGTGGACTTCGGCCCGCTGGAGAAGTTGGCGTCCACGCGGCGGTCGCTCTCTGAGCCCGCGTTGTCGCTGCCGTGGGGCTGGCACGACCTGGTCGGAATCGCCGTCAACGGATCACCGGATGCGGCGGCGGTCATCGGTGAGCTCGGGCCCCGACTCGGTGCGGTTCCTGCAGGTGGAGTTCCGTTGACGCCACTGCTCTCGCTCCCGGATGTGGTGAGAGTCGCTCAGGGCACGACCGCCGCCGAGATCGTCCGGTTCCTGGCTACTTCGCCGGGCTCGGTGTGACTGGGGGCGAACCACCGGCACACCGGCGACCGTTGGGGACGGCGACGAAGACCACGGAGCGGTGGCCGAGCGCGTGCATCGTCTCGCGCGCGATTGCCTGGCGCGCGACCGCCGGCTGCGGGTTGACGCGGACGTCGATACAGAGACCGCGGAAGTAGATCTTGCGGAGACGCTGTCGTTCGGCGACGGTTGGAGCAAGGGTTGGTCCGACGCGACGGTGATACGAGACCCATTCGAATCCGCCGTCGATCGCGAGCGGCGAATATCCGAGCCGGGTGACGTCGGTGTCGACGCGCCAGCGAGTTGCGTCGAAGGAGGCGGAGTCGGTGCTGAAGGCCAGACCGACGAGCGCCATAGCGGTGCTCGCCAGGACGGTTGCCGCGATTCGGGTCCGGGTGACCGTGCGGGCCGGCGTCGCGTGAGCTGCTGATGGATCAACCGCGGTTCGCAGGGTGCCGAGGAACAGAAGTCCGACGAGCGGGATGACGGGGAGTGCGTACCGATCGAAGATCGGTAGCTTGGTAGCGATCGCGATCGCGTACGCACCGGCGAACCCGAGCACGGTCAGCGCAAGCATCGCCACACCCGGGTCGATGAGGCGAGTGGTTCGGTTGACGATGTGCGCGCGGAGCCGAATCGCACCGGGCACCGCGGCGAGGAGGAGCAGCACTGCGACCACACTACCGGCGAGCGCCAAAGCATCGAAGAGGTACGCGGGGATCACCAGGAGCCGACGGCCGTTCAACACGTCTTCGGCCAACACGCCATGCCGGTCGAGGTAGTTCCCGACGAACGGTGTCGCCGGGTTACGGGCGTAGCTGATCGCCATCCAGACGGAACCAACCACCGCGGTGACGCTGGCCAAGCTCGGTGAGCTCGCCCACGCGCGCCGCACCACGTTCATTGGTCCACCCCAGATGACGATCGGGATGAGCAGCACCCCGGCGAGGCGAACAAAGCCCGCGCTCTGCACGACGAGATTGGCGACGAGGCCGGACGTTTGCGGATCGGGGGACAGGCTGAGCGCGTCAGGCAGACTCGCGAACCATGCGAACAGCGCGACGATCGCGAGGAGCGCAGCGCCACCCATGAGCGCGATCCTCCGAGTGCTGCGCGCGTCACGGTCCTGCACGCTCTTCCAACCCGCGACGGCGAGGATGGCAATGAGCGGGATCAACTCGTACTGACGGATGGACACGGCGAGCGCACTTGTGGCCAGCGCGATACCGAGCAGCCCGAGCGAAATGCGCGCTCGACGCACGGCCGCGATGGCAAATGCGAGTGACGCCATCTGCACCGAGAACGCAGGAACGTCGGTCATGTACGTGGCTGCAAGCGGTGCCCACAGCGGACCGAAGGCGACGGTGATCGCGACGAGCACGGCCCCGCGCCGAGCCGGGAGGATCATGGTGCCGATGACCACGAGGGCGCCGAGCCCGACGGCGCCGAGCAACGCCGAGAAGATGTGGACGGCCTCGATCGATTGTCCGAAGATGGCGACGATCGGCACCGTCAGCACGAGTTGGCCGATCAGCGTCATCGAGACCCAGTTGTTGAAGCCGAGCCGGCCGTGGTCGACCCAACGGAACAGGGTCAAGAGATAGGACCAGTCGTCGCTGCGCGGGATGTCGAGCGCGCCGGCGTGGGATGCGACGACGAGCGGGATCAGCGCGCCGACCACCAGGAGGCCGACGATCGTGCCGACCGCTCCACGCGGTGACGACCCGAACCATCGCCGGGCATGCTCGCCACTGGTATCACCCTTGGTCGCGAACGTCATGGCGGGGTCGTCGCGATTCTGGGACCGTCAGAGCGTTTCGCCATCACGCAATTGACCGCGCAATGTTCCCTTGGTGTCGAAGACCAGCGGCGCGTGCCGGCAGATGACTTCCGGATCGAAGGCCGAGTGGTCGACGAGCAGAATCGCCAGGTCGCACGCTTCGAGCGCGGCCGGGGAGAACTTCACGAACCGGCACGGGAGCCCTGCTTGTTGAATCTCGGGGATGTACGGGTCACAGGCGGTGAGTTCCGCGCCCAGCGCATCGAGTCGTTCGGCGACCTTGAGCGACGGCGATTCGCGCCAGTCCGAGGTCCCCGCTTTGTAGGCCATCCCCAGTAGCAGGATCTTCGTTCCTTTGACGGCGCGTTCGTGTCGATTCAGCAGTGCGGTCACGCGGCTGGCGACGTAGTCGGGCATGTGCTCGTTGACGTCGTTCGCGAGTTCGACGAATCGAAACGCATGGCCGGACTGGCGGCGCACCCGCCACGAGAGGTACGAGGGATCGACCGGAAGGCAGTGACCGCCGACGCCAGGTCCTGGGGTGAAACGCATGTAGCCGAAGGGCTTACTCGATGCTGCGTCGATCGCAGACCAGATGTCCACACCGAGGTCTTCGGCAAACATCGCCAACTCATTGACCAGCGCGATGTTCACGTGCCGAAACGTATTCTCGAGCAACTTGACCAGTTCGGCCTCCGCGGGCGTTCCGACGGGAACCACTTTGTCCACCAGAACGCCATAGAACGCCTCGGCGGCGCGGCACGACCCGGCATCGATTCCTGAGACGACCTTCGGAGTGTTCTCGAACGTCCACGTGGGGTTGCCCGGGTCGATTCGCTCGGGTGAGTAGCCAAGCATGAAGTCGGTGCCTGCCGTCAGGCCTGACTCCTCGAGAATCGGACGGACCAACTCTTCGGTCGTCCCTGGGTAGGTCGTGGATTCGAGCACCACCAGCGCGCCGGGCTTGATCGCCTGGGCGAGTGCGCGGGTCGCCGTCTCGACGAAGGAGAGGTCCGGCACACCCTCGCGCAGCGGCGTCGGAACGGAGATGATGGCGATGTCGAATCCGGCGAGATCGTCGATGGCATCGCTGACCTCGTAGCCGCGCGCGAGCGCGGCACCGAGCCGTTCAGCAGACACGTCTTCGACGAACGAGCGACCCTCACGTAGGGCCGTGACCCGCCGTGCGTCGACTTCGAAGCCCAGAACCGGGAACCCGAGTTCGGAGGCACGCATCGCGACGGGCAATCCGACATACCCCTGACCGATGATGACAACGCGTGCGCTGCGATCATCGATGCGGCCGAGAAGGCTCGCGGTCATCGTGGGCAGCAGTAGATGAGGTACACGAGGTTGATGCAGGCGCCGGAACCGTTCGGATGATCCTTCGACGGAGTCTTCGAGGGGGATCCATCGCTCGATACCGTTGGGCTCGGGTTGCCATCGCTGCTGACCGCACCACTCGAGGTCGAGCCGTCGGAACCGATTGTTCCGCCGGTCGATGACGCACTCGGAGCGCCCGACGCGCTCAGCGAGGCGTCCGGGCTGACCACGGCATCAGCAGTACCGGTCCCGGTGGCCCCTTGCGCGCTCGCAACCGCCGTGGGGTCACAGCCGATGTCGTCCGCATCGTGATCGCCGTCGTCATGGCCGCTCGCGCAGCCACCGCCGTCGTCTCCACCACCATGGCCGCCGCCGTTCCCGCCACCGTTGCCGTCATGGCCGGGGTCCGGGCAGGGGAACACGAGACGTCGTCCGACTTCGGACGCAAGGGGCGGATTAGGGTCGACGTACCCCTCGGCATACTTGTGGCGCTTCTCGTCCCAACCGATGACCATCCGGCATTGGCGACCGGACGCGTTCGGGCCGGTGATCTCGGGCAGGAGCACCGCCCAGGCGCTACTGCTCGTCTGGGTCAGGAGCGGAAGTACCGCAGGGAACTGCACTTGCACGGCCGGGTTGTCCGCGAACCATTGTCGAATTGCCGGCGGCACATCTCGGGTATTCAGATCGCGCGGCTGCGGGCGGACCTTGCCCGACGGGTCGATGGTGACCATGAAGAAATCAGTGCAGGGCCGCTCGGTGCCATTGGCCGTGGTCGCGTACGCGGCCGTGGTGCGGATAACCGGCGCCGCCCAGACGAGTCCACCGGCAATCGCGCCGCGCGTCAGCAGCTGACGGCGGCTGAGGCCGCCATCCCTCACCTGCTGCTCATCGGCTGACATCGTGGTGGGTCCCTACCGGATCCCGTCTCACCGGGGTCCTACCTTTGTTGTTCCGCTCTTCGGCGCGGGGTTTCATCGGCCACTGTCGGTGCCCGGCTCGGCG
The DNA here is from genome assembly GCA_025361725.1 of Acidimicrobiia bacterium. Classification (GTDB taxonomy): domain Bacteria; phylum Actinomycetota; class Acidimicrobiia; order IMCC26256; family JAENVU01; genus JAENVU01. Next base: position 13,243 of record JANYJV010000019.1, on the reverse strand, counting down.
GAGAAGGGTAAAGATAGCATCGCGCCGAACGTGAGATCCATAGGCCTTCTCGACGCGTCGATCCGATGGATGAAGTGTCATTTTCTAAGAATCATAGGTAAAGGTCCCGTTTCGGACGTCTGAGGGGCGAGCGTCGGGGCACGCTCGGTGAGTACGGGGGAGCAAGGTTGAGGGCACATGCCGGCGGGATCGAGACCGCACCTCGCCGTGAGCGGCCAAAACCGACGGCGCTGCTCCTCATCGGAATCATCAGTCTGGCGCTACCCCTGATCGTCGCTCACTCTTACGGGGCACTCGGGATTCCGCGTGGGGACGACTGGTCCTACCTCGAGACACTGTTTCGATTTGCCCATCACGGCGCGCTCGACGGGAACTCATGGGTTTCCATGACCTTGGTCGGACAGCTCGTGGTCGGGGTCCCCGTTGTGGGCGTTTTCGGTGACAGCATCACCGCGGTTCAGATCACGGTCGCCTTGGCCGGTTTCGGCGGCCTGGTGGCCACGATGGCCCTCGGTGGGCGACTCGTCGGGACCGTGCGCGCTGCGGTGGTCGCCCTCGCCCTCGGATCGAGCCCACTCTGGGGGCCGCTCACGGTGAGTTACATGACCGATATTCCGGCGTTTGCGGCCACCATGGTTGCGCTGGCGATGGCCCGACGAGCATTCGCATCGGATCGGATCTCCCGGCCGCTACTGGGCGCGTCCCTCGCGTTCGGGGTGTTCGCCTTCTCCATACGCCAGTACGCCATCGTGGCGGTGGTGATGATCGGTGTGACGGCGATCTGGTCGAGCGCCGACCCATCGGATCGACGGTCGCGAGCGTCGCTGACGGCGATGTTCTGTGTGGCGTTGTTCGCCTGCGCCGCGATCTACCTCGGGTGGAGTCAGATTCCACACCTCAAGACCTACGTGCCGGCGCTTCCCAACGGCCACACCATCTCGGTGACGGTCATCAAAGGCGGCGGGTTCTTTCGGTTGGCCGGGCTGATCCTGGCCCCGGTCGTGGTGTTGGCTGATCCCGTCGCCATCGTCCGCGGGGCGTGGCAGACATCGAAGGTCGCGGCGCTGGTCATCGCGCCTGGGCTCGCCGTGGTGCTCGCCGTGCTCTCGGTGCGAGTTCCCGGACAGCAGTTCGTCGGGAATTACGTGGACGCAAATGGTGCGCTCTCGAGCGACGCACTCCTTGGCCACCGCCCCGACCTGTTCCCGGCCGGCGTGTATCCGCTCCTGGTCCTGATCGCGATGGCGTCGGCGCTGGTGATCGCGCTGAGTGTCATTCCGCCGACGGCGGAGCTGGTCGCCCGAGCGCGTCGGCGCGATTTTGCGGTGAATGATCGAATGATCACGTGCTTGACCCTCACCGTCGGCGGTTATCTGTTGGCCTACGCGTTCGCGATGCTGACGGGTGTCTCGGTGTACGACCGCTACGCCCTGCCCATGATCCCGCTCATAGGGATCCTGTTGCTGCACGGCGTCGACGTGTCCGGCGCGCCCGCAACCGGGAGTTCGGTGCTCCGGCGCGGCGGTGTGGCCGTTGCTCTGGTCGGTGTTGCGCTCGTCGGGCTCGTCTTCACGATCGATTCAGCGTCATTCGACGGCACCCGGTGGAAGGTCGCCGTGGCGGCAACGCATCGCGGGTACGCCCGCCGCCAGATCAACGGTGGGTTCGAGTGGGTGAACTTCTACCGCGGAACACACCGTCCGCGGATCGTCGTCGGCGCCAAGGCTGGGCATCGCGCTCGACGAGGGAGCGTCGCTCCGGTTTCGGAGTTCTGCGTCAGCGTCGTGGTCGACCCGAAGGCCGACGACCGTCCCGTCATCCTGGAACGCTCGTACGCGTCACCACTTCACGCAGCCGCGCGCATCGTCGCGTTGAAGAATCGATGTCGTGATGCGGTGACGCCGTGAGTGCCGGGGCGACCCCGCCCGGGACGCTGGCGATACTCGTCGTCTACTACCTCTCGAGTGACGACGACCTGACGATCCTGGACCTGCACCTCGATCGCATCGAGCGCCACACCTCGGTGCCGTTTCGTGTCTACGCCGCGGCTCATCGGGTGACTCCGGCGGTTCGAGCGAGGCTGGCGGATCGGGCGTGGTTGCACGTCTGTGAGATCGAACCCACCGAGCTACGCGGCAGTCGTGAGCACGCGTTCTATCTCGACGCGTTGATGGCGCGTGCTCGCGCCGACGGCGTCGATCGCATCGCCACGTTCGATGTCGACTCGTTTCCAATCGACGACGCGTGGCTCGAGGTGATGGGTACCGCGGCCGGTTCCGCCGGAGTCGCAGCGATCTTGCGGGTCGAGAACGGCGACACCGTGTTGCCCCACCCGTCGGGCCTCCTCGTGCATGCAGAGTTCCTGGATCGGTACGCGCCCAGCTTCTCGCCCGACTCGGACCGCACGCCGGAGTTCCGCCGGTTCCTCCATTCGACCGGCCAGGCGGGTGACACCGGTCTTGGATTCGCATACGCACTGTGGTCGCATCAGGTGGAGTGGGGACGTCTCGTGCGGAGTAACGCCGTGAATGTCCATCCGATCATCGCCGGGATCTACGCAGACTCTGTGTTCCATTTGGCCGGTGCAGCGAGGGGTTCGATCTTTCGTCGGGATCTCGCGGGGTCGCGCGCGTATCGCCTGTCCGCGCCGCTCGAGCGTCTGCCCATTCGAGGATCCCTCGGCCGCGTGAAGAACCGCGCAGTTGCCGCCGTGCGTTCGCCCGCGGATCGCGAGATCGGCGATCGCAACCGGGTTGTGTTCCAACAGGCCCGCGCGGCGTTGTTGGCGGACTCCGACGCGTTCGTCGCCTACCTTCGTGGTGACGAACGGACCAGATTCGAATCCGTTGATTGGAGTGCACGGGAGGACGACGAATGACCGAGGCCGCGCCGCTCGACGCCCGAAAAGGTCCGGGCAAGATTGTCATCGCCGGGACCGGCCGGGCCGGCACCACGTTGCTGGTCCAGGTGCTCACCGACCTTGGACTCGACACCGGCTTCGACCCGGCCGCCCCGATCGACGGCACCGTCAACGCGGGGCTCGAGCGTTCAATCGAGGGCCCGAACGCGCCTTGGATCGTGAAGTCTCCTGACCTCAGCCGAACGCTCGGTGCGATCCTCGACGCGGGTCGGGCCCGGGTGGACCACGTCATCATTCCGATCCGCGATCTCGACATCGCCGCAGCGAGCCGGATCCGGAACACGAAGTACGGAAGCGACCTTCACACCTGGGGTGGACTGCTCGGGACCAACCGGGCGACGCGTCAGCGTGATGCGCTCAGCCGAATGTTGTACGAGCTCCTCTACACCGTGGCCCGTCACGATCTCGACCACACGTTCCTGCTGTTCCCGCGCTTCACCACCGACTGGGAGTACACCCACGCGCAACTGAGTTTCCTTGCGCCCGAGCTTGGTGCCGATCATTGGCGCGAGGCACTGCGCGCGCGGGTGAAGCCGGCCCTGATTCACGAGCGGCCGCTGAGCCGGGCCGAACGTGGGCTGACGGTTGCAGGCACGATCTACAATCGGGGGATCGCTCGTCCGTTTCGCGGACTGCGGAAGCTCATACGACCCGGCCGGTGAGCGAAGACACGATGCGCATCTACTGGTACTGGCCGTTCGCACGCGAAGAGGACTTTGCGTTGGCACTTGCCACCCCGGGGCCGCACGATTTCCTGACCTTGCACGCGTTGGACCGGCCCGGCGCTCCGCGCCTCGATGCCGGTCGGGTCACGGTGCGCGCGGACCTCCCCGACGTGGCGCCGATCGAGGAGCGCTCACTTCGCTGGGCCTGGTCCCGAGCCACGACGTACCGGGCGCGGGCGCTCGCGCGTCGCCGGGCCGTCGAGCAGGGCACCTTCGACGTCTGTCACGTGGCGTTTCTCAACCAGTACACCGACATCTTCGATCTGCCCCGGCTCGCGAAGACCACGAATCTCGTGACCACGGTCCACGATGTCGTGCCCCATCGGTCTCGGTTTCCCCGCGCGGTACAAGATCGCATCCTCGCCCGCCTCTATTCGGTCTGCGGGACGATCATTGTTCATCACGCCGCCGTGGGCGCGGAGCTCACCGAGCGATTCGCCGTCGACCCTGCGTCCGTCCACGTGGTGCCGCATTGGGTGTCGCCGTTCCGCGCGGCCGACGATCGGCGTTCGTTGTCGGCCGCGCACCGCGTCCTGTTCTTCGGGACCTTGCGCGAGAACAAGGGAATCCGGGTCCTGCTCGACGCCGTCGCACAGCTGCCGGTCGACGCCGACGTCAGGGTGCACGTCGCCGGCCGCGGCGACGACGACCTGGAACGGGCCGTGCTCGCCGCCGCCGACCGGCTGCCGGCCCTGACCGCCGAAATCGGGTGGATCACATCGGAACGCAAGGCCGAGCTCTTCCGGGAGGCTGATCTCGCGGTCCTCCCGTACACCGCGTTCGCGTCGCAGAGCGGTGTCCTGCACGACGCGTTCGGTAACCACCTGCCCGCGATCGTCACCGACGTTGGTGCGCTGCGCGCGTCGATCGAGGATCCGGGTGCCGGTTGGGTTGCCCCGACGAACGACTCGTCGGCACTGGCCGCCGCGCTCGTCGAAGCCTTCCGGGACCCCATCGGCTGGCAGCACCGATCCGACGCGGCGCGCACGGTGGCCATCGACCAAGCGCCCGAGCGGGTCGGCGCCGCGCTGCGTGCGGTATATGCCGAAGCGGTCGGGGTCGCCGGCGGAGGTCGTAGAGGGTGGTGAAGAAGAAGCGCTCACGCGGGAAGAGGTTCAGCTACCACGCGACCTGTTCCTCGGGGAGTGCCGACCGGAGAACATGAAGTTCCAGAACATGAGGTGAGTGGGACCATGTCGCATTGCGGCCGAGGCGCCCAACCCCGAGCTTGGCCCCTTGTCCGCCACAAACTGGAGTCTTCCGCGATGCGTTCGGCGATCACCGTCCCGCGGTTATTACCGACGTTGGCGCGCCCGAGGCTCGGTCGAGATCCAGCCACGGGTTGGGTAGTTCCGGTAAGTTCTTCCGACGAACCAGCGTAAGTCCGAGTGGAAAAATTCACGACCCCAACGAAATCGCCCGCGCAGCGCCGACACGGCGAGCAGCGTCCCAGAGCGCTTCGGCGAAGCACTCCGGACGGTCCACGAAGTGGCCATGTACCGATAGAGGCCTGTCGCGAGCGTTCGCCCCACCGTCCGGATTCGGTTGCGGCATACATCAAATCGTGTTCACTGCGGTCGGTTCTGGGTCGAGCGCCTCCGAGGTATCCTTTCTCTGATGCTTGCCTTTGTTACCTCGATGCCCCATCCGAAGAGTTGTGCGTCCTATGTGCGACGGTCGGAACTCCTCAGCGACACTCTCCGTTCGGTCCTCGGGCAGACCCACTCCGATTTCCGTATCGTCATCGTCGCCAACGAGCCACCAGATTTTGAACTACCGAATGACGAGCGGATCGAGATTGCGCTCGTGTCGTTCCCTCCGCCGGATCTCCCCATCGGCCGCCCGTTGATGGCCGCCGATTTCTATGCGGACAAGGGCTCGAAGCTTGCAGTCGGGGCCGCCGTCGCGGTGCGACAGCAGGCCGACTACGTAATGTTCGTTGACTCCGATGATTACGTGCACCACGAGCTCGCCGCGTTCGTGTCCCGGGCCAAGGGGCAACCGGGCTGGTACTCGGATACCGGGTACTTCCATGTGCACGGGGTGAGGTCCGTCACCGCGGTTAACCGCGATTTCCACAAGCGCAATGGTTCGACCCACATCCTGCGGACGGACCTCCTCGGTGTGCACGGCGACATCGATGTCAAGTTCTCGCGTGAGGAGGTTCTCGACCGCGTTGGACGGCTTCGAGCCCGGTCTTTGATGGGCGATCATCAATGGATCGTTTCGTTCTTCGAGGATCTGGGCGAGCCGCTCGCCCCGCTGCCGTTTCCGGCCGCGATCTGGGAAATCGGTACGAAGGAGAACTTCACGCGGGTTCTCGCAGCGGCGGGAAAGAAGGTCCCTATCGCCGGTCGGATCTCCAACCAGTACGGACTCGCCGTCCCCACTCGGGCGAGTTCACTGCGGAACGAGTTCGCGAACGCAAGCGCCAGAGTCACATCCCGGATCGTGCGCACTGTCCCTTGGACTACGACCGCCCGCGAATTTCGCAATCGCGACTGATCTCGGGCTTCGTGCTGCCACGACGGCGGTGACGACGACGTTTCGCTCGGGAGGCCCGTTGTCTCGATGAAGCGCTTGCGCACTTGAACTGGCCCAACTGTCGCGTTGGCGTCCGAAGCGTGGGGTAACGGTGGGCGCAACCGGAATGCTGAGGTGCGCTCCGAGACCTCGAGACGTCGGCCTGGTTCGCCGTCAAGTGCTCGCAGGAAAATGGCGGAACCGATTCTGGTACGACATGCAGGCTTCGGGATAGGGCAGCGCTGCGATCACTGCGATCACTGCGATCACTGCGAGGCCGAGAGGCCACGGGTCGCGATGAACTGCTCGCGCATCTCGGTGGACCAGTCGTCGCGCTGACGCTTGAGGCGCGGAGCAATCGACGAAGAAACTGGGATGCCGAGGTACGCGCCGAGAGTTGTGAGCATCGTCTCCCGATCGGCTGCAAGGTCCTCGTAGTGGACTACGAAGGGAGCTGTTCTGACACGCCGGAAGTATCTCTCCCAACCGGCGTCGACCCGGGTCAGCCAACGTAGCGCGCGTTCGATCTCATCAGCGTCGAAGGGCGGATCGGGTCGTCGTGCAGTGGCATCGCCATCGGATCGGACCCACTGGTTGGTGTTGCGCGCTCGGTAGAGCGAGACCGCCTGACCGATGTGGTCGCGCCGCTTGACCCAGACGTAGCGCGGCTCGTCGAACTGCGATGCAAGGCTACGCACGGCCTGTAATCCGGAACCGAGACGAGCGTGCGCCATGAGATCGGCTCGAGCACCCCGAACGAACGCGACCCCGTGGTTCCAATGAAGTTTGAGTCCGAAGGCGCCGTTCGAAGTTGAACGATTTTCCAGTAGCCAACTGACGTATTTTGCACGGGAACCCGCCTGTTTCAGCAGGACCCTGTACTCGGTTTTACGAACATCGAGGAACTCCTCCGGTGCGCCGTGACAACCGGTCTGGGTCAGGAGATCGCAAAGCAGCGTCGATCCAGACCGCTGCGTTGAGCAGATCCAATATCGCAGCGCCGATGGATGGCTCTGCTCGCTCCTCCTGTCGTCATCCATCGTTCTCTCCAAGGCCTGGAAGGGGGCAGTGAATAATAGCGGAGTCCGATCAAACCCGGTTGTCAATGGCCAGTAGAACTGCCCGGGAGTGGCCGGTAGTTCTGTCCGGGATTATTCGGCGAGGGGCTTCACCCCTTGCCGGTGGTGGCTTGGGTGAGACAGATCGAGTCGCCGGCGGTGAGCACGACGTGCGCGTGGTGGAGGAGCCGGTCGACGGTCGCGTTGGCGATGGTTTTGGGCATGAGTTCATCGAACCCGGCGGGATGCAGGTTCGACGACAGGGCGATCGCTGGTCGTTCGTAGGCGGCGTCGACGACGCGGTAGAGGGCCTCGGCGGTCTCGGTCGCGACGGGTAAGGGGCTGATGCCGTCGATGCAGATCAGATCTGCCCGCAAGATTTCGCGGACCGCGCGACTCGTCGTGTCGCCCGCACGATGACGGCGGAACAGCGCACCGAGGCTCGAGCGAGAACCACATCACGTGTGCACCCGTCTCGATCGCGGCGTGGCCGAGTGCTTCGAACAGGTGAGATTCGCCGGTCCCGGACGGGCCACACATGACGACGTTCTCATGGTTGGTGACCCATTCCAGGGTCCGTAACGATCGTTGGGTCGGTGCGGGAATCGACGACGTGGGCTCGTCCCACGCGTCGAATGTTTTCCCGGTCGGGAACCCGGCGGCTTTGTGGCGAGTCCCAACCGACGTTGCTCGAGGGCCGGCGACTTCTTCGGTGAGGAGCGCCCGGACTGCTTCGGCGGGTTCCCAACGTTGGGCTTTCGCAGTCGCGGGGACATCAGGCGCGTGGCGACGCATATGAGGGAGTCGTAACTCGCGTAGCAAGTCGATGACTTCATCGGTGACTCCGGTTGTGGTGGTCATTGTCCGAAGCCTTCCCACGCGCGGGTCCTGTCTTGGAGTGAATGGTCGGGACCAGCGCGTCGCGTGTTGCCGTCTGTGTGCGCGGCGAGGATCGGCGCGAGGTCACCTTCGCCGAACCGTCCGAACCTGGCGGCATGACCGAGTGCCCAATCGACGCGTTCACGGCCATGCAACGCAGCACCGTCGACCGCGTCGGCCATCTTGACCTTGACGCGCGCCGCGCCAGTGACTCCCGCTTCGACGAGCCACGTGCGGGCCCCGTCACCAATCGCCAGGAACGCGACCTCCGCGGAATTCGTTGGTTTCGGTTCCCGGTGTAGTGGCCCGGCTGGGCGGGGCGGGTAGTGGGCATCGTCGATCATCGGATGACCCGGTGTCGAGAGGCGATGCCGGGCGACTTCAACCTCTCCCGCGTCCTGCGCTGAACCGGAACGATGTCCCGACGGCACCACCACCTCCCACCCACCGGAACGATGTCCTGTCGGGCAAGACCTAACCTCTGGCAGGCGGTGGAGATGTCCGGCCTCCACGATCAGCGTGTTGCGGATCGCGATCCCGGCCACATGATCGACAGTCACGGTCTTCTCGTTGTCGGTCAACCAACACGTCGGAGCGCCACCGAACTCTCGCATCGCCCGATCGAGCGAGCCGATGACGGTCGGCAGGGTCCGGTCCCATGTCGGGAACACCACCCTGGTCCGCGACCAGCCCAGCCACGCGCAGAACAAGTTCGTTCCCCGACCGCAGACCGTCGGGCCCTGGCCCCAATCCCGCTGGGCCCACAAACCGGCTCCGCGATCCACGGCCGATACACACGCCGCGGGCCGCGCCGGTAGTTCGCTTTCGCGTCGGCGACCACGCGACGCGTGGGCCGTTGGAGCCGGCTCCGAATAGGCGGGAGTGGTGACAGCCTTCGAGAGGTTCGATTCGCGATGCCGACGTCGGTGTCGTGAGTCGGTGCTGGGCCATGCAGCGCTGACGTCACGCTCGGCTATGACTGGGCGGCCCGCTGCTTCCGCTGTTCTTGGATGGTCCCGAGCGAAATCGGATGCGTCCATGGTGTTCCGACCGTCATTGGCGAGCGAACCCGACCTGAGTCGGTGCTCGTGCCCGAGCCAGCGCGAGGGCTCGATCGCATCGCGGCGCACGTCAGTCATGTCTGGGCCTGCGACCGGTTGACTCGGGATTGACCGCGGGAGCCTCCTCGCGCGTTAGGACGAAGACCCTTCGCGCCGAGGGGATCAGCTCCCGGTCCGCGATCCACCCGGTGAGCTCGGCGTACCCGACAGCCTCGGGGTGCCATGCGCTTCGATCAGCTTCGAGAAGTCGTCCACCAACGTCAACGCTCCGGCCCAGCTCAGGTGGGTCCCGTCTCTGTAGAGCCAGAGGCCATTGCGTTCGATCCGGCAAACGCGTGGGGAACAGATTTGGTCGGCGAAGTCCACGGTGGCGGCCTTCGGGAGATCCCGGACGGCCGCGTCCTCGGCGAGACGCGAACGTCGCCGCCCGGAGTCGGACAGCGCACGCGGCTTCCACGCACCACACGAACCCACGTCGAGGTAGACGCGGATCGCTGCACAGTCCGGGCTCCAGCTCACGAACTGTGGGATCGTGTGGATCACCACCGTCGGGATCCCCGCTCGTGCGAGTGGCAGTACCGCCTTCCGAACGCCTTCCGACCAGATTTGTGCCTTGGCCGCCGGAGAGTTCGATCGAGCGCCGCCGTCGGGGCTCTGGAACACGACGTCGGGTGGGTTGAGGATGTACGGAACCGACGATGCCATCAAGACAAGTGCTGGGCGCGTTCGTAGCAGGTACGCCACCGACCGCTGCACGTAGTCGATGCACCCCGGGCCGGCCTCCGTTTGTAGGACGAGCACCTCGGCGAAACCGCACCCGTGTCGGGTACCGAGGAGGAAGTCATAGCCGAGACGGTTCGCGGCCCGGGCTGCCGGCTCCCCGAACATTCCCGCCTCGGAGTCGCCGACCAGCACGATGGTGCCGCGGTTGTTCGCGACGTGCCAGGTGCAGGTCGCTGGCTCTCGGTCGATCGGTAGCCCGCTCGCACAATGGCGGATACCGTCGGCATGTTTGTGTTCCGCAGCGGCGATGAACCCGACCACCTCGGGTGAGTGGCCGACGATATCGATCTTCGCCAGCGCAGCACACGCGACCACCGGGACGGCAACGCACACGCCAGCGAGGACCAGAGCCCGAGGTCCGCCGAGGCGAGCATCGCGACGGATCGGATTCTCGACGAACCGGTAGGCAAGCCACGCCGGAACGAGCGACGCCACAGCTGCGACGACGCCGAGCCCGGTGCCACTGTCGGGCCATAGGGCCGCGGCGAAGACGATGAACGGCCAATGCCAGAGATACCAGCTAAACGACAGGTCGCCGATCCACTGCAACGAACGGTGCGACAGCACGGCGCTGATCCCGGACGAGCAAACTGCGCCCGAGGCCAGGAGCAGACAGGTCCCCACCACCGGGAGCAACGCCGCCGTGCCTGGGAAGCGGGTCGTCGAACTGATCTCAAACGCACCCGCACCGACGACGACGAGACCCAACCCGCCCAGGACCATCGCCACGCGGGCCGGGATCTTGCGGACGAGCGGCAGAGAGAGTGCCACGAGGGCGCCGGCTCCGAACTCCCAGACGCGAGTCGGCGCCATGTAGAAAGCGAATGTGCCGACGGAGCCGTCGGCCGCCGGGCCCGGGCTCGTTCTCACGAGGCAGTAAGCGAACGATGCGACCGTAGTGATGCCCACGACCGTGGTCGCCGTGATGAGCCGGGAGGCGTTGCGGCGAGTTCGGCGTGAGCACCACCACGTGACCGCCAGCAGAGCCGGGAAGACGAGGTAGAACTGCTCTTCGACCGACAGTGACCAGGTGTGGAGCAGGGGGTTCGCCTGTTGGTCGACACCGAAGTACCCGGTCTTGTGGCGGAGCAAGTAGACGTTGGCGAGCGAGAACATCGCCGAGAGGCCGGTCCGGGCCGTAGACGCCTTCGCCTTCAACGGGCTGACGGCCATGAACGCGAGCACGCAGGTGACCGTCACGGTGAGGGCCAGCCCGGGCAGGATCCGGCGGGCGCGCCGACTGTAGAAGTTTGCGAAGCTCACGCGTCCATTACTCGAATGCTCCCGGACGAGCATGCCCGTGATCACGAATCCGGAGATGACGAAGAAGACGTCGACGCCGGTAAAGCCGCCGGATACCGCGAGTCCTGCGTGGAACGCGACGACGAGCAACACCGCGACGGCCCGTAAGCCCTGGATGTCACCCCGACGGCGCGCCTCCGCTGCCGCCAGCGGCGTATGCCCTTCAATCATTCTGGTCCCCTGAGGCCGCGCCGGCGCGTGAAGGTCGCGAGGGTAACTCTTGCCCGTCAGGACATCGTTCCGGTGGAGTCGTCGTATCGCCCTGCGCTCAGCTAACGAGGATGTCGCGTTGGTTGTTGAAGTGCGTTGACGATCCGCGGTTCATGTCATGCGACGTGTGCACTATCCGCATGCGGGTCCGACAGTGGCGGCGTGGGCTTGGAGCGCGGCGACGAGTCAGGCCAAGCCAGTTGGCGCTGTTGTAGGTGCCGCTGAACGTGACGGGCAGACCGGTACGTGCGTAACTACCGCCGAGGCCGTTGCGTCGTCCGTTCAGGTTGTAGCCGTACTGGAGGTCGCCGAGCGTGGTGGCGCCGAGCGTGTCGGTGATTGGCCACGCTCGGGCAGCTACACGGCCACCTCTGGGCAGGATCTCATGGCCGCTGACACCCGGTTCACCGTCGCTGCCAACGGCGCAGCTCGACTGCCGCGACGCGCCCAGGTACGTTCTGATGTTTCCGAGATCAATGCGATCGCAACAGAAATGGAACATCCCATGGGCATCGCTACAGCGGTAATAGGTCGTTTTCAAGGCTGGAATCGTGCTCGGAGCCGGTCGGCTGCCCGCGACGAACTGATCAGGAGGCTGCCGCGTGGGGGAACGGGCGCGGAGATCGGTGTCTGGCGTGGAGATTTCACGGCTCGGCTCCTGGCCGGTGCACAACCTGCCGTACTCCACCTCATCGACCCGTGGGCCTTCCAGCCCCAGTTCGACCGGTCGTGGTTCGGGGGGTCGGTTGCGAAGTCTCAAGAGGACATGGATGCGGTCTACGAGGGCGTGGAACGCCGCTTTGCTTCCGAGATCACGAGCAACAGAGTTCAGATCCACCGCGCCCAGTCGGTGGAGGCAGCAAGCGAGTTCGCGTCCGGACACTTCGATTGGGTGTACGTCGATGGCAACCACGACTACGAATACGTGCTCGCGGACTTGCGTGCATACACACCGTTGGTGCGGCCGGGCGGGTACGTGGTCGGAGATGACTACGGCTCATTCGGCTGGTGGAAGGGTGGTGTAACGAAAGCGGTCGACGAATGGGCGGCGAGCAGCGAATGCGAGTTCGATGCCGTTCTCGCCGATCAGTTCATACTCCGCCGACCCGAGGGCTTTGGCTCCTGAACCTTCGTGTCGCTCGCACCCCGTCTAGTGACCTGCGTCAGAGGTTCGTTAGATATTTCTTGAGGCCGTGGAGGATCTGGTCGGCGGTCTTGTGCCAGACGAATGGTTTGGGGTTCTCGTTCCAGGCTTCGATCCAGTGGTTGAGGTCTGCGGTGAGTGCGGCGACGGTCGTGTGCGCGGATCGTTGTAGGAGTTTGCGGGTGAGTTCGCCGAACCAGCGTTCGACGAGGTTCAGCCAGCTGCTGCTCGTCGGGGTGAAATGGAACGTGACCCGCGGGTGACGCAATAGCCAGCGGTGCACTGCGGGCGTCTTGTGCGTGCTCGAGTTGTCGAGCACGACATGAACGTCGAACTCGGCGGGCACCTCGGTGTTGATCGTGTCGAGGAACTTGATGAACTCGACCGCACGATGCCGCGGTCGGGTCTCATGGGTGACCTGGCCGGTCGCGAGGTTCAGGGCGGCGAACAAGTCCGTCACGCCATGACGTACGTAGTCGTGGGTGCGTCGCTCGACTTGTCCTGGTCGCATCGGCAACGACGGTTGGGTCCGATCCAATGCTTGGATACTCGCCTTCTCGTCAACACACAAGACGACTGCGTGTTCGGGCGGGTTCATGTAGAGCCCGACCACATCCCGGACCTTCTCCACGAACATG